>JAGCZA010000078.1 GCA_017960525.1 Prevotella sp.
GTCAAACAGCACAAAGCGGAACTTGCCACCGTCGCGCAGGCGGAAGCCCTTCACGTTGTTCTGGGGCCAGTCGGTGCTGCCCAAGTACATCTCAACAGCCATATAGTTGGTGTACTCGTCTATGTCGAGCAGATTCTCAATTGCAGACCACGCACTACCGTTGGCATTGGGCGAAAGCGTGTCCACCAGACGGAGGAAGGCATCGGGCGTGCCGCACTTCTGCACGTAGGCGGAGTCGGGCGACATCTCGAACTGGTCAATATCGTCATCGTCCCAGCCCCAGTTGGCATCAACGAAATGCTTGTTGTTGGTCTCACGCACGTTGAGTACGCCTATGTAGTTGCCGTTGATGAACTCGTGGACGGGCTGGTAACTCTGGCAGTCGACGTCCATGCCCGAAGTCTCGACGATGGTCTGCAGCGCAGCGTCCTTGAAGCGGCAGTTGTTGTCGTTGCCGCCATTGCGTATCTGCAGGGTGCGCGTGTGGACATAGGGCTTCTGACCAAAGAAGGAGTAATCGAGGTACTTGTTGCCGCCCATCTCCTTGCTGCCCTTCAGCTTGAAGGAGTGTGGCGTATAGGCACGGCTCCATCCGCCACACATTTCCAACTCCACATCCTGGTTGAGCACCATCTTACCGTCGGCATCGAGGTACGAGAAGTTGACAGGGCGATCCCAGTCCATATTCCAGTTGCAGTTGTCATCACGGCCATTGCCTGGACGTCCGTTGGGGCCAGTGGTCATAACGCCCATCTCCGAACTGTAGAGGAAGTCGGGATCGGTAACCACCGACACTACAGGCAGATAGTAGTCCTTGTCGCGCAGGATGTAGGAGCGCGTGGTCACTCGTGAGGGCAACTGCCCATCGGCAAAGAGACGGAAGCGATAGTTGGAGGTTGAACTGACGGTAAAGCGTCCCGTGGTGCTCCTTGTGCTTTCGATGGTAGGCAGCGTGCCGTCGGTTGTATAGTACAGTTTACAGCCTGTTGGAATGGTCACATTGACCGTCAGACTGCCATTGAAGAGTTGCGAGGGCTGGTCGACGACAGGGGCCTCCAGTTGCTGGTCTGCGTATGTGGTAGCGGCATTTGACTCACCTGGCGTAGCCTGAACGGCAAAGCCCCAGGTGGTACCGCCATCGGTGATACGGGCGTAACTGACACGCTCCATACCTGACGGGTAGGACTGTTCGACAACGAGTTTCCCAGTATCGTCGCTGACGAGGATGGTGCCGCCATCGACATCGAGTTTGAAGGGTGCGTTCTGCGGAGCAATGCCATTACTATCGAACCATACCACACAGAAGCCGTGGGCAGGCACCGTGCTGGCATTGGAAGGCATTTGCCACTTCAGAGGCTCCAATGCATTGTCGCTCATATAGCAGTCGGCAAGACTGACAGCCTGGTCGGTGGGGTTGTAGAACTCCACCCAGCCGTCGAAGTTCCAGGCAGGGCTGACGAACTCGTCAACATTGCAGGCCATAATCTCGTTGACGATGAGCGAGGCCGAGGTGGGCGGGGTCTTTGTCACTTTCACACTGACCGTAGCCGAGAGTTTCGAGCCGTCGGTAGTGGTGGCCTTGATGGTGGTGGTACCTGGGCCGACACCTGTCACTATGCCATTTCCATTGACAAAGGCCACATTCTGATTGGCCGATGACCATACGACCTTCTTACACATTGCATCGCTAGGCAGAATAGTGGCCGAAACCATTGTCTGCTGACCCACGGAAATCTCTGGGTCGGCAATTGTAGCCTGGACGGATGTGGCCTTCACCACCTGGCCGAAATACTCCAGTTTGAAATTGTCGAAGAGACACCAGTTGTCACTTTTACGAGTCGAGTTCTTCATACCAATCCGCAAATCGCCACCACTAAAGTCGAACTCCATCTGATTCCAGTAGGCACCTTGTGCAAAGGCGGCACTACCTGATGACATTCCATTCGGGAAGTAGGGTGGCTGGCTGCTCCACCAGTCGCTGCTATTCGGCCCCCAGCAATCCCAGTTCAGGTTGTCGTCAAACTCCACGTCAAAGACACTCATCAGCGCTTTCTCGTTGTTTCCGGCATAAAGACGGGCGGTGACGCTTTCTCTGCCATTGTTATGGGCGGTATAGGTCGAGGAGTTGGCACCAGCACGGTAGAAAGCCTGCACAGAGAGGCGGTACTTGCCGCTGGGCAGGCCAGCGAGATCTTGCCAGATGTCGAAGGTACCGTTCCAAAACTCCATACAGCCGTAATCGCTTTTTTGGGACGAAGCATCGCTATTCCAGTTCCAGCCGTCGACATCGTTGTCGGCAAAGCCAGGATTGGAAATAAGGTAGTTGGTGACGTCAGTCCATCCGTCGTTGGAACCCTCCATATACTCCAGCACGAAATTGTCGATGACGCAATAGTTGCCATTCTTGGAGTCAGGACACATAATGCCGATAAGCACATCGCCCTCGGCACTGAACTCCAAGGCGTTCCAGTACATATCATTTTGAAAGGCTTCCATTGCGGCGTCGCGACCGTCAGGATAGAAGTTCACGTTGTCGCGGGTCCAGCATCGACCGGCGGCATTGTAACTGAGCGACTCGGAGTAGACGCTCACCAGGGGAATGGACGCATCGCCGGCATAAAGTTCGGCAGACAGATTCTCCGTCCCTGCCTGATGGGCATTGTACGACTCATCTGACAGGCCGTCACGATAGAACGACTGGACTTTCAGACGATACTGGCCCTTTGGCAAACCGGTAAGTTGCTGATGGAAGTCGAACCAACCGCTATAGAAACGCATATTGTTTGAGCCAACGCCCACGGTGCCGGAGTTGGTCTCCCATTCCCAGCCAGTACTGGTATTGTTGTCGAAACTGGGGTTTGTCATGTACTGGTCCGTCACGTCAATCCACGTGCCAGCCGCCCAGACAGCCACCATCTGCGGACACATGAGCACCATCCAAAGAGCCAGAAGCCGAAGCCCCTTGCAATTGCCTTTTCTTTCCAAATTCAGAATATGCATATAGATTTAGTTTTAGTCAGTTATATATGGTCACGCGCATATTTCTAAGCGTCGGCAAAGTTACGACTTTTTTATAAGATGGCAAAAGAAAAACCACTTTTTAACGATTTTAACCCCAAACGGCCCTCAGAGCCGTCTGAAAATTTGGACGAACCAAAGTGGGAGAAAGGACGAACCAAACTACCAGTTTGGACGAACCAAACTCCTGGTTTGGACGAACCAAATTTTAAGGCCGCTTCGAGGGCCTGTCTTGCCTAAGTGGTGATGTGGCTGAAAATGGCTTCTGGCTCGTCAGGCGAAAACCAAGTGACGGCAGGGTCGCGCTTGAACCACGTGAGTTGTTTGCGGGCATAGCGGCGGGTGTTGCCTTTGAGTCGTTCCACAGCCTCGGAGAGCGTCCAAGTGCCGTCGAGACAGGCGAACATCTCCTTGTATCCCACGGTGTTAAGGGCATTGAGGTGACGCCAGGGGTAGAGGCGGCGCGCCTCGTCGAGCAGCCCGTCGGCCATCATCTGGTCTACACGGCGGTTGATGCGGTCGTAGATTTCCTTACGAGGGCGTGTCAGTCCAATCTTCACCACTTGGAAGGACCTGGGCGAAGCCCCTTGCCCGCATTCGCCCGACTCCTTTTTCCGAAACGAGGTGTAGGTGCGGCCTGTCATCAGACAAATCTCCAAGGCGTGCACCACGCGCCTCGGATTCTTCCTGTCTACGATGGCCCAATGCTCCGGGTCGAGCCGATGGAGTTCTTCGCAGAGTGCCTCCAGTCCTTCGTCGGCGAGTCGCTGCTTCAGCAGGTTGCGGGTATCATCGTCAACGGTGGGGATGTCGTCGATGCCATTGCAAACGGCGTCGATGTACATCATAGAACCACCCGTCAGCAGGGCGTAGTCGCTCTTGGCAAAAAGGCTGGGCAACAGAGCCGTCACCTGCTGTTCGTACATCGAGGCGCTATAGTACTCGTCGAGCGCCAGCGTGCCCACAAAGTAGTGCCGCACGCGCTGAAGTTGGGCCTCAGTAGGTGCGGCAGTGCCTATTTTCAAGTCACGGTACAGTTGGCGGGAGTCGGCATTGATGATGGGAACACTGAGCCTTTCGGCAAGTCCCAGACACAATTCGGTCTTCCCTACGGCTGTGGGGCCGGTGACGACAATGAGTTTCTTCACCTGATGATGCCCCGCTTGGAGTTTTCTATAAAGGAGCAGATATACTCCACCTCCTTTGAATCGGGGTACTTGGCACGCGCCTCGGCAATGCCGTCCTTCAGGATGCCACGGGCATAAATGGTGCGATAGGTGTCGTGTATCATCTCAATGGTGTCATTGCTGAAGCCCCTACGACGCAGGCCGATGAGATTGACGCCTGCGAAGCGGATAGGCTCCTTGCCAGCAATGATGTAGGGCGGGATATCCTGGCTGGTGCGGCTGCCTCCCTGTATCATAACGAAACTGCCAACGCGGATGAACTGGTGGAAGAGCACTTCGGCGGAGATAATGGCATTGTCGTCGACCACCACCTCGCCGGCAAACTTGGTGGAGTTGCCGATGATACAACCATTGCCTATCACGCAGTCGTGGGCGATGTGCATATTCTCCATCAAAAGGTTGTTGTTGCCCACGACGGTCTTCCCCTTCGAGGCAGTACCTCGGCTGATGGTCACGTTTTCACGGATGCTGTTGTTGTCGCCTATCTCGCAGACGGTCTCCTCGCCTTGGAACTTCAGGTCCTGAGGCTTGGTGGAGATGGATGCTCCTGGGAAGAACTCATTGCCTGAGCCGATGCGGGCGCCAAAGTGTATGGTAACGCTGTTGAGCAACTTGTTGTTGTCGCCAATGACTACGTTCTTGTCAATCACGCAGAAAGGCCCGATCTCGTTGTTGTCGCCAAGAATGGCTTCGGGATCGACTATGGCCAATGGATGGATTTTGTTCATATCAAAAAAGTGTTTTGTTTCTAATTTAAGGAATCACAACTGTTTCTTGTAACAGCGGCGACGTTTGTGCAAATCGTGCTCCAGATACTGCCACTGGCTCTGCACCTGTTCGTTGGACTCCATTTCCACCTGTGTCTCTCCCCAGAGAAAACCGTATTTCTGATAGACGGGGATGAGGTGGTAGAAGAGCAAAGCGTTAGCGCCCTTGGCCCGATACTCTGGCAGGATGCCGACAAGCAGACAGTCGACAATGTCGGTCTTCTTGAACTTCAGGGCCTTCATCAGATACCACCAGCCGAAGGGGAACAGCCGGCCGTTGTGGCACTTCTGGAGGGCACGAGCCAGCGAAGGGATAGTGATACCCACGCCGATGACATCGTGGTTCGGCGTATTCCAGTCTTCGATGACACAAATCATATCCATCGAGAAGAACTTGAAGTACATCTCCACATACTCGTCAATCTGCCGCTGGGTCATCTGGGAGTAGCCGTAGAGGTGGCCAAAAGTGCGGTTCACCACATCGAGCACCTTCTGACCGTACTGCTCAGGGCCGAACACCTGGCTGCGCTTCAGTTTGGGACAATGCAGATTGTAGCGCTTCTCCACCAACTGGGCTATCTTCAGGAACTTCTCGGGCATACCCTCCTTGGGCACGTAGAGCTTGAATTCCACATAGTCGTTGTCCTTCTCGTAGCCCTCCATCTGCTCCATGTGGCGCGGATAGTAGTCGTAGTTGTAAATGGTGGCCATCGTGCCGAGTTGGTCGAAGCCGTATGTCAGCATGCCCTCAGGATCCATATCGGTGAAGCCCAGCGGCCCGATAATCTCTTTCATACCACGCTCGCGGCCCCAATCCTCAACGGCACGCAGCAAGGCACGGCTCACCTCCATATCGTCGATGAAGTCAATCCAGCCAAAACGCACTGCCGGACGCTTCCACTGCTCGTTGTAGCGGCGGTTGATAATGGCGGCCACGCGACCCACCACCTTGCCGTCGCGCTCGGCCATGAAATACTCGGCCTCGCAGAACTCAAAGGCGGGATTCTGTTTCTTGATGAAAGGGCTCAACGTGTGAACCTCGTCCATATATAAATTGGGGGCATCGAAAGCATTGCCACGATAAAGGTCGTAGTGCAACTGGATGAAACGGTCCAGGCCTCGTTTGTCGGTCACTCGTGTAATTTCTACTGCCATAATACCGCATTTTATTGCATTATTGCAGGACAAAGGTAACGCTTTTCGACAATATAACGTTATTTTTAAACGATTTTTTGCAAATTTTCTTGTCATTTCGGGAAAAATGTGTATCTTTGCACACAAATAACCTGATAATTAATAAAAACTCTAAAGCAAATGAAGAACAAAAGACTTTTCACTTTGGCTACCGCTGCCCTGATGATGGCTGTAACAGCACAAGCACAGACCAGCGACTGGAAGTCGTACACCTACGTGGAGGCACAGGGAGGACTGCAGCTGACAGCCACACAAATGAACTTCGGCAAGCTCATCACACCAACGGCAGCATTCTCGCTGGGCCACTACTTCACACCCGTCGTAGGAGCACGCTTGCATGTGAACGGATGGCAGGCAAAAAGCGGTGTCAAGAATCCTGACCAGTACTATAAGTGGAACTACATCACGCCAGACCTCGACCTGATGATTAATTTGTCGAACCTGTTCAGCAAGAACTACGACCGCTTCTTGAACGTCATCCTGTTGGGGGGCGTGGGTCTGAACTACGCATGGGACAACGATGAACTGAAAGCCCTGAATCTGCCGGCATACAAAGCTCCGCTGGCGTGGGACAAGAACCGTCTAAGCCACAACCTGCGTGCCGGTCTGAGACTGGAGACCAACATGCAGAAGCCCCTGGGACTCTCTTTAGAGGTGAACGCTAACTCGCTCGACGACCGCTTCAACTCGAAAACCAACGATGCCGACGACTGGATGTTCACGGCAATGCTGGGCGTGAACTTCCGCTTCGGCCACAAGGCTGCAAAGAAAGATTTCACACCTAAAGTCGCCCTGAAAATGGAAGAACCCGCCCCGGCCACGGCTACTGCCATAATGGAGGAGATTCCCGTTGTCAAGAAGGTGATGGAGCGCCGCCCCGTGGTAAGCAAGGAAAAGGTGAACCTGCACAAGGAGGTGTTCTACGACGTCCGACTGAGCGACAACGACGGCCACGCTACAACGCTGAAGGAAGTGGCACAGTTTATGAAAGACAATCCCAATTCGAAGATTCAGGTGGTAGGCTATGCTGACAAGGTAACTGGCAACGCCAAGCTGAACGTGATGTACGCCAAGCGCCGTGCAGAGCAGTTCAAGGCCGACCTCGTGGAGAAATATGGCTGTAATGCTGCCAACATCCTCATCGACTCAAAGGGTGACACCGTACAGCCCTTCCCCAACGACATCGACCCAGGCAACAACAGAAACCGCTGCGTCATCGTAGACGGTGAAGGCACACGCGAAGTGACCACCTACAAAGATGTGGAGGTGGAAAAGACCGTGATGGAGAAGGTGGAACGCAAGGCTACGGAGTAATTCCCCTCGCACTTCCACTACATACAACACATAGAATCCGGGCTGCCTCACGCATAATGGGGCAGCCCGAATACAGCAACAATGACCAGGAAACAACTTCTCATACCACTCCTAACAACCCTACTGACGGCCTGCCCACCAACTGCAACCGCCCAAAAGCTGGTGGTGGAAAGTACGACTGTCGACGTAGGGAAAACCAGCTTTTGTACGCCGGTCACCGCCAAGTTCGAACTGCGCAACAAAGGCTCACGCCATCTCAACATCAGCAGCGTGAAAACCAGTTGTGGATGCACACTTGCTGACTATCCCAAGAAAAGCATCGGAGCAGGTGACAAATTCACCATCAGCTTGACCTACGACGCACGTATGCTTGGACATTTCGTCAAGCAGGCAATGGTCTACAGCAACGGCTCCAAAAACCCAATTACGCTGAGGATGAAAGGAATGGTAGTGAGTGACTGGGAGGACTTTTCGGCCACTTATCCTTACGCTTTTGGACTGATGCTGGCCGATGCAAACGTCATTGAGTTCGACGACGTGAACGCAGGCGACCATCCGGAAGCGGACATACACATCGTGAATAACGGCGAGGAAACAATGACACCCAACGTGCTACATCTGCCCCCATACCTCACCGCTTTGGCCACACCCGAAAAGCTGCTGCCCGGAAAGAAGGGAAAAGTGACGCTGATGCTCGACAGCGACAAGCTGCACGACTATGGACTCACACAGACATCCATCTACCTGGCACGCCAGCTCGGCGAGAAAGTGAGCAGCAACAATGAAATTCCCGTATCCGTAGTGCTTCTGCCAAAAATGGAGGCTACAGACAGCAATGCGCCAGCGATGGTTCTCTCTGCCGACACGCTCCTGTTCGACGCACGCCACAAGTCCAACACCATCACCATCACCAATTCTGGACAGTCTGTACTGAAAATCTCGTCACTACAGATGTTCACAGCCGGTATGAAGGTGACACTGGGCAAGCGGGAACTACAACCACAGGAAACCACAAAGCTCAAGGTTAGCATCGAACGCCACAAACTGCTCGCAGCACGCTCCAAGCCACGTGTGCTTATGATTACCAATGCCCCCGACCATCCAAAAGTGGTCATCAACATCAGAGTGGAATAAACTACAGCCCACATTATTATAATAATATGGAACATCCCGAGAACAGTAGTGAATATGCCGGACTGCAAGTGAACAGCGGCGTAGAGCAACCAGCCATCATCAACCCATACCTAAAACGAAACCGAGTGCGCCACCGCCAACTTACTGTTGGAGAAATGGTGGAAGGCATCATCAAGGGCGACATTACTGTGCTGTCACAAGCTGTCACCCTCATCGAAAGCGTCCATCCCGACCACTACGCAAAGGCGCAGGAGGTCATAGACCGCTGTCTGCCATACAGCGGCCACAGCGTTAGAATAGGCATTAGCGGCGTGCCGGGTGCCGGAAAGTCAACTAGTATCGACGAGTTCGGCATACATCTGTTGCGCGAGAAGGGCGGCAGACTGGCCGTATTGGCTATTGACCCCAGCAGCGAGCGCTCGAAGGGAAGCATCTTGGGCGATAAGACGAGAATGGAGAAGCTCTCCGTCCATCCCGATTCATTCATACGCCCCAGCCCATCGGCTGGCTCCCTGGGAGGCGTGGCACGCAAAACCCGCGAGACCATTATCCTCTGTGAGGCGGCAGGTTTCGACAAAATCTTTGTGGAGACCGTGGGCGTAGGCCAGAGCGAGACAGCCTGCCACTCAATGGTGGACTTCTTCCTGCTCATACAGGTGGCTGGCACAGGCGACGAGCTGCAAGGCATCAAGCGCGGCATTATGGAAATCAGCGACGGCATAGTCATCAACAAGTGCGACGGCGATAACGTGGACCGCTGCCAGATGGCGGCCACCAACTTCCGCAACGCCCTCCACTTCTTCCCCATGCCCGAAAGCGGATGGCTGCCAAAGGTGCTGTGCTACAGCGGGTTTTATGGCACTGGCGTGAAGGAAGTGTGGGATATGATTTACGAGTACTTTGACTTTGTGAAGCACAACGGTTACTTCAACCATCGCCGACAAGAGCAGGCCAAGTACTGGATGTATGAAACCATCAACGAGCAGCTCCGCCTCAATTTCTACAACAACCCGACCATCCGTACCCGCCTCAACGAGGCAGAGCTGGCCGTGCTTCAAGGCCAGAAAACCAGCTTCATTGCCGCCCAGCAGCTGTTGGACGCCTATTACAAGGAATTCTAAACCCATTCCTTCTAAAACACAATTATCCCCCAAACCCTTATTCATCCTGGGCTTGGGGGATAATTATAAAGCTAAGTCTGTGGTGTTTACTTCACAGTCACCTTCTTGCCATCAACCACGTAGATACCCTTCTTCAGGTTCTTGCTGGCCAC
>JAGCZA010000079.1 GCA_017960525.1 Prevotella sp.
AATAAGGATGTGGTGTTGAATGTCGCTGGGACACTGGAGCAATTGCTCAGCGACGACGAGAAAGGCAGTGTCACGCATCTTACTGTCAGCGGCCCATTGAACAGCAAGGACATCAGGCTTCTGAGAAAGATGGCAGGGGCAAATGATGAAGGTGTATCAAATGACGGATGGACTGGTGGAGCCTTGCGCGAGTTGAACCTTTCAAATGCCGTAATAGTAAGTGACAAAGAACCCTATCTCACCGAGAAAGCAAGTGGAACATGGCGTCATTCTGAAACATCGTTGTATGGAAGCAAGTCGTCTTTCTATAACTTTGACACTATGGATGAGAAAAAGTGGAGGGAGTTCAAGGGCGAGATTGGAACCAAGCATGAGGGAATGTTCTATACACGTACTGATGATAACAAATATTGGGTAAGCTATTTCTGTACTAAGAATGTGGTAGGCAAACGCATGTTCAAACAATGTACGTCTCTCTACAGAGTGATTCTTCCTGAAAAGGTGACAAAAATAGACAGTTACGCATTTCTTGACTGCTGGTCGCTGCAGAAAATGCGCATACCTGAGAATGTAAAGGAGACAGGTGAAAAGCCTTTCTGTCGCTGTCTGTCGTTAGAGAGTGTAGAAGCACCTAAAAAGATGGTTTCAACTACGGTAATGTGCGAGGAGTGTTCTCCGGCACTGAAACAAGTGACACGTTATTGATTTGCCTGCAGCCATTTCTTCCAAGACGAAAGAGTGAATGTGATGTCTACTTGTTCAGGATGGTGACATCCATGCGGTTGAAGGGGAACATAAATCCGCGTGACTTGAGTTGCTGGTAGACGGTCTCGGTGAGATAGAAGTAGACCGTCCAGTAGTCGGCGCTCTTGCACCACGAGCGGGTGTTCACCACCACGCCGCTGTCGCCCAGTTTGCTGAGTCCTATCCAGGGCGCAGCCACTACTGGCGAGTCTGCTACAGGGCCTTGCAGGATGAGTGGGTTCTGCCGCTGAATGTCGCCGATGGCCTGTTTCACTTCGTCAAGGTCAGAGCCGTAGGCCACTTGGAACTCAATATCCACCCGGCGGTAAGGTTCGGTGCTGTAGTTCTTCATCGAACCGGTGCTCAGTCCGCCGTTGGGAATGATGATGGTCTGCGCGTCGGTGGTACGAATGATAGTGTTGAATATCTGTATCTCCTTTACTGTGCCGGCATAGCCCTGTGCCTCGATGTAGTCGCCCACCTTGAACGGCTTGAAGAGCAGAATCATCACGCCGCCGGCAAAGTTTTGCAATGTGCCGCTCAGTGCCATACCGATGGCCATACCTGCCGAGGCGAAGAGGGCGATAAACGATGAGGTCTCAATGCCAAGGATAGAGACGATGACAATGGCGAGCGTGAGCCAGAGCACCACGCTGATGATGCTGTCGAGGAAAGAGTAGAGGGTTGGGTCTACCTTGCTGCGCTGCAACATTTTGTTGGCCAGGCGTATGAGCCACTTAATTGCCCAACGGCCAATGAGATAGACGATGACGGCCAGCACGGCGTTCTTGCAAAATGTGAGTGCCCATTGCCACAACTGGTCGTATGGCACCGACGATAGTAGTTTTTCCATCATTTCACTTGATATTCAGTCTTTATTTACGACAACCTGAACAACTTGGACAACTTTTTGGCGTTGCTATGTTGTTTTTGTTGTCTCAGTTGTCTTATTTTCAATTTCACTTCCTTTTATTCCCAGCGCGGCCATGAGCGAATAGCCCAGTATTTCTTGGCGGAAATTCCCGCCGGGCATAGGTTGCATGGCGAACATGGTGATTCGCTTCTCGTCGTCGGCTTGGCGCAGGGCTTGGCGGATGCGGTCGTAGTTGGCCTCGTCGGGAATGACCATCAGTCGCTTCACATCCTTTTGTTGTAAGGTCAGTTGCAGGGTGTCGGCGAATAGGCTTTCCTTGGTGGCCAGTCCCTCGGTGGAGACGGCGGTGAAGCAGAACTCACCCAATCGGCCTTGGAAAGCCTTCCCGTTAAGTTCGTCAGTATAGTTGCCGGGGGCGAAGTTCTCCATCTGTTTCTTGGCCGTATCGTGTATGAGCACCACGGTCGTCTCGTGGCTGCCCTCGCGCAGTCCGCCGTCTAAGGCGATGCACTCGGCCCACCGCGCCGTGTCTGCCTGAGGAATGCGCCGGCCCAGCATCCGCTCGAAATTCACTATCAGGTTGAACGCCACGCGGTCAATATAGTCGCCGTCGGCTATGATGACGTTCTCAGTCCAGTTGTCCATTGCTATTTACCTTCATATTCTTAATCGTGATGTCGCGCTGTGGGAACGGAATCTGGATGCCGTTGCTGCGCAGCGTGTCGTATATGCAGCGGGTGACGTCGCTCACCACGTAAATTCTCTTCACAGCGTCAGACCAGATGTAGAGTTTGAAGTCTACGCTCGACTCACCCATCTTTGCCACCACCGTCTTCACCTGCTTGCTGCGGTCGGTCCACTTATGGTGCAGGGCAGTCACGGCCTCCTCGACGAGGGTGCTCACCTGTTGGAGGTTGGAGCCATAGGCCACAGAGAACGGGATGGCCGCCAGGATATAGCCGTGGTTGCGCGTCAGGTTCTTGTAGTTCTTGGCGAAGAGTTGGCTGTTCTGGAAGGTGATGACCTCGCCGTAGAGCGACTCGATGACCGTCGATGTGTAACTGATGCTGTTCACCTTGCCCATCGTGCCGTCCACCTCAATCCAGTCGCCCACCTTGATGCGTCCGGCCATGAGTGTGGCACCGTAGTAGATATTCTCGATGATGTCTTTCGAGGCAAAGCCGATACCGGTGGAGAGTCCGCCGCTGATGGCCACCAGCCATGCCACGCTGATGTGCAGATAGGCCAGCGATATAAGCAGCCACAGACCCCAGACCAGCACTTGAATCACGTTTTTGCCCATCACCTCGCGACTGGCCGCCGTCGAGGCGTCCTGGGTCTGGAAGTGCAAGCGCAACAGTGCGAGCACCGTACTGGAGATGTAGGCGAAAAAGAACCACAGGCAGACCACCACCGAGAGTTTCACGATGCTCACTTGCAGATTCTCAAGGTTGATGTAGTTCTCGTTGAATTTCTGCCAGCACAGGTCGCTCAGGTTGAACACGTCGGCGGCCCAATAGACCGAGAGCATCACTGAGAGCACGCCCGCCACGGGCAGCACCACCTTGTAGACAAAGAGATAGAGCCAGGAGCGCGTGATATTGGCCTGGCTGTAGCCGTGACGCTCGCCGTAGATTTTCAGGTACTGGCTGACACAGGTGATGGTGAGGATGCACGTGAGTTGCATAATCCACCAAATCAGTATCTGCACCGCCAACAGCGTGTAGCCCAGCCACGAGCACACTAGCGAAACCAGGAACATTGCCTGCGAGAGCCAGGTATAGACCATATCGGAGCGTGGCACGTTCTTGTTGTGCCGCCTGATGACGCTCCACTGCCACAGGGCGCAAACCAGCAGGATTGGCGGAAAGGTGATAGCCACCAGTTCGTTGGGGATGAGCACAATACGCAGGGCTATCACCAGAAAGCCCACAAAGAGCAGCGGTGTGTAAATACGGAAGGTACTGCGTATCTGGTCGCCGCTGACGCGCAGCAGCAGCGATATGAGTATCACGCCCAGCAGCCACGCATACTCGATGAGCAACCCGCTGGCCATAATGAAAAAGTTCTGCTGCAGCGTGGCCCTAAGTATGCCCAGTATGGCGGCGAAGGTGATGGTGGTGGTGGCCATGATGATGCACGACCGCTTCTTCAGGAATTCCTTGGAGTGGAACCTTTTGGGCATAAAGCGGAACACGAGCAGGTTGAGCAGCACGGCCACCACAATATAGAACCCAATGATGAGGAAGAGCCGCAATATCACCGCACTGCTCCAGTCCGAACTGTTGTTCGTGGGCCGGTACTTGTTGGCAGTCACTTCGGTCGCATCTGCCCATCGTGCGCCAAAGTTGCGCAGCACCGACAGGTAGTTCTCACCGCCGTTCCGGAAAATGCCCGTCTGTATCTCGTTGTAGCGCTTGTTGGCATAGTCGTTCAGCGCCTTCAGCCGTTGCTCCGTGCTGTCGTAGATGCTCATGTAGCCACTCACCTGTTCGCGACCGTCGGACAGCATCTGCCTGATGCTCACGGCCAACTGCATACAGACGGCACGGTCGTTGCGGGCCGAGGCCGAGAGCATCTCGCCGCGCATAGCCTTCAGGCTTACCATCAGACTGTCGTACTTTGCAATCTCGGCATCGGCGCTGGCAATGAACGACTGGAAAGGCAGTTGCTGGCGCTGGAACTCGCGGTACTGCTCGGTGGCTTCGTGGCAGGCGTATGTCAGGTCGAAAACGTAGTTGGGCTGCTGCGAATAGAGCATCAGCGCGTTCTGGCTGCTGCGCCGCATCGTCTCCTTCAGTTGCTCCACGATGTTCCGTGTCTGTGCCTGGCGCTCGGCGGCCTCGTTCTTCAGCGTCTGTTCATATTCGGTCAGTTCCCATCGCAGCACCTCCAGGGTCTGCTCCAGGTTCTTCTCTTTCAGTACGGCGGAGGCTCCCGAAGGCCAGAGCAACAGGCATAGGAGCAAAAGGGTCAGTCGGCCATTGGCCATAGACCATTGGGCATTGGGCATTTTCCTGTCTTTGCTGGGTTAATAGTTCTCGGCCTTCAGTTGGAAGTAACTTTGGGCGTGGTTGCAGACGGGGCACTCGTCTGGAGCCTTCTTGCCGATGACGATGTGGCCGCAGTTGCTGCACTGCCAGATGACGTCGCCCTCGCGTGAGAACACCAGTTCCTTCTTGATGTTGTCGAGCAGTTTGCGATAGCGCTCCTCGTGCTCCTTCTCGATGGCTGCCACCATCTCGAACTTCTCGGCAATCTCGTCGAAACCTTCCTCACGTGCCTCGCGGGCCATACGGGCATACATGTCGGTCCACTCGAAGTTCTCGCCGCCGGCAGCGTCCTCCAGGTTGGTGACGGTGTCGCTCACCTTTCCGCCGTTAAGGTACTTGTACCAGATTTCGGCGTGCTCCTTCTCGTTGGCAGCCGTCTCTAAGAAGATGTTGCTGATTTGCACATAGCCGTCCTTCTTGGCCTTCGAAGCGAAGAAAGTGTACTTGTTGCGTGCCTGACTCTCGCCTGCAAATGCTTCCTGCAGGTTCTTCTCTGTCTTTGTTCCTTTTAAGTCTTTCATTTTTTTGTTTTTTAAGGGTGTTGTTAATTGTTTTGTTATTAAGCCTACTGGATTGTGATTTCCCCGCAGATGCTCTGGCGCATAAACTTGCGCACTTGTTCCGGATCGTCGTATTTGCCTTGCAGATACATCAGTTTGGCCACGGTTGCCTCCACGGTGGCGTCGCAGCCGCTCACCACGCCTGCTTCCTGCAACTGGTAGCCAGTGCCGTAGCGGCCCATCTCCACGTGCCCTTGCAGGCACTGGCTCACATTGACGATGACCTTGCCGCAGCGTGTGCCCTCGCGCAGAGCACTAAGCAGCCACGGACTGTGAGGGGCGTTGCCTGAACCGAAGGTGCGCATCACGATGCTGCGCAGGTTGGGCGTGGCAATGATGTGGCGGATAAGGTCTTCACGCACGCCGGGGAAGAGCGAGAAGATGATGACATTGGCGTCCAGACGGTATTGTGGCCTCATTACGGCCTTTGCTGCCGGACGGTGTATCAGTTCGTCGTGGTAACTAATTTCCACGCCGGCATCAGCCAGATGGGGATAGTTGAACGACTCAAAGGCGTTGAACTCGTCGGCGCTCTGCTTGGTGGTGCGGTTGCCGCGCATCAGGTGGCCATTGAAATAGATGCACACCTCTGGCACCCGCGCCGTGCCGTCCTGCCGCCGTGCGGCGGCAATCTCTATCGAGGTAATGAGGTTCTCCTTGCCGTCAGTACGCAACTGTCCGATAGGCAATTGCGAGCCGGTGAGGATGACGGGCTTGGTCAGATTCTCCAGCATAAACGACAGGGCCGAGGCCGTATAGGCCATCGTGTCGGTGCCGTGGAGAATGACGAAGCCGTCGTACTGGTCGTAGTGGTCAGCAATGATGTGTACCAGTTCCGTCCACAGGCGCGGTGACATGTCGCTGGAGTCGATAGGCGGCGAGAACTGGTAGGAGGCAATCTCGGTGGGCACCTCCGACAGTTCAGGCACATGGCACAGCAACTGCTCAAAGTCCAGCGGCTCTAAAGCTCCCGTGACCGGGTTTCGCTTCATGCCGATGGTGCCTCCCGTGTATATCAGTAGAACGCGTCGTTTCATTCCAGATTCCTTCTGATAAGCAGCACCACGTTCTCTACGTGGGGCGTATGTGGAAACATATCGACGGGCTGCACCTCGGCCACGAGGTAGTCGCTGTCGAGCACCTGCAGGTCGCGTGCCTGTGTAGCGGGATTGCAGCTCACGTAGACGATTCGGCTGGGTGATGCACGCAGGATGGTCTTCACCACGTCGGGGTGCATGCCAGCGCGTGGCGGGTCGGTGATGATGATGTCAGGTCGTCCGTGTCCGGCAATGAAGTCATCGGTCAGTATGTCCTTCATGTCGCCGGCATAGAACAGCGTGTTCTTGATGCCGTTGATGATGGAATTGACCTTGGCGTCTTCAATGGCCTCCGGCACGTATTCGATTCCGATGACCTGGCGTGCTTGTCGTGCCACGAAATTGGCGATGGTGCCCGTTCCAGTATAGAGGTCGTAGACAGTCTCGCTGCCTGTCAGGCCTGCAAAGTCGCGGGCTACGCTGTAGAGGTGGTAGGCCTGCTCTGTATTCGTCTGATAGAAAGACTTGGGGCCGACCTTGAATCGGAGGTCTTCCATCAGCTCGAAAATATGATCCTCGCCCTTGAACACCCGTATGTTCTGGTCGCCGATGGTGTCGTTGCACTTCTGGTTGTCCAAGTACATCAGCGACGTGATTTGCGGGAATTGTTCGGCCACGTACTGTAGCAGTTCTGTGGCTTCGGCCTCGTCGCCAGTCTCGTCGAAATGGAACTGGATGATGACCATCCATTCGCCCGACTGCGAGTTGCGGATGATGACGTCGCGCAACAGGCCCTTTTGCGCCCTGAGGTCGAAGAAGCTGATGCCGTGCTCTATGGCATAGTCGCGGATGGCGTTGCGTATCTCGTTGTGCAGATCGTCCATCAGCCAGCACTTCTCAACGGGTAGGATTTTGTCGAAGGCTCCCGTGATGTGGAAGCCCAGCGCATTGCGTTGGAACTCTTGCCCCGAAGCAATTTCTTCGTTGGTCAGATAGCGGCGGTTCGAGGCACCGAAATCCAGCTTGTTGCGGTATTCCGTGGTCTTGACGCTGCCAAGGATAGGCCGGAATTCCGGCAGCTCCACCTTTCCGATGCGGGTGAGCTGGTCGAACACCTGTTGCTGCTTGAAGCGCAACTGCTCCTCGTAGGGCAGATTCTGCCATTTGCAGCCGCCGCACACGCCGAAATGCTGGCAGAACGGCACGGCGCGCACCTTGCTCCGCTCGACAAACCGCACCACTTCGCCCTCGGCAAAAGAGTTCTTCTTGCGCCGAAGCTGTACATCGCACACATCGCCTGGCACACACCAAGGTACAAACACCACCAGGTCGTTCCAGTGAAACAGGCATTTTCCCTCGGCGGCTACGGCCTCTATCGTCACGCCCTCAAGCAGGGGCAGTGGTTTCTTGTTTCTTCCCATTGTAATTTAACGACAACTTGGACAACTCTTGGCCATTATCCATTGACCATTGAGCATTGGACATTGACCATTGTTGTTTTTGTTGTCAGGGTTGTCTTTTTTCAATTTATCAGTACGTTTTCTGTTGTATTTACATCAGGTTTTCTGCCGTGTCCTCATAGTGGTCGGTCTTGTGGAAAATGCGTCCCAAACCTTTCCCCTGCACCTTGATGCGGTGCCACAGGCTTTGGAGCAGCGAACTTTCGTTCAGGGTGCCGTAGCCGGTGACAGGCCGTGCTTTGCGGTTGTAGAGGAACGCAATCTTTCCGTATTTCTTCAGCTCCAGAGCGAGTGAGCCGTCTTCGCCGCGACGGATGTCGGTGCGTATCTTCACCCGTCGGGCCAGGTCGGCACGGAAGGCGAAAGTCATTCCACGGATGTTCAGCTCAGGGCGCTTGAAGTGTTGCACCCAGAGGAACGTGTCGCGGATGAACTCGAAACAGAACAGCCCAAGGGCGGAATGGTTCTCGTCGGGGTAGTAGCTCCAGAATGTGCCCACACAC
The DNA here is from genome assembly GCA_017960525.1 of Prevotella sp. GTDB lineage: Bacteria > Bacteroidota > Bacteroidia > Bacteroidales > Bacteroidaceae > Prevotella. Next base: position 8,232 of record JAGCZA010000079.1, read on the forward strand.
GAAACGTCTTCCTGCAAGAGTTTCCCCATCATCAGTTCGACATAGCAAGAGGGATAGAACGTGTCGGCATCGATAAAGAAATGGTACTTGCCACGGGCGTGCTCCAGTCCGCACTGGCGGGCGAAGCCAGGACTCTGCTTCGTCTCATTATGATAGGGCAGGCCAAATGCCTGGTAAACCTGTTCGGTCTCGTCTTTCGAGTTGTTGTTTACGCCCAGTATCTCCATCGGATAACGGCTCTCCAGTTCGCTCAACGACCACAGGCAGGCGGGCAGACGCTGTGCCTCATTGTAGGCAATCACCACCACCGACACTATCGGCTCCTCGCTTTGCAGGCGGGCCAGCCGCTCACGTGTCGCGGCAATCACGTCCTTTGGCACTTCGCCAAAGGGACGGCCATAGATGGAGAGATATTTGCTATACCAACTTGCCATACAGTTCCCTTACTTTTCTGCAAAAGTACGACTTTTCCGCGAAACAGCCAAATAAAACAGTAACAAATGTGTTTTTCTGGCTGTAAAGGATGCCATATTCGGAAATAATCAGTACCTTTGCACGTCGTATGGGAAAAACGGAATATATGTCAAAACTGTTATTGTCATCAGCAATGCTTCTTGCGTCGTTGGCAGGTTGTCAAACTCAGAAGTTCGCTGAACACCAGCGATTCGACGCGAGCGTCAGGAAGGAACTGCCTTTCCGCGTCGATTCTCTACGCAGGATGGATGGTACGGATATGGCAGCGTATCAGCTTTTCAACCATTATTACATTCAGACACTTCCTGACGCTGAGATTGGCAAGGACGGGAATCTGTCTGTTTACAAGACTTTTGACTTTAAGGGGGCTACTCTGCAAACCGATGACAAGGTGTGGCGCAACATCGTTGTCTCGAAGAAGAACCGGCGCGTCATCTGCATCGACCGCTATATGGAAAAAGGGTGCACGCAGGGCTATGTCTATGTGCTGCAAAGTGAATCGAAGAAATATCCCACCTTCGGACAATACCATTGGGACGTAACCGACCCGCACAACGTCGAGATGCTGGGAGTGACACTCGAACATCTTCGTGGGCTTACGCTAAGAAGGATGAAGGGAAACGAGTGCTATGCAGCTCCTGCCTCGCAAGATGAATACTGGTCTTTGATGTTCCATGCAGACTCGCTCTTCGAGGACGGCCTGTATGGGGAGGCGAAGCAGACGTATGACCTCGCCTTCACCGAAGACCGCTACATCCTGCCGTATCATTTGTCGGAGGTGGCCAGGAAGATGTTGGGCATAAGGAATGAAGAGGCTGCGCTGGCCTATCTCAACCATCGCGTCAAGATGGAGCCAGACTTCTATGAAGAGCCGGCGTCCTGCCCCTTCCTACAGTTGCGAGACACCTTTGAACTGCGCCAGCGCACCTGGGATTACGACCTCTCACAGAAACAATTGCTGGAGTGGGTTTTTGAGCGTGACAATCACTATCGAGTGCTTTGGAGCCAGGCTGCCAACAGACGCTCTGAATCACCGGAGCGCGTAGAGATGCTTGCCAGACTGGCTATGAATACGGACAGCACTAACTTGGAGATTGTGACGCAAATTTTGTCAGAAACGGGCTACCCTCGCAAGTCGCGGGTAGGCGATTTCGCGTCGCAGGCCGTTTGGCTGGTCATCCAGCATAGCGGCTTAGAAGTGCAGAAGCAATACCTTCCGCAACTGGAGGAGGCCGCCCGCAGTGGCGATGTCGCCCCGGCGATGATTGCAGCCTTGAAAGACCGCATTGATGTCCGTGAGGGCCGTCCTCAGAAATACGGCACACAGATAGGACCTGACGGCAAATTCTGCCCTCTTCTCGATGCCTCGCGTGTAAACGAATGGCGGCAAGAGGTCGGTCTGCCACCTATCGGGCTGAAATAATCCCACATTTTGGTTTCAATTGTTTTCGATAGTTAGAAGTGCTGCCAAAAACACAGCACGGAGGGGGTTCCAATTTTGGTTCGTCCAAACTACAGGTTTGGTTCGTCCAAACTGGGAGTTTGGTTCGTCCAAATTTTTGGGCTGGTCTGATACGGCTTTTCTGGATGTTGAGCCTGGCTTGTCTCAGGGTTGAGGATGCTTGGATTTCAGGAAAGTGTTTAATATCCTTAAAAACTGTGAGGATAGTGTTAAAGATTGTGCGCTTTTCATTGCCAGATGGAAAATAATCAATATCTTTGCAATATCAAATTGATATCATACTTTATCAACTCATTAAAACTTAATCGTGATGGAAAACAAGGAGTACACATTCAATGGAATGGTGATGAACGGCTTCCTGATGCTGTTCGTGAACCTCGCAGTTCTGATTCTCTCAATCGTCGGCGTCATATTCGCCATCATACGACTTGACGAAACTAATGGTGACAGCGGAGGCTGGCTGTTGGGTGGCTGCTTATTATTATTGGTGGCAAACATTATTATGTGGTGCGGCCTGATGATGCTGGAACCCAACGAAGCCAAGGTGACGACGTGGTTTGGCAAGTACAGTGGCACTTTTGCACGGACGGGTTTTTACTGGATAAATCCGTTTTACGGCACGAAGAAAGTGTCGCTGCGTGCGCGCAACCTCGATGCAGAACCCATCAAGGTGAACGACAAGACGGGCAATCCTGTGATGATCGGCCTGGTGCTTGTGTGGAAACTGAAGGACACGTACAAGGCCCTGTTTGAGGTCGATTCGCAGACGATGGCGGCTACGCCCAATACGGTTGGCAGCGACACCAAGGGCCTGATGAACGCCCTCGAAAACTTTGTCCGCGTGCAGAGCGACGCCGCCCTGCGTCAGGTGGCTGGCCAGTATGCCTATGACGACGAGGACAACAGGAACAATGAACCCACGCTGCGCTCGAGTGCCGAGGAGATAAACGAGCAGTTGGAGCAGAAACTCGACGAGCGGCTGGCGCTGGCAGGCATCGAAGTAGTCGAGGCCCGCATCAACTATCTGGCCTACGCGCCTGAGATTGCTGCCGTGATGCTGCGCCGCCAGCAGGCTTCGGCCATCATCACAGCCCGCGAGAAGATTGTGGAAGGTGCCGTCTCGATGGTGAAGATGGCTCTTGACAAGCTTTCCTCAGAGAACATCGTCGATCTTGATGACGACAAGAAGGCCGCAATGGTCTCGAACTTGCTGGTGGTGCTCTGTGGCGATGACTCTGCCCAGCCGGTGGTGAACACGGGCACGCTGAACCACTAAACAATGCATAATTCATAGATAGATGGCAGAGAAAAGTACCAAGAGCTTTATCCTCCGCGTCGATGCTGAGACGATGAACGCGATAGAGGCCTGGGCTGCTGACGAATTCCGCAGCACCAACGGCCAGCTGCAGTGGATCATCACCGAGGCCCTGCGCAAAGCCAAGCGTCTGCCCAAGAAAAAACAGCAAGCACAAAAAACAGATATGGTATGAGTAAGGTTAAGCTTAGAAAAGCCCGCACGTCAAAGGACATTATCTTCGACAGCGTGTTCCTGGTCTTGACGGCAGCCGTCTGGGGCATCATCGCCTGGCTCATCAGCCGTGCACCGGATGTCGTGCCCACCCACTTCGGCCCGTCGGGCGATCCCGATGCCTACGGACCGCCTACTGCCATCATCATCCCCAGCGTGATTATGACGGTTGTAGCCCTCGTCTGCGCTTTCAGCATCTACTTTCCTGGCGGCAGCGTCAATCTGCCCTTTGTCGAAGGACCGGGCAATGAACGCCAGAAGCGGTTGGCCGTAATGCTGATGAGGATTGTCGCACTGATGATGCTGGTCATTATGCTGTTCATTGCTGTCTACACGCTGGCCCTGAAAGACCACGACAGCATTATGCCGGTTGTGGTTATCGTTGGCGCGATGATTGGCGTTTCGCTCGTCTTCACCGTCTTGATGTACAGGGCCAGATAGCGCACCGAAAAAGCGGGCAAGGATGAATCACGCTCATCCTTGCCCGCTGTCAGTAAAGCTGTGGCGGCTGCCGCATCAATAGAACTTGAAGTAGCGGCGGGCGTTGTTGTAGGAGATGTCCTGCACCATTTTGCCCAGCAGTTCGCGGTCGTCGGGCAGCAGGCCGCGCTCCACGTCGTTGCCCAGGAGGTTGCAGAGGATGCGGCGGAAGTACTCGTGGCGGGGGTAGGAGAGGAACGAGCGGCTGTCGGTGAGCATGCCCACGAAGCGCGAGAGCAGTCCGAGCACGGAGAGGGCGTTCATCTGCTTGATCATGCCGTCCATCTGGTCGTTGAACCACCAGCCTGAGCCGAACTGTATTTTTCCCGGCTCGCCTCCCTGGAAGTTGCCCAGCATGGTGGCGATGACCTCGTTGGCGCAGGGGTTCAGGGTGTAGATGATGGTGCGTGTGAGTTTGCCCTTCATGTTCAGTCGGTTGAGGAATTTCGACATGGCCTTGGCTGTGTTGAACTCGCCGATGGAGTCGAAGCCTGTGTCGGGGCCGAGTTGGTTGTACATGAGGGTGTTGTTGTCGCGGATGGCGCCGTAGTGGAACTGCTGTGTCCAGCCTGCGTCGGCGTCCATTTCGGCCATTACGGTGAGGAAGCAGTTCTTGTACTGGCGTATCTCGTTTTGCGAGAGTTGCTGGCCGCGCATGGCTTTCTCGAAGATGGTCTCTATTTGCGAGTCGGTGTACTCCTCGTCGTAGAACTCTTCGATGCCGTGGTCGCTGAGTTTCGAGCCTTGTGCCTCGAAGAACTCGTGGCGCTTCTTCAGGGCGTCGACCATGTCGGCGAATTTCACGATGTTCGTGTCTGCGGCGCCGGCGAGTTGCTCGACGTATTTGGCGAAGTCGGGCTTCTCGATGTTCATTGCCTTGTCGGGGCGCCAGGCGGGTATCATCAGGGGGTCGTCCTGTGCCTTGTGCTTGGCGTATTCGATGTGGTTGTGCAGGTCGTCCACGGGGTCGTCGGTGGTGCAGACGCACTCCACGCGGTAGTGCTTCATCAGTCCGCGTGCCGAGAACTCAGGCTTCTGCAGTTTCTCGTTGCACTCGTCGAATATCTCGCGGGCGGTCTTCGGGCTGAGCAGTTTTTCGATGCCGAAGGCGGTCTTCAGTTCCAGGTGTGTCCAGTGGTAGAGGGGGTTGCGCAGGGTGTAGGGTACGGTTTCTGCCCATTTCTCGAACTTCTCCCAGTCGGTGGTGTCCTTGCCTGTGCAGTAGCGCTCTTCCACGCCGTTTGTGCGCATGGCGCGCCATTTGTAGTGGTCGCCGCCCAGCCACAACTCTGTTATGCTCTTGAAGCGGTGGTCGTTGGCCACCATTTCCGGAATCAGGTGGCAGTGGTAGTCGATGATGGGCATTTTGGCCGCATAGTTGTGGTACAGGTCCTGGGCGACCTCAGTCTCCAGGACGAAGTTTTTGTCGTTAAATGCTTTCATAATTGTTTTAGATGGGTTTGAAATAAGTTTTGGTGCCTGCAAAGTTACGCATATTTTTCAAAACAGCAAAGTTTTTCCGAAAAATAGTTCCAATATTTGGCCAGTTCGGGAAAATGTAGTATTTTTGCACCCCACATAATTAATTGTTTAGAAAGTAGTCATGCTGAAACAACTGAAGTCGTGGCTGCCCGACGTGCTGGCAGTCGTCTTTTTTGCCATACTGGCATTTGCCTATTTCTATCCAGCCGACGTGGAAGACCGCGTGCTGAACCAGGGCGACATTTCCGCTGGCATCGGTGCCGGCCAGGAGCAGATTGAGTATATGAACAGGACGGGCGAGCGCACCCGATGGACAAACGCCCTGTTCTCAGGCATGCCCACCTATCAACTCTCGCCGTCGTACGACAGCACCTCCACGCTCTCGGCTGTCGAGAAAGCCTACCACCTGTGGCTGCCCGACAATGTGTGGTACCTCTTTGTCTATCTGCTGGGCTTCTACATCCTGCTGCGCGCTTTCGACTTCCGCCAGCACCTGGCTGCGCTCGGCTCCGTCGTTTGGGCCTTCAGCACCTATTTCCTCATCATCATTGCCGCCGGCCACCTGTGGAAAGTGATGGCCCTGGCCTATCTGCCGCCCATGATTGCGGGCGTCGTGCTGGCATACAGGGGGAAATACCTGTGGGGCCTCGTGGTCACAGCACTCTTCGGGGCGCTGGAGATTCACGCCAACCACGTTCAGATGACCTACTACTACACGTTTGTCATCTTCCTGATGGTCATTGCCTTTATGGTCGACGCCATCAGGCAGAAACGGTACCAGCATCTGCTGAAAGCCACTCTCGCCTGCATAGCGGGTGCCCTGCTGGCTGTGCTCGTCAATGCGTCGAACCTCTACCACACTTGGGAATACTCCAAAGAGACGATGAGGGGCAAGAGCGAACTGGTGAAAGAGAACACCAGCAACCAGACGGACAGCGGCCTGGAGCGCTCATATATTACCGATTATAGTTACGGCATCGGCGAGACTTGGACGCTGCTCATTCCCAACGCAAAAGGCGGCACGTCGATGCATCTGCTGGGCGAAACTGACGCCGGCAAAAAGGAGGGTACAACCCACTTTATCAATGCCGGAGAGGGGCAGCGCGTGCCTTACGCCTACTTCTTTAATCAAATGCCTCAATACTGGGAAAGCAGTATGGAGGAGGGCAGCAACGGCACAATGGGGCCGGTCTACGTGGGAGCCTTCGTGATGATGCTCTTCATTCTCGGCCTGCTCATCGTGAAAGGACCTATAAAGTGGGCACTCCTCGCCGCAACCATCCTGAGTGTGATGCTGGCCTGGGGCAAGAACTTTATGGGGCTTACCGACCTGTTCATCGACTTTATGCCGATGTACGCCAAGTTCCGCGCCGTCGAGAGCATCCTCGTCATTGCCGAGTTCTCCATCCCGCTGCTGGCTATGCTGGCACTGCGTCAAGTCGTTGACCATTCACCATTGACCATTGATCATTCGGCTGCGCGTAGCAATAAAGGCCAATCTTCAATCTTCAATCTTCAATCTTCAATCTACATCGCTTTCGCGCTCACGGGCGGCATCTGCCTGCTCTTTGCCCTGCTGCCCTCGCTCTTCTTCGATTTTTACACTACTGCCGAATATGCCCAGTTCCACCAGATGCTGCCTGCCGCCGAAGCCGACGCCTTCCTGAAAAGCCTGGCGGAAGTACGACAGAGCGTGTTCACTTCCGACTGCTGGCGCTCGCTGATTATTATAATAATTGGTACATTTCTCCTCCTGCTCATCTGTCGCGCCAAAAAACAGAAATATGTGCCGGTGCTTGCACTCATCGCCCTGTGCCTTGCAGACCTCTGGATGGTGAACAAGCGCTACCTGAACGACAGTATGTTCAAGCCCCGAAAGGAAAGACAGCAAATCAGACCGATGACAGAGGCAGACAGGCAAATCCTCGACGATCCGTCGCTCGACTATCGCGTGCTCAACCTCAACGGCAACGTGTTCAACGAAAACGAGACTTCCTACTACCATAAGAGCGTGGGAGGCTATCACGCCGCCAAACTCCGCCGCTATCAAGACCTCATCGAGCACTACATCAGCCGTCAGCAGGGTGAGGCCCGACAGGCCATCAGCACCTATTATGGCGACCTCAGTCAGGTAAACGGCGATAGCCTTTGGAACGTTCTCAATATGCTGAACACCAAGTATTTCCTGCTCGTCAACCCGCAGGAGCCGCAAAAGAGTTTCAGCCTGCAGAACCCCTACGCCTTCGGCAATGCCTGGATGGTGGACGAAGTGCGCTATGTGGCTAACGCCAACGAGGAGATAGACGCTCTGGGCGAACTCGACCTCCGCCGTCTGGCCGTAGCCGACAAGCAGTTTGAACAGGTGCTGGGGACGTCCGCTCCGCAAGACTCCACTGCCTCAGTCGTTCTCAACGCCTACGAGCCTAACCAGTTGAAATACACCGTCAACAGCCCGAAGGGTGGGGTGGTTGTGTTCTCCGAAATCTACTATCCCGGATGGGAGGCCACTATCGACGGCCAGCCAGCAACGCTCGGGCGCGCCAACTACGTGCTGAGAGCGCTGAAGGTCGCTCCTGGAAAGCACGAGGTGGTGCTCAGTTTCTTCCCCAAGACCATCAGCACGACGGAGAAGATTGCCTACACGGCTCTGGCCGTCCTCGGCATCCTGGTGCTTGCCCTGATGGTGTCGCGGCTCCGTCAGCGCAAGGAGTAGCACGCTTCAGCAGCCCGCCCCCAAGCGGCTGTAGCAAATTTTTAGGATGAAAAATTTGGCCATTATCAAATTATTTCATACCTTTGCACCCGCAATTCAGAAACCCTGTTTTTCTGAACTGCCGTGGGGTTCCGTAGCTCAGCTGGATAGAGCAGCTGCCTTCTAAGCAGCAGGCCTTGGGTTCGAGTCCCAACGGAATCACATCCGAAATTGCCAATCTTGTTGATTATCAGCAAATTGAAAATTCTCTCCGAACCGCGTTGCAGTTCGGTTTTTGTTCGTAACTTTGCACCTACAGACCATTGATATCATTTGCAGCCAACTTTTCGAATAAGACGAAAACAAATATGGATAATAACAATACTGACCCCACCCCCAACCCCTCCCCTACAAGGGAGGGAAGCCCCTGTGGATAGGTTGGTGGTGGCAATTCCCCTCCCTTCAAGGGGAGGGGAATGGGTGGGGTCCGTATCCTTTAGTTATCTAGAAGACAATGACTGAGAAAAGTAAATATGTATGGTTCGACTGGGCCATCAAACTCATCCTTCGCGACAAGGCGAACAAGTAAGTGCTTGATGGACTCATACAGGTGCTCATCAAGGAGCGGGTGACCATTACTGAGATTCTAGAGAGCGAGAATAATAAGGACAGCCTTGAGAACAAGGGCAACCGCGTGGACGTGAAGGCCAAGACTGAAAAGGGCGAAATCATTATTGTGGAGGTACAGCTGACGAAAGAGCGAGACTTCTTCCAGCGCATTATCTTCGGAACGGCAACGGCCATCAACGACTAGATAGGCATCGGCCAGGACTACTATGTCATTAAGATGGTCTATTCCATCAATATCCTCTACTTCAACTTTGGTTCGGGCGACGACTATGCCTTCCACGGCGTGATTATGTTCCGTGGTATGACCAACAAGGATTCCAAGCTGAAGCTGAACACCAAGAGCGAAAGGGAGTATATGGATAGTGAGCGCCGGCGTATGACTTCTCCCGAGGAGGTGTTTCAAGAATACTTCCTGCTGATAGTCGACCGTTTCAACGAGGTGGCCAAGACGCCCATCGAAGAGTGGATGGCCTATCTGAAGGACGGTGCCATCCGCGATGACACCACCACTACCGGTCTTCAGGAGGCCCGCCGTAAGCTGGAGTATATGAGTATGTCGGATGAAGAGCGACGTGCCTATCGGGAATATATGGTCAGCGTACATGCTGCTCAGGATGCCATTGAGACCGCGAAAGTTGATGGCCTCGCCGAGGGTCGCGAAAAGGCAAATCGCCACAATGCTGCTAAGATGAAGGAAAAAGGCATTCCCGATGACGTGATTGCCGACATCACAGGATTGCCTCTCAACGAGATACAACTATTGTAGTTTCTTCTTTGCACTTTCTCCTCGTTTTAATAAATAATCTCCGAATCGTATGGCGGTTCGGATTTTTTTACGTAAAGTGCATTTTTTTAAGACTTTTTCTTTGTCGGTATTAAAATAATTCGTATCTTTGCACCCGCAACTATGAGCGGTTGTGGCCTAAAGGCCGAATCTTCGTGGGAATAAATGAAGCGTTGTGCTTTTGTCTTGTAGTTCGAAACCTAGGAAATTTCAAACACAAACAAGACGGAGTGACAATGGCTTACGCGTATAGCGTGGGTCTGTTTGTTATATCTGTATCTTTTTGTGTGGGTTTTCCTAGGACCTCGAACTAGAGATGTGGAGCAAATGCAGTTCCACGTTTTTTCGTGCATATATGGGTCGAAGAAACTGATACAACCTATACATTATTTTATTTATTCACTTAAAAAACAAAATTACTATGAAGAAACCAAGACTTCTGCTTGCGCTCTTTGTCGCAAGCATCGGTGCCGTACAGAGTGCATCGGCACGTGTGGCTCCTGAACTGCCTGCAGCGCAAGCTCTTGTGAGCGGGACCTCCTACTACCTCTACAATGTGATTGAAGGCAAGTTCGCTTGCCACAGCACCACCAGTACCAGTTATGCTGCTTTAGGCACATACGGTGACAAGGTGATCATTACTGCTACAGGTAATGAAGGTGAGTACACCATTCAGTGGGCAAATAACAACTACTATTGGAAAGGATATGACACTTATGTAAATAGTAATAGTGGAACAAGTAATTATAACTATTTTACCATTGCAGAGTCAAGCCGAGGCTACACTATTCAGCGTTCATCCCGAAATACCAGTTACTACAAAGCAGATGAGTTTGTTGGCTTCGATGGAAGTAATGGTGATCGCCTGTCTCCAGCACTTGCAGAGGGCAGCATCCATTGGCAGTTATTCTCTGTGGATGAAGCTGAATACTATATGGCCAAGCATAAACTTTACACCTATCTTGAGGTGGCCGACCAATATAATTTCTACGTCACGCAGTACGATTTGGTCTACGACAATCCCGCCAGTACTACAGCTGAATTAGACCTAGCACAGTCCACACTGAAGGAAGCTCTTGACATGTCGCAGAACTATGTGTCACCTTCATGGACGGAATATCCTATCCTGTTCCAGAACAATACCGACAACAAATGGACGCTTTACAATTCCAATAAGGCACTTCAGTGGAGTATCCACAAAGATTATAACTCCGCATTAGAGACCACATCTACCTTGATGGGTACCGTGAATGTAGATACCGATGCGACGCTCTGCTACACCTACGATGGTGACAGCTACGCTACTATGCGCGTCTATTTGGATGGAGAACTGGTACAAATAATTTATCCTAACCAGTCATCAGACGCACGTCGTTATTATATAGAGGTGACGGCTGGAAAACACGACATCACCTGGACTTGCTTGGTAAATGACGCACGTACTAATAATACCTCCTACAGCCATTATTATTATCTGAAAGAGATAGGCATTATGAACACTCCGACTATCACACCGGCCACCACCACCGTTGAAGGTCAGCTTGGTACGGAGGTGCTGAAGCTCGTTGACCCAGTATCGAGTGTGAAGAAAATCATCATCAGCGGTGTCATCGGTGCTGATGACTGGACTACCATCGGTCTGATGGTGAATGCTTTCAGTATCGATATGTCAGGAGCCACGGCAACTGCCGATATGCCTGCAAGTATGTTTACCAAAACCAAATTCCCATTCCTGCATAACGTAAAGCTACCGCAGGGACTGACAGCCATCGGCAATAATGCTTTCAATGGTTCTGACGTTGAGAACGAGATGACTTTCCCAGAGTCGCTCTTAACGATTGGCAATAATGCATTTGATGGATCCAAGATAAGGGCTGCCTATATGCAAGAGGGATTGACATCAGTTGGCACTTCTGCTTTCTATAACTGCAAATTCCTGGAAAACGCTTCTTTCCCTGCATCAGCAGTAACCATACCAGGTTCATGCTTCTCTCATTGTTGCAACTTGCGCACATTCACTATTCCAGAAGGAATTACCACAATAGAAGGAAGTGCGTTTTCTGGGTGCTCGCAGTTCAATCCTCGTTTCCCAACAACTTTGGAGCAAATCGAATCTTCTGCTTTCTATAATACTGCTACTGACCAACTTGTCATCAGCGAAAATATGACAGTTAATCAAGGTGCATTTAGCTATTGTTCCAATCTGGAATATGCCGAGTGGCCTACATCCTTTTCAAAGGCAACAAATTATTCTTTTGACAATAGTACTAATGCTATAGTGACCAACTGTCCGAAACTGAAGGATGTTTATCTGAAGTCGCCTACAGTGGTAACCTATGACTATCAACGTTTCTTCGATGGTAATACCCTTTCAGAAATTACCCTACACGTGCCAGACTTCTTAGTGAGTGCCTATAAGCTTGACCCCTATTGGTATCAGTGCAATGTGGTGGGCTTCAACTCAGCCGACATCAGCGACTGGAATATCACGCAGCCGCTCGTGCTGAATCCTGGCCAGCGCATTGGCGGTACACCCAACCTACACTTTAGCGGCAGCAATGCACGCTTAACAGTCAATGGGGACGACACTCAGACCATCAATGACTTGAGCATTGTTTACTGTCCAAAGAGTTATTACTATAATGGTTATAGTTATCAGAAAGAGCAGCAGTGGGGTATGATGTTGAGTAACAGCAACCATGTCAGCATTGCCGGTGAGTTGAGTGAGAACATCAAGACGAACAGCAACAACTGGTATTTCCTTACCCTGCCATTCGACACAAAGGTGGGAGATATTGTTGCAACAGCAGAGGAAACGGGTGTCAGCACCAGCTATGCTATTCGCTACTACGATGGATCTACTCGCGCCAGCAATGGTACAGGTAACAATTGGAAGAACTACTCAAAGGATGACATCATTCCAGCTGGAACGGGCTTTATCTATCAAACTGCCAAGCCAGCCACCTCTAAATTTGTGGCACAGAACAACGCCACAAAGCAGTACATCTTGTCGAACAATGAGTTTGTGAAGTCATTAGAGGCCAATGCCTCCGACGTGACTGCCAACAAGGGCTGGAACCTCGTGGGCAACCCTTGGCAAACCTATTACAATATCCACAAACTGAACTTTACTGCCCCTATTACTGTTTGGAACTTGTCAAGCAAGAAGTATGAAGCCTACAGCATCATTGACGATGACTACGCTATCAAGCCCCTTGAGGCCATCTTTGTGCAGTGCCCGGATGAAATCAACAGCATTTCCTTCCCTATTGATGGCCGCCAACTGACCGATGTAATTGAGAGTCAAAATGCTGCCCGTGTTGCCACTCCAAGCGAGCGCAAGTTGATTGATGTTGAATTGAGTAACGACGAAATGAAAGACAAGACCCGCTTCGTGATGAACCCACAAGCCTCGATGGACTATGAATTGAATTGCGATGCCTCGAAGTTTATGTCGATGGATGCTGCCGTTCCCCAGATTTGGACTGTTGAGAATGGCATGCAGCTGGCCATCAATGAGCGCCCGTTGGACAACGGCACCGTACAGATTGGCTTCAAGGTGGCTAAAGGTGGTGACTACACCATTAGTGCTCCCCGCTGTCAGTTCCAGAACATTGTGCTGGTGGATAACGAGACGGGCATCGAGACCGACTTGAGTAATGGTGGCAGCCATACTTTTACTGCCAATGCAGGCACTAACGACAGCCGCTTCGTGCTTCGTGTGGGTGGCACAGTAGTTACAAGTGTAAATACAATTGACAATTCACAATTGACAATTGACCATTACTACAACCTGAACGGCCAGCGCATCGTCGCACCGCAGAAGGGTCTCTACATCGTGAACGGAAAGAAGGTCATTAAGTAATAAATGTTGTGCGTATGATACGTATAAGATATCTAACTATGCTGGTGCTGCTGTTGGGCAGCATCAGCATCTGGGCGCAGGATGACACGTTCAATCCTGCCGCCCCGCCAGAGCCTGGCCAGCCGCCGATGAAGCTAAACATCACGGTTAGCCCTGCTGAGGCTGGTTCGGTGTCTGGCGCAGGCCTCTATGCTGCAGGTACACCCGTCAGTCTGAAAGCTTATGTAAATACTGGATTCAAGTTCGTCAGCTGGACTAACGCTGCAGGCAATGTTCTCTCAACATCGTCCAACTTCGTCTATACCAAGGGGGAAGGTCACGAGCGGCTTTGGGCGAACTATGAGTTCGACCCAACAGCACCCGATGAGCCTGCCGACCCAGCCACAATTATGTACTACCAGCTGCAGTTGAACTGTACTGAGGGTGGCTATGCTTCTGGCGGTGGACGGTATTTGGCTGGTAAGCAGATATCGCTAAGTGCCAATGCTGAGAGCCAATTCGACTTCGATGGTTGGTATGATGATGCTACTGGAGAGTGCCTTTCAACCCAGACATACTTCTACTATACCACCACGGCGAAGCACCGTTCCCTGACTGCCCGTTTCGTGTTCAACCCTGACAGTCCTGCAGAACCTACGGAGCCTGTGGTACGTCGTACAGTAAGGGCCACAGCCACAGAGGGTGGCACGGTGAACTTTAGCTCGAAGCGCGAACTGCCAGGTACCCGCATTTCGCTGTATGCCAATGCCAATTCTGGCTATGACTTCATAGGCTGGTTTTTGAACGGAGAACTCTATACTCAATTGTCGAGTATCTCCTATACTGTGACCGAGGCTTACGAACAGAACTTTGAGGCACGCTTCGAGTTTAACCCCGTCAGCCCTGATGAACCGAACATGCCCACGACCACACGTCACTCATTTTATTTGCTGAACCGGGTGACGAAGCCTGGTGCCACGGTGAAGTATCCGATTTATTTGTCGAGCGTCCGTACACTGAAGGATATGAGCTTCCAACTGGAGTTCCCCGAAGAACTGACACCTGATTTCACGCAAGTGGAAATGTCGGGGAAGGCAGTAGGCTATTCCCTCTCCTACACGAAGCAAGACGAGAAGAACTACATCTTCACCTTGACGGGCGGAACGGTGCCTGCTGGCAATGCCGCCCTGCTGGTGTTCACCATCAACGTTGCTCCCGACATCATTACTGCCCTGGACTATCCCGTAAAGATAAACCTTGTGGAGGTGACCGAGGAGGACGAGACCGTGACCACCGCCTCGACGCGCAACGGCCGCCTGTCGGTGTACAAGAACGGCGATGCCAACGGCGACGACGTGGTGTCGATAACCGATGCCGTGGCCGTGGTGAACTGTATTCTGGGCAACCCCTCCGACAACTTCATTGAGGAGGCCGCCAACGTGAACGACGATGAGGGTATTTCTATCGTGGATGTCGTAGGCGTTGTGAACATCATCCTGGGTGACAGTAACGGAAGCAGAGCGCAACAAACAGCGAATGGCCCTGACCCTGACTGACGATTTATTTTTCATTATCACTAAATAAAAAAACAGAAGACATGAGAAAGAAAATACTGATGCTGCTGGCACTGTTTGCCGGTGTGGTGACTGCCACCGCCGACAATATGGTGTCGGTGAGCAGTGCCCTCATCCCCCAGGGAAAGACGGGCAGCTTCAACATCGAGCTGACAAACAGCGACACCTTCGTGGCCTTCCAAATGACGCTCACACTGCCCGAGGGCATCACCTTCGAGTCGGCCACAAAGGGCAACCGCTATGAGGAGAGCCACAGCATGGGCGTGTCGCAGAACGGGCAGATCGTCACGTTCACCCTCAACTCCGGCACCAACGAGGCCATCCGCGGCAACAGCGGCGCTCTGATTACCGTCAGCGTCTCTGCCGATGCCGATATTGAGGCAGGCACCAAGCTTACGGCCACGCTGGGCAACATGGAGTTCGCACGGAAGGACGAAACCTTCATCCGCCCCGATGCCTTCGACTTCGAGATTGAGATTACCGACCGTGTCATCCTCGACGAGAACTCCACCGTAGCCCCCACGGCGCAGACGGATAAGGTGAATGTGCTGGTGAAGCGCACCATTAAGGCTGGGCAATGGAGCACCATCGTGTTGCCCTTCCAGATGAGCAAGGCAAATGCCGAGAAAGCCTTTGGCAGTGACTATCAGCTGGCCGAGTTCGACAGCTTCGACACCGACTACGGCGATGACGAAGAGAACATGACTCCGCTGGGCATCGTCATCAATCTGAAGGACTACACCATTCCTGCCCGTGGCGGCTGGGCTGCCGGCAAGCCTCTGCTCATCAAGGTGTCGCAGGACATCGAGAGCTTTGAGGTGGACAATGTGGCGATTAGCAATACGGTTGCCGATGCTGTGAAGAGCGACGAGGTGAACGGCCTCAGCGGCAAGCTGACAGGCTCGTTTGTGAAAACTACAATCCCTGCCGACGGTTTGTTTGTCAGTAATAATCAGTTCTGGTACTCATCTGGCAAGACTATGGTGAAAGCTTTCCGTTGTTGGTTCGAGTTAGATGCCGTGCTTGACAAGGAAACGGAGTTCGCCTCTCGCATAACAATTAATTTCATTGATGATAGCGAGACTACTGGCATTAATGATATTAAGGATGGAAGATTGAAAAATGATAATTCAGTCTTTAACTTGCAAGGTCACCGCATCAATGGAAATGAGAAGAAAGGACTTTATATCGTGAATGGCAAGAAGGTAATCAAGTAAAGAAAGGAGGAATGTGACTATGAAGAAGATGTATCTAAAGCCATCTATGGTGGTGATTATTACGGAAATGGCAACGATGATTTGCGGTTCTAAAGACATTACCTCAAACAAAGGCATTAACTATGGCGGTGTGGACGAGGAGGGGACGAAAGACCCGTCCTCACGCCGACAGCGTGACTTGTGGGAGGAGGAAGAAGAGAAAGACTACTAATCAAGTGGGTATTTTACCGTAGACTGGCAAGTGTGCCGCAAGTGTTACAGGGAAATGCTTGCGGCACATTTCTTGGGCATTTGGTTCAGTCTGTTTTGAAATAATTAACAACTTTTTTCCTCAAGTTGCGGTTATTCTGAAGAAACTTTGTATCTTTGCAACGGAATTGTAGACTTAACTCTTTGAAAACTATGGTAGAAATCAAGAACGACAAGCTCACCGTACAGGTGGCTTCATTGGGAGCCGAGCTCCAGAGTATTAAAGATGCTGACGGCCGCGAGTACCTGTGGCAGGCTGGTGAGAAATGGCCTCGCCGCTCGCCCATACTCTTCCCCATCGTGTGTAGCGTAAACGACGACACTTTTTTTGTGGACGGCAAGGAATACCATCTCCCACGTCACGGCTTTGCGCGTGACACCGAATTCAAACTGATTGCGCAGGGTGAGCACAAGGTGACCTTCGCCCTGCATGAGACGGAGGAGACGCTGAAAGTTTATCCCTATCACTTCAACTTGGCCGTGAGTTATCGCCTGAGCGGCAACAAAATCCACGTCGTCTGGCATGTGGAGAACACCGACACCCGCGACATCCATTTTCAGATAGGTGGTCATCCCGCTTTCCTGGCTCCTGGCTGCAAGGAGGACGAGCCGCTGAAGGGTGTCATCGCACTCGACAATAAGCAGCCGTTGAAGGGCATCAAGAGCTACATCGACGGAACGCACGAGATGACCGAGATAGCGTTGGACGGTATCAAGGACGGTCTCATTGCCTTCGATGACGAGTTCTTTGCCAACGACTCCGTGAAAATCTTTGATTGTCAGACGCACCAGGCTTGTCTGCTGAATCTTGACGGCTCACCCGCCGTGACGGTGGATTACAAATGTCCCATCATCGCTTTTTGGAGTCCCTATCAGAAGCGTGCGCCTTTCGTGTGCATCGAGCCGTGGTATGGTCTTGGCGACCCGCGTGGTTGGAAGGGTGAGTTCAAGGACAAGTACTATATGAACCACTTGCAGCCCGGTTCCTCGTTTATGAGCGAGTACACCATCACCATTTCATAGCTGCTTTAGGTATAGAGAGACAGTTTATTCGTACTGGAGGATAAACTGTTCGGCTACAGGGAGGAAACGGTCGTGACCGCGAGTATTGAGGTGCGCGGTGTCGGTACCCTTTCCTCCCTGAAAGTATATTTTGCGGAACTGCTCGCTGGTGGCAAAGATGTTGCTGCGGCGGGCGGCGTCGAATACGGGGATGCCGTAGGAGCCGCACACTTCGAGCATGGCATCGACCACTTGCTGCCGAGGACTGCCCACAAAGTTCTCGCATGTCCACGGGGTGAAAAAAAAGATACGGGCGTGGGGATATTTCTCGATAAGCCCACGGCACAGGATGCCCAGCCGATCCTTGAAAGTGTCGATGCCAATGCTGTCGAGCCGTCCTTGGGAAGCGTCGTTGTGGCCGGCGATGACAATGACATAGTCGAGCGAGTCCTTCATATCCTGATAGCGGCGGTACATTCCCGTGCCCCATTGCTTCAGGTCGAGGGCGATGCAGTTGCCGTTGCGCCCGTAGTTGAAGTACTTCATCCCGTGTTTCTGCGCAAACTTGTAGTGCCACGTGTTCTCTATGGGCTCGCGGTGGTTGCGCACGTAACTGTCGCCAATCACGCCTATCTGCTTGCCCTTCAGCGGGTCGGTGAGGGGTATGCTTTTCACGACGGGCAGGATGGCTTTACCCCAGAACTCGGCCAGACGGCCCGCTCCCTGCTCGTTGGGGTGCAGCCAATACGACTTGCCGCGGCTGTCTTTCTCCTCGTTGATGTAGGTCTGCCAATGCTTCTCAAAGAAGTTGTATGCCTCGCTGTCGCCGATGTGGACGTGGCCCGACTTACAGTTTTCCACAACCTTTGCGAACATATTGTAGTATTCAGAGAGCAGTTTCAGGCTCTTTTTTGAGGCCACGGAGCCGTTCTTCGTCACATAGTCGGGCGTGTACCAGATGGGCTTGTTGAGCACCACGTGGGCATCGGGCCATAGCGTGAGCAGCGAGTCGATGAGGGCGCAGAGGTTACTGGCGTAGTCGTCGGGGCTGGTATGTTTGTTGCGCGGGCGCTCCACGGTGTCGTTGGTGCCCAGCATAATGCTGAAGACGAGCGGCAGGGTGGAGTGGGCTTTCACTAATTCGTGGGTTTTAGCTACCACGTCGGCGAAATAGGTCTTGTCGCCGGCGGGGACTACGTCTTCGCTACGAGGCAGGAAGTGGTAGGTGGTCTTGCCGCTGCGTCCGCAATTGCGGAAATAGACGGTGTCGATGCCTTCCTGCGCAGACAGCCATCGTGCGCACTGGGTGGGCGGGGCCGTCTGTTCGCGCTGCTGGTGCAGAGCGCCGTAGGTGATGCTGTTGCCGATGAACACGATGTTGGCGCTTCGCTGGGCAAAGGTGAATGACAAATGGCAAATGGTAAATGACAGGACTGTCAGCAATCGTTTCATATCTTTACTCAATTTACTACGGGAATGACATAGAATTTGCGTCCGGGTTTGAAGTCAAGCATCCATTGGTCGAAGATGATGTGGTCGTCGAGGGCCTTGACTTTGAGCGTGTGCCTGCCCTTTCGCACTTTGACGGGTGTCTGCTTGAGCGCTTGGCCGCGCAGCACGCTCAGTTTCCAGAAGTCGGAGCGGTACTTCTCTTTCAGCGAAATGACGACGGGCGCCTGGTCGTCGAGCGTTACTTGGTAGCGCAAGTCGCCCTTGTCGTTTGGCTGTGTGGGAATCATAGCGGTGTAGAGTACGGCGTCGCCCTCCAGTTCACGTGTGAACTCATAAACGACCTCTCCACCCTTGGGTATGCTGACGGCGTTCATCGAGTGGCCCAGCATTTGGATGGCCTGCACGCCTTCGGTCGCCGACTGGTATCGGCAGGCATTGCGGGCGACAGCATCGGCAGGCAGGGCCGGATGCGACAGATAGTCGCCATAGCCGGGCTGGTAGTCGGCTGGCGGCAGATAGGGCACCGTCGGTGGATTGAACACCGGCAGGTCGCGTGGCATCATATTCATAATGCCTTTCCACTTGCCGCCGGCCAGGCTGTCGTTGTAGTAATTGGTGAGTTGCTGAATCTCTCGGTAGGCCTGGATGGCGCGTGCCGACGAGCGCAGCATATAGTCTTCGCGCCCTTCCATCGCCTTGTCGGTCTGGCCCTGGTACTTCGAGCGGGCCTTCTGTGCCTCCAGCATCTTGACGGCCATAGCGCGGGCGGCCAGCACAGGGTATTTGACGTGGGCGAAGAAGGCGTCCTTCAACTCCGGGCGGACGAGCCTTTCGGCTTCCTGCACTTCGAGGCAGATGTGGTCGTAGTTGGAGAGATAGCGTTCCAACTCGTTGTCGAATTCATTGGTGAATTCGGTATCGATGACGTGCGAGCGGCCTCGCGGATAAGCCTTGCGGTCGGACAGTTCCACTTGCGTCCAGCCCATAAACTCCGGCTTGCGGATGCCGCAGAGGCGGTAGAGTTCCTTCATCGCGGGGAAGAGTCTTTTGCCGGCCTCGCTGCCAAACTGCGTGCAGAGCCAGTTGGCCAAATGGCGGTCGATGGTCTGCGGTTGGACGCTATTGATATTCCAGGCCATATCGAGGAACAGTTCCAAGTCGTAGGCGGCGACCTTCGGGTCGTGCACATTGACAATCCAGAGTTTTCGGCAATTATGGTCGTAGGCGGCCTTCATTTCGGAGTAGATGAGTCCTGGCTGCGTTGTCGTCAGCCACATATAGTCGTGCGGGCGGCCCCAGTAGGAGAGGTGATAGTAGACGCCGCCCCCACCGCTGCGCTTCTGCTGCTCCTCGTCGCTGAGTCGGGTCATATAGCCATAATTGTCGTCGCACCACATCAGCGTCACGTCGTCGGGCACGCGCAGGCCGCTCTCCAGAATCTCCAGTACCTCCTTGTAGGGGATGAAGACCTGTGGCACCCGCTCCACGTCCTTGCTGTAGTACTTGCGGATGAGTTCGCGCTGGTCGTCAATTACCTGCTGCAGGCCGTTCAGTTTCTCCTCCTTGGTCTTCACGCCTTCCATCGAGCCGTCGTGTATGCCGCGCATACCGATGGTGAAGAACTCCTCGCTGCCCTTCACTTGCTGCAGGCGCTCTATCCAGTACTGCTGCACCTGTTCGCGGTTGGTGATGTAGTTGTACGGGCCACGTGCATCGTGGTCCCACTCGGCCACATTGTTCCTCAGAAGCGGCTCGCAATGGCTGGTGCCGATGAGTATGCCGCACGAGTCGGCCATCTCCTTGTTGCCCTTGATGGTGAAGAAGCCTGGCGTGCCCGTATGCATACCCGGCCAGATGGCGTTGGCACGCAGACGGAGGAGCAACTGGAACACAGCCTTGTAGGTTTTGGGTCCCATCGCCCCAAATTGGTTGGTCTTCTCGTAGTGCTTCCAGGCCCAGTTGCGCAGCGACCAGTCCTCGTCGTTGATAAAGATGCCGCGATAGGCCACCGACGGCGACTGCAGGGTGGTGTTGGCATCGTTGAAAACGAGACGCGCCTTGCGCTCTGGCCTCACATCGCCCCACCACACCCAGGGGGACACGCCTGCCTGTCGGCTCAACTCCAGGATGCCGTAGGCGCAGCCGCGCCCGTTGCTGCCGACGACCAAGACTGACGACCTGCCCACGCCCACGTAGAAAGCGTCGTGGCGGCCCGCAATGCTGTCGATGGGAACACCTAGTTTGCGCAGTTTGCCGACAGCCCCTTTGTTCGTGTCCAACTGGTATATCTGGATGGTGCCGTCCTTTCGGCTGACGGCCCGCTGGCCCGTCACCAACTGCATATCGCCGGCAAACATATCGAGGGCGATGGTCACCACAGGTGATGACTTGCCCTGCACCTGATAGGAAACAGGACGGACGCCGTCGAACCATACCACTTCAGCACCATTGGCCAGGCTGCCTAAGGACAGCAGGGCCAAAAGGAGGATACAGATTTTTTTCATTCTAAGTTATGGTTAGCAGATATCATTATACTCTAATTTGGGTGTCAAAAGTTTGGACGAACCAAACTCCTACTTTGGACGAACCAAACTCCCAGTTTGGACGAACCAAACTCCCAGTTTAGACGAACCAAACTTTCAGGTGCATTTTACTGTCGCAGCAAGTGCAGCTTGTGCTGTGGTGCCATCGCGTTGTGGACGGTCTCTGACAGTTCAGCCAGTTTGGCGGTGGCGCTGAGACGGATGTCGGAAACGTTGGCACCCACGTGGAACGTGTAGTTGCCCGGCTCCACCAGCCAGCGGCTGTTGGCCTCGTCTAACGATGCCATAAGGCGCTTCTCGATGTTCATAGTCAGCGTCTGGCTCTCGCCGGGCTGCAACTCACGGGTCTTGGCAAATGCTTTCAGCTCCTTTCGGGGTTTCTCAATTTGGCCCTTGGGTGCGGCTACATAGACCTGGGCCACCTCCTTGCCGGGCATCGTGCCCGTGTTTCTGACGGTCACTTGCAGCTCAATGCTTTCGTCTTTCAGCTTCTTAATCTTTAAGTTCTCATAGCCGAAGGTGGTGTAGCCCAAGCCGAAACCGAAAGGATAGGCCACGTTGCGCTGGAACGTGTCGAAATAGCGGTAGCCCACGTAGATGTCCTCCTCGTGGTTGGTGTAGTCCACGAACTTCTTGGGCGAACCCATATTGGTGTAGGTGTACATATCGTAGCCCAATGGGAAATTCTGTGTCGACGGGTGGTCGGTGGCGGCAATAGGCCACGTCATCGTAAGATGTCCGCTGGGGTATGCCTTGCCCGTGAGCACGTCGGCCACTGCGTTTCCGCCCTCCATACCGGGCTGCCAGGCCACGAGGATGGCGTCGGCACGGTCGCGCCACGAGGCCGTCTCCATCACCGAGCCGCTGTTGATGATGACGATGACGGGCTTGCCGGCTGCGTGGAACTGGTCGCTGACGCGGAATATCATGTCCTTCTCCAAGTTGCTCAGGTTGAACTCGCCCTCAATCTGGCGGTCGATGCCCTCGCCGGCCTGCCGCCCGATGGTGATGATGGCTGCATCGGCCTCGCGCAGTTCGTGGGCCACGCAGCGGTCGGTAATCTCGATTTCGTCGAGCTTGGGCTGCCCTTGGTCCAGAAACCACATCATCGGGTTCTTGTCGGCCTTCAGCTTCGCCTTGGCATATTTCACGTAGTTCTGGTAAATCTCGGTGAGCAGGGGCGTGGTGCTGATGCCGCTGTTCTTCAGACCTTGCACCATATCGACCACGTAGGGCACATTGACACAGCCCGACCCCAGACCGCCGGAGAAGAAATCATAGCTGTTCACGCCAAACAGGGCCACTCTCTTCAGGTCGCGGATGGGCAGCGTGGGCGCAGCTGTTTTTGATTTGTTCAAGGTGGTTTCCGAGTTCTTCAGCAGCACCATACCCTCGGTGGAGCTTTGGCGGGTGATGGCGGCATGGGCCTTCAGGTCGGGCTTGTTCGAGAACTTATAGCCACGGAAGCGTGGCGTCTTCACAATGTATTCCAGTATACGGCGCACGTTGCGGTCCACGTCCTTGATGTCTAAGCGCCCTTGGTTCACGTCGTCCACGATGTCCTTGACCTGTGCAGGATAGCCCGGCATCATCAGGTCGTTGCCGGCCTGCACCTCCTGGCGTGTGGGCAGTTGCGGGCGCTTGCCTATCCAGTCGGTCATCACGATGCCGTTGAAGCCCCACTCGTCGCGCAGAATGTCGGTGAGCAAGTCCTTGTTGCCCTGGGCGTAAACGCCGTTGATGACGTTGTACGACGACATCAGCGTCCAAGGTTTTGACTGCCGTACCATAATTTCAAAGCCGCGCAGGTACAGCTCGCGCAGGGCCCGCTGGCTGACGCGCTCGTCCACACGGGTGCGGTCGCCCTCTTGCGAGTTAACGGCAAAATGCTTGGCCGACACGCCCACGCCCTGGCTTTGGATGCCCTGCGTCACAGCGGCACCAATGAATCCCGTGACAACAGGATCTTCGGAATAGTACTCAAAGTTGCGGCCGCAGAGTGGATTGCGGTGCAGGTTCATACCCGGACCGAGAATGACGTCGCAGCCATACTCCAGCGTCTCATTGCCGATGGCTTCGCCCACTTGGCGCACCAGCTCGGTGTTCCATGTGCTCGCCAGGCAAGTGCCTACGGGGAAGCCCGTGGCGGCATAGCTGTTGGGGTCGTTGTCGCGCTTGGCATCGATGTGCACGCCGGCGGGGCCGTCGCAGAGCACGGTGGCGGGGATGCCCAGCCGCTCGATGGCCACGGTGATGCCAGCAGCACCGGCCACAAGCTTCTTCTGATGGCCCATCATAGCACCGGAGCCGGAGAAGTCGTTGTGGCCGCCTCCAACCAGTAGCTGCGCCTTCTCTTCAAGGGTCATCGCTTTAATCACTTCATCGATGTTGTCGGCACGCAATTTCGGAGTCTGTTGTGCCATGGCTGCAGTAGCCATTAGAGTCATCGCCATAGGGAAAAGAATCGTTTTGAGTTTCATAGGTAGCAATAGTTTGGTTTCTTATTTGCAAAGGTAATTATTTTAAGGGAACTTACATTGCCGCTTAACAATCTTTAACCGCCATAGCAACAGGCATAATGATAATAATGAGTAATTTTGCAGGACTTTAGCAGAAAGAGAACGACTATGACACAAACTAAGACTAGAATTGTCACTTTCGGAGAACTGCTGTTGCGCTTCTCCAAGGAAGACCACCAGCGGCTGTCGCAGGGCCGCTACTTCACCAGTCTCTACGGCGGCAGCGAGGCCAATGTGGCCGTTTCGTTGGCCACGCTTGGCGACGAGGTGGCCTACGTCACCCGGCTGCCTGAAACGCCCGTGGGCCATGCAGGTGCACAGAACCTGATGCAGTTGGGCGTAGACCTGCGTGACACCCTCTTTGGCGGCACCCGCATTGGTACTTACTATCTGGAACCAGCCGCAGGCATGCGCTCGTCGAAGGTCATCTACGACCGCGCCGGCTCGGCCTATTCGGAACTGAAGCCTGGGATGATTCCCTGGCGCGAAGTGCTCAAGGATGCCAGCGTGCTCCACGTGTCGGGCATTACGACGGCCATCACGCAAAATGCTGCCGATGCCACCTTTGAGGCAATGGATATTGCCGATGAACTGGGCGTGAAGGTCTCCTTCGACATAAATTACCGCAAGAACCTGTGGCGCTACGGCGCAGAACCACGTGAGACGATAGGGCGTATGCTCTCCCGTTGTGACCTGATGTTTGGCGACGCCATCGAGTTCGAATGGCTCTGCCAGCGCAAACAGCCTCCCTTTACTGCCACCGACACCAGTTTTGAGATGCAGATGGACGAGTATCAGGAGTGGTTTGAGCAGTTGCACGAACAGTATCCCCGCTGCCAGCGCTGGCTGATGGGTATGCGTAATATGGTGGCTTCGAGCCGCCATCTGCTGACTGCCCTGCTTTACACCAACGTCGGAGAATGGAAGACGGCCAACGGCTACCAATTGCTGAAGGGCTGCATCCACGACATTAATGGCGTGGTAGATGCTTCCGGCGTGGGCGATGCCTTTATGGCCGGTATGCTCCACGAAGCAGGCCAGCCGGGAGCCACTGAGCAGCGGATTCTGGACTATGCCCTGGCTGCCGCCGCCCTGAAGAACACCATCGTGGGCGACTTCAATCTGGCTACAGACGAGGAAATACAATCAATAATAGAATAAGCAAGCACTATGAAACTAAGAATTGCCGTCCTTCCGGGCGACGGTATAGGTCCGGAGATAATGAGAGAGGGCGTGGCCGTGATGAAGGCCATTGCCAGCAAGTTCAACCACGAGTTCGACTTCGAGGAGGCCATCTGCGGCGCCCACGCTATCGATGCTGTGGGCGACCCGTATCCTGCTGCCACTCACGAGGTGTGTATGAAGGCCGACGCGGTGCTCTTCGCCGCCGTGGGCGATTTGCGCTTCGACAACAACCCCACCGCCAAGGTGCGGCCTGAAACGGGGCTGCTGGCTATGCGCAAGCAGTTGGGCCTTTTTGCCAACATCAGGCCCGTGGCTACTTTCCCCTGTCTGCTCCACAAGTCGCCGTTGAAGGACGAACTGCTGCGCGGGGCCGACTTTGTGGTGATTCGTGAATTGACGGGCGGTATGTATTTCGGTGAGAAATACCAAGACAACGACCGTGCCTACGACACAGACCTCTATACGCGCCCGGAGATAGAGCGCATCCTGAAGGTGGCTTTCGAGATGGCTATGGGCCGACGGGGCCACCTGACCGTGGTGGACAAGGCCAACGTGCTGGCCAGCAGCCGCCTGTGGCGACAGATTGCCAAGGAGATGGAGCCGCTCTACCCGCAGGTGCACACCGACTATATGTTCATAGACAATGCCTCGATGCGCGTGCTCACCGAGCCGACCTTCTTCGATGTCATCGTGACGGAGAACACCTTCGGCGACATACTCACCGACGAGACGTCGTGCATCACCGGCTCTATGGGCCTGCAGCCGTCGGCTTCGCTGGGCGAGCACACGCCGCTCTTCGAGCCGGTGCACGGTTCGTGGCCGCAGGCAGCCGGGCAGAACCTGGCCAACCCGCTGGCACAGATACTCTCGGCGGCTATGCTTTTGGAGCACTTCGGCCTGAAGACGGAGGGCGCTCTGGTGCGTGAGGCCGTGAACGCCTCGCTCGATGCCAATGTGCGCACGCCGGAGATTCAGGTGGAAGGCGGCGCCAAGTATGGCACACGGGAAGTGGGCCAATGGATAGTGGACTATATTGAGAAGAGCAAATGATGAACCGTCTTTTGCACATACTGGTGGCGGGCCTTTGTGCCGCCACCATTTCTTTGCACTCGTATGCACAGCCGTCGGCAAACACTTTCTGGCGTGACTCCTTGGAAACACTCAACAAGGCCATCCGCCAGAACCCTCGTTCAGTAGACTTGCGCCTGCGGAAGGCGGCGGTGAACATCGAACTGAACCAATGGGAATATGCTGTCGAGGAATATGGCCGTGTGTTGCAATTGGAGCCAGGGAACCTGAGTGCACTCTACTTCCGGGCCTATGCCAACAGCCATTTGCGGCACTACGACCTGGCCCGTGCCGACTATGAGGCCATCGTGGCGAGGGTGCCCCGCCATTTTGAGGCTATGCTGGGCTTGGCATTGGTGAAGCGCAAGCAGGGGCGGCATACGGATGCCCTCGACGGGCTGAACACGCTGGTGGAACTGTTCCCTGATTCGGCCTTGGCCTATGCCTCACGTGCCAGTATGGAGACGGAGATGAAACGCTTCGAGCCGGCGCTCTTCGACTGGGACGAGGCTTTGCGACTGAGACCTGGCAATGTTGAGTTCCTTGTGTCGAAGGCCGACGTGCTGCTCAGTATGGGGCGCAAGAAAGAGGCCCGCCGCGTGCTGCAGCAGGCCATAGATGGGGGCACTCCGCCGTCGGCCCTCAAAGAATGGCTCGACCGGTGCAAATAAAATAAGTTATTCCATTGGGAACAGACCGTAGAGTTTGGCGTCAATCATGTCGGTGACCTGCTTGAAGTGCTCTGGGTTTTCACCAAACTTGCACGTATCGCCGTCGATGATGATGAGTTGGCCTTTGTAAGAGGAAATCCAGTCGTCGTAGCGGCGGCTCAGACCCTCCAGATAGTCCAGGCGCATAGTCTGCTCGTATTCGCGACCGCGCTTCTGTATCTGTGCCACCAGTGTGGGGATGGAGGCACGAATGTAAATCATCAGGTCGGGCAGTTTGACGAGCGACATCATCAGGTTGAACAGGTCCTGGTAGTTGCTGAAGTCGCGGTCGCTCATCATTCCCTGTCCGTGCAGGTTGGGCGCGAAGATACAGGCATCCTCGAAAATGGTGCGGTCCTGGATGATGGTTTCCTTGCACTTCGAGATTTCCACCACCTCCTTGAATCGCTTGTTCAGGAAATAGATCTGAAGGTTGAACGACCACCGCTTCATGTCGGCATAGAAGTCGGCCAGGTAGGGATTGTTGTCTACGGGTTCGAAGCGTGGCGTCCAGCCGTATCGGTGTGCCAGCATCCGTGTGAGGGTGGTTTTGCCACTGCCAATGTTTCCTGCTACTGCGATGTGCATATATCTTATGGGGGTAGTTAATGGTGTGTTAGTTGCTAAAGAGTCCGAAGAGCGTCTGGTCGATGCGGTCCACTATCTTGGCAAAGTCGCGGGGATTGTGGAGGAAGTCGAGCGGGTCTTTGTCCACCACCATGACTCGCCCCTTGTAGTCGTTGTAGATGAAGTCGTCGTAGCGGCGGTTCAGGTTCTCCAGATACTCCAGTTGTATGGTCTGCTCGTAGTCGCGCCCACGTTTCTGGATGTTGCCCACAAGGTGAGGAACGGAGGCGCGGAGGTAAATCATCAGGTCGGGCAGGCGCACAACCGACATCATCTGCTCGAACAACTCCATATAGGTGTCGTAGTCGCGGTCGGAGAGGTTGCCCATGTCCTTGTTGTTCCTCATAAAGACATAGACGCCCTCAAAGATGGTGCGGTCCTGCACCACGGTGTGTGCGGACTGGGCTATCTCCAGCAGGTCACGGAAACGCTCTTTGAGGAAATAGACCTCCAGATTAAACGACCATCGGTGAATGTCGCGGTAATAGTCTTCCAGGTACGGATTGTCGGCAACGGCTTCGTTTCTTGCCTCCCATCCGTAGTGCTTTGCAAGCATGCGTGTGAGTGTTGACTTCCCGCTGCCTATGTTTCCTGCAATGGCTATATACACACTTCGATTCTTTTTAGAATTTCCACCAGGGCTTTTTCTTGGGATGCACCTCCTCGTAGGGTGCCATTGTGGCGTTCTTGATTTCCTCGTTGACGATGTCGTCCCACTTCTTGTGGCGTGAAATCATACGGTAGATAGTTCCCCAGTCGGGCAGCCCGCCGATATTACGGTCGTCGATGAAATAGTCGATGGAGTTCAGCTTACGGGTGAAGTGCGGGTTGTTCTTCATAGTTTCCTCTGGGTAGTCGCGGTTCACAGCGTAGAATTCCACTCCGCGCTGTCGGCACCACTCCAGGGCTTCGTCGAGCAGTTTGCCCTCGCGGACCGTCCACAAGATAAGCTTGTGGTGGTCCTTGATGAGCATCTTCAGCGTGTCGGTAGCAAATGGCCGCTCCTCTCCTATTTCAGGATATCGGTGCTCCACTATTGTGCCATCGAAGTCTACTGCTATTGTCATTTCTTAATCGTGTTATCGTCCTTATTGCCGTAGTGGCTCTCGGCATAGTTGCCATACGAGCCGTAGTTTCCATAGTTGCCGTATCGTCCGTATCGTCCGTATCGTCCGTACTTGCCGTATCGTCCGTAGCCGTAGTAGTAGCCGTACTTCTTCTTCGACATATCTATGCCGTTGATGACTATGCACATATTCGGCATCTTATTCTGGGCGTGCAGTTCGTTGATGAGGTTGAACGAATCTTTCGGCGTGTAGTCGGCACGGCATACGAAGACTGAAACGTCAGTATGTTTGCCGATGGCGAGCGTGTCGGTGACGAGACCTACAGGAGCAGTATCGAGGATGATGTAGTCGTACTGCTGGCGCAACATATCGATGATGTCCTTCAGGTTCTGACGTGCCAGCAACTCGGCGGGGTTGGGAGGCGTGGGGCCAGCCAAGAGGAGGTCAAGGTTCGTGCTGACGCCTGACGGTTTGATTTGCGACTTCAGGTCGGCCTCCGTTACCTTATCCTTTGTGAGGAGCACGGAAATACCAGCCGAGCGGTCGGTAATCTGGAACAGGCGTCCGAGGGCCGGCTTGCGGATGTCGAGACCGAGGAGGATGACCTTCTTGCCCAGGAAGGCGAAACTGGCGGCCAGGTTGGCGGCGTTGAACGTCTTACCCTCGCCCGATGTCGATGAGGTGAAGAGGATCACCTTGTCGTCCTCCTTCATCATAAACTGAATGTTCGTGCGCATCGAGCGGAATATTTCGTCAATCTGGTTATTCTTATTCTCCTTCACCACAATGCCAGCGGCGTTCTTTGCCTCTTCGTTGGCTACGGCCACGTCGGCCACGATGGGCAGGGTGGTGAGCTTGGTCACATCTTCGTGTCCCTCAATCTTGTAGCGGAGCAGACTAATGATGTAGGCTATGAGCAGCGGCAGGCCGAAGCCCAGCACGATGGCGGCCAGCAGGATGATGCTGTTTTTGGGACTCACCTTTCCACCATAGACGGGGTCGTCGATGAGGCGGCCCTTGTCGGCGGTGGCGGCCAGCGAGATACTGTTCTCCTCACGCTTCTGCAGAAGCATCAGGTAGAGGCCTGACTTCACCTCCTGCTGACGTCCAATCTGGGTCAGAATACGCTCCTGTTCAGGTGTGCTGGCCACTCGGCTCTGGAACTCATTGTACTGCTTTTCCACGCCTTGGCGCGAAATGTCAGCGGTGCGGCGTGCCTGTTTGAGGGCCTCACGGATACTGCTTTCCAACTGGTCGAGCATATTGGTCTGAGCCATCACCAGCGGCGATGTCTCTGAGGCGGCTGCCAGCAGGCGGTTGCGCTCCAGCACGGTTTTGTTGTACGATGCGATGAGCGAAGACGATGCGGCATCGCTCAGACCCACGTTGGAGGGGATGATCTGGTAGCGGTTTGCCGGGTCGTCAATGTGCTTGCGTAGTTCGTCGAGAATCTGAAGTTGGGTGGTGGCGTTCACCAACTGGGAATAGTACTGGTTGGCCTGCGTCATCGTCTGTGTAGCATCCAGCCTGAGCTGTGTCAGGTTGTTGTTGCGCTTGTACGACTCCAGTTCGCTTTCGGTGGCTCCCAGTTCGGCGTTGATTTTCTCCAGACGTGAGTTGATGAACTCCTCGGTCTTGTAGGCAATCTCGTTCTTGTCGGCGTTGGCCTGACGGTTATAGACGATAGCCAGCTGCTTCAGGTAGTCGTAGGCACGTTCTGCGTTGAAGTCTTTGAGGGAGAGTTCGGCGATGCTGGTGAGCTTCGACGTTGGGGCCACGGAGAGCGAGGCTGCATAGCCTGAAGCCACATATTCCGGCGACCTGAATGTTACGTAGTATGCCCAACTACGGTCTGCCTCCGGTTCCTCCTCCATATTCGACTTGTTGCTGGTCATAATACCCTTCAGCTTGAGCCTTTCGCGTTCTGGCAGCACATTCTTAGTGAAGGTAAGCGTGCCGTAAGGTGTCTCTAAGGCTGCGGGCAGCGTGGTGAAATTGCCTGTGAATCTGCCGTTTATTTCTTCCACCTTGTAGTTTTCACCGTCCTTGGTGACCAGGATGGTGAACGACGAGCGTGTGGCATCGAGGATGTCGAGGTGCTCCTTGTCTATGTCGACGTTGATGGGCTGCGTCTTGTAGGTAAGCACCTTTTTGATACGTCCTTTCGCACGGTACTCGGTGTAGAGCTTCAGGTCCTTGACGGCCTCAATTGCAAGGAGTTTCGACTGCAGAATCTCCACCTCGTTTTCGATACCGGCCGAGTTGGTCATGAATCCGAAGTCCTGCATGTTTGCCAACATTTGGTTGGCGGAACGGCGGTTGTTCTGCTCGTCCTTGATAAGCATCTTAGCCGACACTTGATAGACTGGCGACGTGTATCTGAGGTAAAGGAGTGCACCGCAGACAAAGATGAACATTGAGAGGGCGAACCACTGCCAGTTGAGGATGAACAGGGCGAAGATGGTCTTTATGTCGAACGACGACTCTTGCTCCTGCCTCATCTTGAGTTCGGCATTTTCAGCCTCCAGGTCAAATTTCTTGTTGTTTTCCATATTTTTTATTTTTTGTATTTTATGTTAAAAATTGATGTATATCTTGGCAATTTCACTTTCCCTCCGCCAACTGCATAAGGTACTGGCCGTAGTCGTTTTTCAGCATAGGCTGGGCCAGTTTGGCCAACTGCTCGGCGTCTATCCAGCCGCGCTTGAAGGCAATCTCCTCAAGGCAGGCCACTTTCAGGCCCTGGCGTTTCTCGATGACTTCGATGAAGGTCGAGGCCTCGGCCAGCGAGTCGTGGGTGCCAGTATCGAGCCAGGCAAAACCGCGCTGCAATGTCTGGACCTTCAGCCGCTGCTGAGCCAGATATTCCTGGTTCACGGTCGTAATCTCCAGTTCGCCGCGGGCGCTGGGCTTGATGTGCTTGGCTATCTCCACCACGCTGTTTGGGTAGAAGTAGAGGCCCACGACGGCGTAGTTCGACTTGGGTTTGGCGGGCTTCTCCTCAATGGAGAGGCAGTTGCCCTGCGCGTCGAACTCGGCCACGCCGTAGCGCTCCGGGTCGTTCACGTAGTAGCCGAAAACGGTGGCCTGGCCGTGCTTCTCGGCGTTTTCCACGCTCTGCTTGAGCAGTCCGCTGAAGCCTGAGCCGTAGAAAATGTTGTCGCCCAGGACGAGGCAGGCGCAGTCGTCACCGATGAATTTCTCGCCGATGATGAAGGCCTGTGCCAGACCGTCGGGCGAGGGCTGCTCGGCATACTCGAAGTGCACGCCCAACTCGCTGCCGTCGCCCAGCAGACGGCGGAATCCCGGCAGGTCAAACGGGGTTGAGATGACCAGGATATCGCGAATGCCAGCCAGCATCAGAGCCGATATGGGATAATAAATCATCGGCTTGTCAAAAATGGGAATCAGTTGTTTGCTGATGCCTTTCGTAATAGGGTAGAGGCGTGTGCCGCTTCCACCAGCCAAAACGATACCTTTCATGAAAAAAATTTATAACGTTATAATTTGCGGGTGCAAAGGTAATAAAATCTGAATAAACAGCCAAATCTTTTACGATTATTTTATCTTTATGTGGAAATGCGTCAATTCGCCCTCTGAGTTTGGACGAACCAAAGTCATAGTTTGGACGAACCAAACTCCCAGTTTGGACGAACCAAATTTATGCGTTGTTCTAGGCAGGGTCAAAAAAAGGGGCGCGGGGTTTGGCGGTTCCGATTTATTTTCGTAATTTTGCCGACCAAACGAGATACGCACAAACACCGATTATGGAAGAAGAAGTCAAGATACCGCAGGAGTTCAACACCTTTTATTTAAAAGATGTGTCGTTTGTCAACCTGATGACGCGCCGCATCTTTAATGTGCTGATAGTGGCCAACCCCTACGACGCCTTCATGCTGGAGGACGACGGGCGCGTGGACGAGAAAATCTTCGATGAATACACCGAGTTGGGCATGCGCTACCCGCCCACCTTCACCCAGGTATCAACCACCGACGAGGCCGAGCGCGTGCTTGGCACCACCAACATCGACCTGGTCATCTGTATGCCCGGTACGGCTGACAACGATGCCTTCACCGTGGCCCGCGAGGTGAAGCAGATACGCCCCGACGTGCCCTGTGTGGTGCTCACGCCCTTTTCCCACGGCATCACCAAGCGCATGCAGGACGAGGATATGTCTATCTTTGACTACATCTTCTGCTGGCTGGGCAACACCAACCTCATCCTGTCTATCATCAAACTGATTGAGGACAAGATGAACATTGAGCACGACATTGCCGAGGCCGGTGTGCAGATGATTCTGCTCGTCGAGGACAACATCCGCTTCTACTCCTCCGTGCTGCCCAACCTCTACAACTACATTCTGGCACAGAGCAAGCGCTTCTCGACCGAGGCCCTGAACCCCCACGCCGCCGCACAACGCAAGCGCGGACGCCCCAAGGTGGTGCTGGCCACCAACTACGAGGAGGCGATGCAAATCTACGAGAAATACCACAATAACACGCTGGGCATCATCAGCGACACCCGCTTCCCCCTGAGCGCCCCGCAGGGCAGGCTCCGCCAGATGGAGGAGGGCGACGCCGAGGCGGGCCTGAAACTTCTGAAGGAAATCCGCCACCGCGACGAGTATGTGCCGCTCATCCTGCAGAGTTCGGAGTCGGAGAACCGCGAGAAGGCCGAGGCCGAGGGCTTCCACTTCGTCGACAAGAACTCGAAGAAGATGAACGTGGACCTGCGCCATTTGCTGGAAGAGCACATGGGCTTCGGCGACTTCATCTTCCGCGACCCCGTCACCCGCGAGGAGGTGGCCCGCGTGTCGAGCCTGAAGGAGTTGCAGGACAATATCTTTAACATCCCCCACGACTCGCTCATGCGCCACCTGCGCCGCAACCACATGAGCCGCTGGCTCACGGCGCGCGCCATTTTCCCCGTGTCGGCCTTCCTGAAACAGGTCACCTGGCACAAACTGCCCGACGTGGACGCCCATCGCAAAATCATCTTCGAGGCCATTGTACAGTACCGTCGGCTGAAGAATATCGGTATTGTGGCCGTCTTCGACCGCCTGAAGTTCGACCGCTACGCCCACTTCGCCCGCATCGGCGAGGGTTCGCTGGGCGGCAAGGGGCGCGGCCTGGCCTTCCTCGACAACATCATCAAGCGCCACCGGGAACTGAACCAATTCCCCAACGCCACCGTGCAGATTCCCAAGACCGTGGTGCTTTGTACCGACTTCTTCGACCAGTTTATGGACGACAATAACCTGTGGTCGATAGCCCTCTCCGATGCCCCCGACGAGGTCATCCTGCAACATTTCCTCAAAGCCCAGCTGCCCGACGCGCTGATTGCCGACTTTTTTACCTTCTTCGACGCCGTGAAGAGTCCCATTGCCGTGCGCTCGTCCTCGTTGCTCGAAGACAGCCACTACCAGCCTTTCGCCGGCATTTACTCGACGTATATGATTCCCTACTTGGACGACCAGTACGAGATGCTGCGTATGCTCGCCTGCGCCATCAAGAGCGTCTATGCCTCGGTTTACTATCGCGACTCGAAGGCCTATATGACCGCTACGCAGAACGTCATCGACCAGGAGAAGATGGCCGTCATTTTGCAGGAAGTGGTGGGCCAGCGCTATGGCGACCTCTACTATCCCACGTTCTCTGGCGTGTTGCGCTCGCTCAACTATTATCCCATCGGCGACGAGACCGCCGAAGAGGGCATCGCCTCGTTAGCGCTGGGCTTGGGCAAATACATTGTCGACGGCGGTCAGACCCTCCGCGTCAGCCCCTACCACCCCCATCAGGTGCTCCAGATGAGCGAAATGGAAACGGCCCTGACCGAGACGCAGACGCGCTTCTACGCCCTGGATATGAGCCACGTGGGCGATGACTTCCAAGTGGATGACGGCTTCAACATCAAGAACTTGCGGGTGAAACAGGCCGACAAGGACGGTTCGCTCAACTATATCGCCTCAACCTACGACCCTGCCGACGGTATCATCCGCGACGGCATCTACGAGGGCGGCCGAAAAGTCATTTCCTTCAGCGGCGTGCTCCAGCACGGTGTCTTCCCCCTGCCGGAACTGCTGCAATTGTCGCAGAAGTACGGGGCAGAGGAGATGCGCCGACCGGTCGAGATAGAACTGGCCTGCAACTTGAACGGCACCAGCGGCGACCTTTATCTCCTCCAGATTCGCCCCATCGTGGACTCCAAGCAGGTGCTCGACGAGGACTTGCAGAAGATTCCCGACGACGACTGCCTGTTGCGCTCACACAACAGTCTGGGCCACGGTATCTCGGAGGATGTGGTCGATGTGGTGTACGTGAAGACCGACGACAGCTTCACCGCCGCCAACAATCCCACCATCGCCACGGAGATAGAGCAGCTGAACCGCAAGTTCCTGGCCGAGGACAAGAACTACATCCTCATCGGGCCGGGGCGCTGGGGCTCCAGCGACTACTGGCTGGGCATCCCCGTGAAGTGGCCACACATCAGTGCCGCCCGCGTCATCGTAGAAGTGGGGCTGAAGAACTACCACGTGGACCCCTCGCAGGGCACCCATTTCTTCCAGAACCTCACGTCGTTTGGCGTGGGCTACTTCACCATCAACACCTACACCGGCGACGGCGTGTTCCAGAAAGAGATACTCGACGCCATGCCCGCCGTCGAGGAGACGGCACACGTGCGCCACGTGCGCTTCGACCATCCCCTGAAAGTGATGATGGACGGCAAGAAGCAGGAAAGTGTGATTGTCTTGTCACCATAATCTTACAAATAGGCAACACATTCTGCACATTTTACAAGGGCGGAATGGGGGAAAATGACTAATTTTGCAAGCGATTTGCAAACATATAATTTAATTACATGAAACGAACCATTAAACTAGCCATGCGGCTCGCCCTTTGCGGCTGCATTTTCCCTGTGGCTGCCTCTGCCGGCGGCCTGATGACCAACACCAACTATCACATTGCTTTCGACCGCATGTTCGCACGCGGTGCCACTACCGAAATCGACGCTGCCTTCAGCAATCCCGCAGGTCTCGTCTGGGGCCATGAGGGCTTCCAGATGTCGCTCAACTTCCAGAAACCTTGGCAGAACCGCGACATAGAGTTTAATAACACTAAGTATGAAGGCGTAGCATCGGCCCCCATCGTGCCAGCCCTCTTCGCTTCCTACAAGAAAGACCGGCTTGCCCTCTCCGCTATGATAGGCATCGTGGGTAGCGGCGGCTTCGTGAAGTACGACGACGGTGTGCCTATGTTCAATGTGCTGCTTACCAAGACCATTAGTGATTTGACGGGTGGTCTGTCCTCTGTCACAGGAGGGGCTATTCCACCCGTCACACCAGACCAGTACACCATTGACTCCGAGATGAAGGGTAAACAGTATATCTATGGCGGACAACTCAACTTTGCCTATAAGATTGTCGATTGCCTGTCGGCTGCCGTTGGCGTGCGTGCCAACTACTACGACGGCTACTATCGCGGACACGTCATTGCCAATCGTGGTACAAATGTGACACTTGCCAAACTTTTGCTCGACGTTGACCAGAAAGGCTGGGGCTTCACCCCACTCGTCAGCCTCAACTATCATCAAGGCCCCCTCACCCTGTCGGCCCGCTATGAGTTCCGCACCAAGGTGAACCCCAAGAACGATACAAACATTCTGGAGACGGGCCTCAATACAGACGAAATGATTACGAAGCCATTGACACAACTGGTGCAGGCTGGTGCCATCACTATTGACCAGGCTGGTCTCATAGTCAGCGGCATCCAGGAGAAGATGGGCGGTGGTCTGAGTGCCTATACCGCTCCATACGAGGATGGTGCCCGCACCCGCTACGATATGCCTGCATTGCTCTCTGTTGCTGCCGGTTACGAGTTCACCCCGAAACTCAGGGCCGCCCTTGAGTACCATTTCTTCGACGACAAAAACGCCAAAATGGGGGGCGATCGCCAGAAGGAGCTGACCCACGGCACCCACGAGTTCCTTGCCGGTGTGGAATACGACATCAACGAGAAGTTCACCGTCAGTTGCGGCGGCCAGCGTACTGACTACGGCCTTAGTGACGGCTACCAGCAGAACACGTCGTTTGCCTGCGATAGTTACAGCGTCGGCCTCGGTGGTGCCTGGAACATCAACGAGAATATGCGTCTCAACGTCAGTTACTTCTGTTCACTCTACAGCGACTACGAGAAGCAGGCGTCTTACGGCATCGAAACCTACAGCCGCACCAACCACGTCATCGGTCTGGGCTTTGACTACAAGTTCTGAACCATAAGTGCCAACTAAAATGGCCTGCGTCAAGTTTCGCTTGCGCAGGCCGTTTTTGGTTACTGAGAGTTGTTTACAGGAGGTTCATCGTGTCGGTGGCAATCATCAGTTCCTCGTCGGTGGGGATGACGACGACCTTTACACGGGAGTCGTCGGCCGAGATGATGGCCTCTTCGCCGCGCACCTTGTTCTTCTCCTCGTCGAACTTCACGCCGAGGAACTCCAAGCCCTTGCAGACCTCCGAGCGCATACTGACCTGGTTCTCGCCCACACCGGCGGTGAAGACAATGACATCCAGCCCGCCCATTGCGGCGGCGTATGCACCGATGTACTTCTTGATGCGGTAGAAGTACATATCCTGGGCCAACTTGGCACGCTCGTCGCCGCTCTTGGCGGCATTCTCCACGTCGCGCATGTCACTGCTGCCGCCGGTCAGTCCGGCCACGCCGCTCTTCTTGTTCAGCAGGTTGCTCATGCCGTCGGCGTCGAGGCCCAGCTTCTTCTCGATGAACGTCACGGCACCGCCGTCGATGTCGCCGGCGCGGGTGCCCATCACAAGACCCTCCAGCGGAGTGAGGCCCATCGACGTGTCAATGCACTTGCCATCGACCACGGCAGCAATCGAGCCGCCATTGCCCACGTGGCAGGTCACCATCTTGGTGCCCTCGGCGGGGATGCCCAGAAACTCGCAGGCACGGGCACTAACGTAGCGGTGGCTGGTGCCGTGGAAGCCGTAGCGGCGGATGCCGTATTTCTCATAGAGTTCGTAAGGAATGGCGTACATATATGCTTTCGGCGGCATAGTCTGGTGGAAAGCGGTGTCGAAGACGCCCACCTGGGGCAGGCCTGGCATCAGTTCCTTCACGGCGTTCACACCCTTCAGGTTGGCGGGATTGTGCAGGGGAGCCAGTTCGGAGCATTTCTCAAACTCCTTCAGCACCTCGTCGGTCAGGATGACGCTCTTGTTGAATTTCTCGCCGCCGTGCACCATGCGGTGGCCCACGGCATCAATCTCGTTGAGACTCTTGATGACACCAATCTCAGGATCGGTCAACAAGGAGAAAATGAACTTCACGCCCTCAGTATGCTCAGGGATGTCGTGCATAATCTGCTTCTTCTCGCCGTTGGCCAGTTTCACCTTCACGAAGGCACCGTCGAGGCCAACACGCTCGGCACCACCACTTGTCATCACACTCTTGTCGTCCATGTTATACAGTGCATACTTGATGGACGAACTACCACAATTTAAAACTAAAATCTTCATAATTCCTTACTTTTTTGCGTCCATAGCCTGGCACGCAGTGATTGCTACTAAGTAATAGATGTCCTCGATGGAGCATCCGCGTGAGAGGTCGTTCACGGGACGGGCAATGCCTTGCAGGATTGGGCCGATGGCGGTGGCTCCTGCCAGACGCTGCACCAGCTTGTAGGCGATGTTGCCCACTTCGAGGCATGGCATAACCAGCACGTTGGCCTTTCCGGCGATGTCGCTGCCAGGAGCCTTCTTTGCACCCACGCTGGGTACGAGGGCAGCATCGGCCTGCAACTCACCGTCAATCTTAAGGGTCGGGTCAAGCTCCTTGGCCAGCTTGGTGGCCTCCACCACTTTGTCGACCACCTCGTGAGAGGCACTTCCCTTTGTCGAGAACGACAGCATGGCCACACGAGGCTCTGCAAAGCCGGCCACACTCTTGGCAGTCTGTGCCGTGCATACGGCAATCTGGCTGAGTTGGTTGGCATCGGGCATCGGCGTCACGGCCACGTCACCCACAACGAGCACGCCGTTCTCACCAAATTCTGGCTTCTTTGTAATCATCAGCATGGCACCGCTCACGCAGGTGATGCCGGGGGCGCACTTGATGATTTGCAGGGCGGGGCGCAGGGTCTCGCCAGTTGTCGACAGGGCACCGGAGATTTGGCCGTCGGCTCCCTCGGTCTTGATAATCATACAGCCTAAGTAGAGCGGGTCTTTCACCAGTTCGCGGGCCTTCTCGATGGTCATTCCCTTCTTCTCGCGCAACTTTGTCAGCAACTGTGCCATCTCCTCCGAGTGTTCGTAGTTCAGCGGGTCGATGAGAGTGGCCTTGCCAATGTTCTTGAGTCCCTTCTCGGTGGCCAGAGCATGCACCTTGTCAGGATTGCCGATGAGGATGAGGTCTGCAATGTCGTCGGCCAGCACGCGGTCGGCGGCACAGAGCGTGCGCTCCTCCTCTGCTTCGGGGAGTACGATGCGCTGCTTGTTGCTCTTAGCACGCGCAATAATCTGTTCAATGAGTCCCATAATTGTTAAGAATTAGTTTGTTATTATTGGTATAGTATTATGATAATTTCCTGCTTGCAGGCTGCAAAGGTAACAAAAATTTCCGTAACACCCTCATGGAAAAATGATAAATATAATGTAAAAGCGCAATTTTTCCTTTATTTTTCATTTAGTATCGTCACTTTTTCGTAACTTTGCACCCTAATTTTTCATATAAAAGAGGAATGAAACAAATAAAGATGGCAATCTTCGTGTCGGGCGGTGGTACCAATTGCGAGAACATCATCCGCTATTTCAGCGGCTCGTCCCAAGTGAACTGCGCCCTGGTGGTGAGCAACCGTGCCGATGCCTTCGCCTTGGAGCGTGCCAAGCGTCTGGGCGTGCCTACTGCTGTGGTGACCAAGACCGAACTGCAGGAACCCCAGAATGTGCTGCCGCTGCTGGAGCAGTATGGCGTGAACTTCATTGTGCTGGCTGGATTCCTGCCGCTCATCCCCGACTATCTCATCGATGCCTTTCCGCGCCGTATCATCAATCTCCATCCGGCCTTGCTGCCCCGCCACGGCGGGAAAGGCATGTGGGGGCATCATGTCCACGAGGCTGTAAAGGCCGCTGGCGACACCGAGACGGGTATGACTGTTCACTATGTCACCCCTGTGTGCGATGGTGGCGACATCATTGCGCAGTTCAGCGTGCCGTTGCTGCCCACTGACACCGTCGACGATATTGCCGAGAAAGAACACCAACTGGAGATGGCCCATTTCCCGAAAGTGATAGAACAAGTGGTGAACCAATTGGATTAGAAGATTATGCTGAAACAACTATATATCAAGAACTACGCGCTGATTGACGAGTTGAATATGGCTTTCAATAGCGGATTCTCAGTAGTGACCGGCGAGACAGGAGCAGGAAAGAGCATCATTCTGGGAGCCATAGGTCTGCTGTTGGGACAGCGGGCGGACAGTAAGACTGTCAAGATGGGTGCTGCCAAGTGTGTCATTGAGGCGCATTTCGACTTGTCGCGCTACGGTATGGAGGATTTCTTCGAGCAGAACGACATCGAATACGACGCTGCCGACACCATCGTCCGACGCGAACTGACGGCTACGGGCAAGAGCCGCGCTTTCATCAACGATACGCCTGCCCCGCTGACCCTCCTCAAGGAGTTGGGTGAGCGGCTGGTGGATGTTCACTCACAGCACCAGAATCTGTTGCTGGGCAAGCAGGACTTCCAGTTGAACGTGGTAGACATCATCGCCGATGATGGTAACGAGTTGGAGGCCTATCGCCAGGCATATACCAGTTACCAGGACACTCGCCAGCGACTGGAGACCCTGAAGGCCGACATTGAGCGGGGGCGGCAGAACGCCGACTTCCTCCAGTTCCAGACCACCGAACTGGCCGATGCCAACCTGACCGACGGCGAGCAGGAAGAACTGGAGCAGCGCAGCGACACGATGGCCCATGCCGAGGACATCAAGCGAGCACTCTACCAGACTGACGACATCTTGACGGGCGACGACACGGGTGTGGTGCCCCGTCTGCGCACCGCCGCCGCACAACTCAGGAGCATTGAGCG
Source organism: Prevotella sp. (assembly GCA_017960525.1). Taxonomy (GTDB): domain Bacteria; phylum Bacteroidota; class Bacteroidia; order Bacteroidales; family Bacteroidaceae; genus Prevotella. The sequence continues at coordinate 48,929 of JAGCZA010000079.1, forward strand.
CGTACTGCCCGATGCCAAGGAGTTGGCCGAAAGGCTGGAGAGTTGCCACATAGAACTGAAGGATGTGGCTGCCGAGGTGAGCCATCGTCTGGAAGATATCGACTTCGACCCAGCGGAGCAGGAAACGGTGAACAACCGTCTGGACCGCATCTACGAACTTGAGAAGAAATACCGTGCCGACAGCGTGTCGCAATTGCTCGACATCCTGGCGGACCTGCAGCGCCAGTTGTCTGCCATCGAGAACAGCGATGAGACCCTTGCCGAGTTGCAGCAACAGTTGGACAGCGAGGAACGCCTGTGCCGTGAGCGGGCCGAAGTGCTCACCAAGAAGCGACAGGCTGCTGCCAAGGAGATTGAGCGGCAGATGGGCGACCGTCTGGTCACGCTGGGGATGCCCAACGTGCGCTTCCAAACTGCCATCACGCAGGAGACACTTTCGCGTAATGGCCAGGACAAGGTGTCGTTTCTCTTCAGCGCCAACACGTCGACGCCCCTGCAACCCGTGTCGCAGGTGGCCTCTGGTGGTGAGATTGCCCGTGTGATGCTGGCCCTGAAGGTAATGATTAGCGGAGCCGTGAAACTGCCAACAATTATCTTCGACGAGATTGACACCGGCGTGAGCGGCAAGACGGCTGAGCAGATGGCACGTATGATGGACGAGATGGGCCGCCACGACCGCCAGGTCATCAGCATCACCCATCTGCCACAGATAGCCGCCGTGGGAAAGACCCACTACAAGGTCTTCAAGGAAGAGACCGCACAGGGCACCGTCAGCCGAATGGTGATGCTCAACGACAAGGAGCGTGTGCACGAAATTGCCCAGATGCTAAGCGGCAGCAGCGTCACCGATGCCGCCATCCAGAACGCCCGCGCCTTGCTGCGCCCATTGCTCACCTGTCTCTTTGTGCTGCTTTCGTTTGCTGCGGCAGCCACAGCCAGCGCCCAGTCCTGGGTGAAGAAAGCGTCGAAGGCTGTGTTCACCCTGAAGACCTTCGACGATAGCGGCACGCTCTTGGGCAGTGCTACCGGCATTTTCGTGGGCAATGGTGGCGAGGCCATCAGCAGTTATGCCCCCTTCAAGGGCGCCTCACGTGCCGTGGTCATCGATGCCTCCGGCAAGGAGGCCGAGGTGGACTGCATCCTTGGAGCCAACGAGACCTACGACGTGGCCAAGTTCCGAGTGAAACTGAACAAGACGGTTCCCGTCTCTCTGGCCCCCGCCAAGCAAGAGGCCGGCCAGCAAGTGTGGCTGCTGCCCTATATGCAGACCAAAAACATCAAACAGGGCACCATCCGCAAGGCGGAGACCTTCAACCAGTACTATGGCTACTATACCGTGGCCACCAGACCGACGTTGCCAACCGTAGGCACACCCCTGATGAACGAGGCTGGCGAGGCCGTCGGACTGATGCAACAGCCCAATCAGCAGAGCGATACGCTGGTTTATGCCGTGAGTACGTGCTTTGCCGACAGCCTTACCGTCACGGGGCTGAGCATCAACGACCCTGTGCTGCGTGCCATCCACATCAGGAAGGCATTGCCCACCGACATCAACCAGGCCCTGCTGACACTTTACGTAGGCTCGGCGCAAATGGACTCCGCTGCCTACGCCTCGCTGGTGAACCAGTTCATCGAACAGTTCCCGCAAAGTTCCGACGGCTATGTCTATCGTGCACAGTTGGCCGCCAATGGTGGCGACTATGCCGCTGCCGACCGCAGTATGGCTGAAGCCCTGAAGACGGGCGACAAGACTGACGAGACCCACTTCAGTTACTCGCAACTGATTTACCAGAAAGTGCTTATGCGACCGCAGGACGACTATGCGACGTGGACGCTCGACAAGGCTCTCGACGAGGCAGTCGAGGCTTATCGGGTGAACGAACTGCCCGCCTACCGCCACCAGCAGGCCACCGTGCTCTTTGCACAGAAGAACTATGCTGAGGCCGCCAAGGTCTATGAAGAGTTGTTCGTGTCGCCGTTGCGCTCGCCCGACCTTTTCTACGAGGCATCGCGCTGTCAGGTGATGATGGGCGACACCGCCCGCCAACTGGCTTTGCTCGACAGTTGCGTGGCTCAGTTCAACAAGCCCTACCTGAAGGAGGCTGCACCCTATGTGCTGGCCCGTGCACAGGCACGTATGGTGGCAGGGCACAACCGCGAAGCCGTGACCGACCTAAACGACTATGAGCAGTTGATGGTGGCACAGGTGAACGACCAGTTCTACTATCTCCGCTTCCAGGCTGACGTGGCAGGGCGGCTCTTCCAGCAGGCCCTTAACGACATCAGGAAAGCCATCGAAATCAATCCCCAAAGCGACCTCTATTATGCCGAGAAGGCATCGTTGGAGGTGCGCGTGGGACTTTACGACGAGGCGATGGCCACCGCACAGGAGTGCATCCGCGTGGCTCCAGACCATAGCGACGGCTACCTCTTCCTGGGCCTGGCCCAGTGCTTGAAGGGCCAGAAGGCTGAGGGTGTGAAGAATCTGCGGAAGGCTGGTGAGATGGGCGACCCTCAGGCTGAGGGACTCATCGAGAAATATTCAAAATAGACCGTCTGTCCGCCTGTTAATGGTATGAAGGGAAAAAAGATTTAGATGACTTATTTCCCTTCATACCATTTTTTCATAATGTAGAAGGCCTTCTTCTTTTCGCCCTTGTCGGAGTAGAGACCCTTGCGGTTGTAGTAGTCCTGGATGCCGTCAAGCACGCGGCGGGGCGAGCGGAAGTCCTTCAGCACCCAAGGCGTGGTGCCGGCCAGACCCTCTATCTTGTCGAGCATAGCGGTGTTCTGGATATAAAGATTCTCTTGGAACTCCTCTGTCCAGCGCTGGTTTTTCTCGCCGTGCAGGCCGAACTTGGCTCCTCCGCCGAACTCGCTCACAATGACGGGCTTGTCGTAGGGCACCTCCCACGTCATCTTAGGCGCGTCGTTCACGTCGCGGTACCAGCCCACATACTGGTTGAAACTGACCACATCAACGTGCTCGTGCATATTGTCCTGCAAGCGGTTCACGTAGTTCGACGCGCCTGTCACCTCCATTGCCATTGATATGAGGCGGGTGTTGTCGAGTGTGCGGGCATACTGCGCCAGCGACCCTAAGAACTTGTCGCGCTCGGCGGAGTGGGGCGTCTCGTTGGCAATGCTCCAGATGATGATATTGGCGCGGTTCTGGTCGCGGCGAATCATATCGGTCAGTTGTCGGCGGGCGTTCTGGAACGTTTTCTCGTTCTTCCACGAAATGGTCCAGTAGACAGGGATTTCCGACCAGACGAGCATACCCATCCGCTCGGCCTCTCGGATGGCATATTCGTTGTGCGGATAGTGTGCCAGCCGCACGAAGTTGCAATTCATCTCCTTGGCCCACGTCAGCAGCGTGTGGGCCGTCTCCGTGTTGTTGGCGCGGCCACCGCCGTTGGGAGCCTCCTCGTGGATGCTGACGCCCCTAAGGAAGATAGGCTTGCCGTTGAGCAGAATCTGCTTGCCGCGGGCCTCAATGGTGCGGAAACCGATTTCGTCGCGCAGCGTGTCGCCGTCGAGGACAAGTTCGACCTTGTAGAGTTTCGGATTTTCCGGCGACCAGAGGGTGAGCATCTTCTGTTTTACGAAGAAACTGGAGCCGATGCAACCTTCGGCATCGGTGGTAAATGTCTGTTTCACTTTCAGTTCCGGGATGTTCAGTTGCACCTGCCGTCCGGCCTCTTTCGCGTTCAGGTTCAACGCGAGGTCAATCTTGTTCATTCCCTTTTTCCCCACCTCCTTGCTCAGGGTAAGCGCGTAATTTTCAATATAAGTGGTGGGCACCTGAATGAGCATCACGTCGCGGGTGATGCCGCCATAGTTCCACCAGTCGAAGATTTGCGTGGGCACATTGTCGGCGTGGCGCTTGTTGTCCACCTTCACGATGACCACATTCTCTCCTTCGCGCAAGAGGTCGGTCACGTCGGCGTTGAACGGCGTAAAACCTCCCACGTGCTGCATCACCTTCTCGCCGTTCACATAGACGATGGCCTCATAGTTCACGGCACCGAAGTAGAGCAGCGTGCGGCGGTCGTTGCTCTTCCTGAAGTTGAACGACCGCTTGAACCACACCGTCCCTTCGTAGAAAAAGAGCCGTTGGTCCTGCGTGTTCCAGTCGCCCGGGATTTGCACCGTGGCCGCCTTGTCGAAGTCGTACTCGATCAGGTCTTCAGGCCGTTGCGGCTTGGCATTGCGGAAGAACCCCCACCGCGTGGGGTTCATACGGTAGTCGTAGTAGCCCTCCTCCTGCACGTCCACGATGTAGTGCCACGGGCCGTTGAGCGACACGGTTTGGCGGTTCAACACATTGCCCACCAAGGGCACTTCGGCGGCCTGTGCCGTCAGCCCCATCAGGGCCAAAGTCAGCAGCGCAACTGTCAGTCTGATTCTTTTCATAAGGCTGTCACAAAGTTTTCATTGTCAATCTCGCTTGCAAAGTTAAGCAATAATCCTGTCATCCGCAAGTTTTCAGCCCCTTTTCTTCAACATTTCCCCTTCCTCCCTTCCGGAAGCCAAAAACCGGCCCAAAAATCTGGACGAACCAAACTCATAGTTTGGACGAACCAAACCAGGAGTTTGGACGAACCAAAATTTTTCGGGAAAAAGGTTAGTGCACTAAGCGATTTTTTGCAAAAAACGCTTAGTCGGGTAAACGTTTTCTCTGTTCGACGGAACAGGGGGAACAGGTGGCTGCTTATTATGTAAATTACGATAATTTCTTTCATTTGCTCAGAAGTGCTGAGTCGTTGCGCGGAATAGTGGTGAAGTTAAAAAATGCGATTTTTTCCCCTTTTCCTTTGGCAGTTATCAGATTTATGCCTACCTTTGCACCCCAGTTAGGCCTGAGTCCCCTACTGCCCCCGTAGCGACGGAGGCAAGCAAAAGAGGAGGAAATCGCGGCCAGCCAAGACGGCATCGTCTGGAAAGAAGACAGATATACAATACATTTTTTATTAACTCACTAATTTATTAACAAAACAAAAATGAAAACAAAACTACTAATGAAATCTCTCCTCGTAGCAGCAGGACTGTGCGTAGGGATGAATGATGCGTGTGCAGCCGTGGGTGATGTTCACGTAATTTATTCTCGCAATGCTTCTTCATGGGTCGCTGGCGACATCGGTTCCGGTAATGACAAGTGGACAAGTAGCAGATCTATCGATAGTAACAATGGACTGCATATAGTATCACTTGATAATGCAAATACCCTTCAAGTTAAGACCAGAGGAAAAACAACTTGCACAGGAGGACTGACATTGGGAAGTCATTATGATTACTCAATTGTCACTATTGATGCCATATGGAATACTGGTGGATTTGAATCCGCATCGTGGCAAGATTGCTCAACTTTTACTTATGGTGATTTTACTGTAACTGTTATGACGTATTCCAATTCTGATTCATATACAGCAAGGTATACATTAAATGGCAGCGAGACTTCAATTACAGGGATGAAACCTGCAACAGATTATGCGATTCATTTGGTGGTCAATTCATTAAATGGAGCAATAGAGGAACTTACTATTAAAACAACAGATGTGGCCCCTGTCACGAAATTATCTATTAGCAGTAGTGATTCTAAGTCTTTTGCAGAAGGTGTCGATTATTCCAAAGTAATTATTGGTACAACACACAATGCGAACTCTTCGAACTCATGGGCATACTTGAAGAGCATTACCGTTTCAGAGGAAGAACAAGATGTGCCAAGGGCTAATGTTACGTTCAAATATGCTGATACAAGCAATAACTCTTTATCAGACTATCAAGAAGATCAGGTTATGGCGGATGTCGCACAGGGCGCAACTATCTCTGCTCTTATAGCACCACCTTATACCAACACATTCTTCAATGGCACCAGCAACAAGTATGTCTATGCTGGTGAATACGAAGTGACTGGCGATTACACAACTGTACAGGCAGGAGGAAATACTATCACCCTTAAGTTTACAGACTACCCAGCAACAACTTATACCGTAATGGCTCAGTCAGAGGGCGTAGATATCACCCCTGTTGCTTCTGGTACGGCTTTCTTAGATGGCAGCACTACTGCATATTATAGTAAGTATTTTGAAAAGAGTAGTCAGTGGTATGAAACCTCAGCTCCTTATGGAGTTACCATCAATAACGCGAAACATACTGTTGATTACATCTCTATTGATGAGATTGACTACTTCTATGAAATCGAAAACATGAATTATTCTAAGAATTGGAGTACAAGTGCAGATGGAACTAATTATTCTAATGGGTCTGGAAAAGGTATGGCCGCTAGTGCAAACTGCTACGCAAAGACGGTGGTTAATGGTGGCGTGTATACAGTCATTATTAAGGGTATTTCACGTAGAAGTGGTTCAACAAATGTCGCTGTAGCGTATCGCACTCCAGCTGGTACGATTGTAGAGACTGGAAAGACTTTGTCATGGACTAATACTGGGACTGAAGCCGTTTCTATGGAAGTAACAGGTGCAATGATTCCCGCAGGTTGTGCCATTGCATTGGTTGAGAAAAATGGGTCCAACCAAGTTACATACATGGACTACGTCACACTAAAAAAGACAGGCGAATACAACCATACCGTTCCTGTGGAAATGGGAGCTAACGGTTATGCTACATTTGCTAGTGTGTTTGTCCTTGACTTGACTAATCTGCCTACAGGTCTGAAAGCTTATACTGCTTCGTTGAGTGGTAATAAGCTGTCGTTCAATGCCAAAGATGATGCCTCTGTTACTGCTGGCACTGGCCTGTTGTTGAAGGGTGATGCAGGTGAGACCTATGAGATTCCTGTTGCTGCTACAGGTGCTGCCGTTGAAGGCAATGCCCTGACTGGCGTTACCGCTGCCACAGACTTGAAGAGTGACGCTGCTGGTAATTACATTTTCGTAATGAAGAAAGCTACTGCTGCCAGCGATGCCCTGACATTCCTGCCGCTTACAACCGAGAGTGATGTGACCGTTCCTGCCGGCAAGGCATACGTGAGCGTTGCTGCTTCCGCATTTGAATCAGCATCTCGTGCCCTTACGATCTCGTTTGGTGACGAGGCTACAGGCATATCCTCTATGAAAGTATCTCAGAGCACAGAAGAGGTCTACGACTTGCAGGGCCGCCGTGTGGCTCAGCCCACAAAGGGTCTCTACATCGTGAATGGTAAAAAGGTAATCATTAAGTAAAGAAAAGGAGAAAACGAAAATGAAAAATATATATATTGCACCAAGCTTGGATATTGTAGAGGTTAAAGTGAAGGCTTCGCTCCTTGCTGGCTCAGACCCCAATACACAGACTTTGTCTGTCACCGAAGGGAATATTAGCGATGGCAGTCAAATCGGTTCCCGTCGCCAGAGCAGCCTCTGGGACGACGACGAGGAGGAATAAGTTTAAGTTCCGCAAGTAATGGAAACACTCAGCCGCAAAGCCCTGAAGGGGCTTCAAGACTACAGGCAGGGGTGCAAACCCCTGCTATGGGCGGCGCGTTGAAAAAAAGCCCTGAAGGGGCGGCAGAAGCGGTGGTGAGTACCAACCTTCATCTGTCACCCCTTTGGGGTTTTGCTTATACGCCACAGTTTACAGGGGTTTTCACCCCTGTCTGTGGTCTGTTCAGGCCTTCAGCCTTATTGTCTGTGCTATATGGTCCAAAGCCTACAGAATAAGCCCTAAAGCCTGAGACCTAAAGTCTAAAGTCCAAAGTCTAAGGTCTAAAGTCCAAAGTCTATAGTCTGAAGTCTAAAGTCCAAAGTCCAAAGTCTATAGTCTGAAGTCTAAAGTCCAAAGTCTGAGGTCAAAAGCCTTTAGTCTGAAAACTCATTGGCCGTCGCTGCCGTGAAAGCGGCTGGTGGCAGCCTTTGTTTGGGGGCGGTGAAGTCCGTGAGGACGCGCCGCCACCGCCTTTGTCACGCAGAATAGACGGCCTTTTTGTCGCTATAATGGCTTATGGGGCAAAATTGCACTACTTTAGTGCAAAAAAGCTTAATTTCCTGCACTACTTTAGTGCAATTTTGCTATCTTTGCACCCAAATTGTTAATACAGCTTGTTATGGATATTCAGATTACGGCCTATATGGAAGGCCAGTTGGAGCAGACGCCATCATCATTCCATCGCTATATGTATGATCGAGTCAGCTGGGACGCACGGATGTTTGGCATTGTAGGTCCGAGGGGCGTTGGCAAGTCAACCATGATCTTACAGTACATCAAGGAACATCGCGCTAACCGCCGTATGTTGTATGTCTCGGCCGACCATGTCTATTTCACGACCAACACGCTCATAGAGACCGCCGACGAGTTTGCCAAGGAGGGTGGCGAGCAGCTGTTTGTCGACGAGATACACAAATATGAGCACTGGTCGCGGGAGCTGAAACAGATATACGACACTCATCCCGACCTGAAGGTGATGTTTACTGGTTCGTCGGTGCTCGACATCTACAAGGGTGCCGCTGACTTGAGCCGTCGTGCTGCCGTTTTCCTGATGCAGGGGCTTTCGTTCAGGGAGTTCCTCCTGTTGTTCAAGGGGATAGAGGTGCCGGTCTATACCTTGGAAGAGATTTTGGCGAACCGTGCACGTATTCCCGGAGTGCTGCATCCCTTGCCGCTGCTGCACGAATTTCTGCAGAGGGGCTACTACCCGTTTGCGTCGGACGTGAACTATGATATGGAGCTGCGTCAAGTCATCAACCAGACGATGGAGGTGGACATCCCGCAATATGCCAATATGAGCGCATCGACAGGCCGCAAACTGAAAAAGCTGCTGACCGTCATTGCCCAGAGCGTGCCGTTCAAGCCTGTGATGGACTCTTTGGCAGCCGTCATCGGTGTCAGTCGCAACGTGCTGCCCGACTATTTCCTCTATATGGAGAGGGCGGGAATGATAGGCCAGTTGCGCGATGATACGGGTGGCATACGCGGAATAGGGAAGGTGGAGAAAGTGTATCTCGACAACACCAGCCTGGCCTATTTATTGGGCGGCACGGCAACCGATATAGGCAATATACGCGAGACATTCTTCTATAACCAGATGCGTGTGGACCACGATGTCATCAGTTCGCGCATCAGTGACTTCGAGATTGGCGACAGGACCTTTGAAGTGGGAGGCAGGAAGAAAGGAAAGAAGCAGATTGCCAATGCCCGCGAGGGATACATCGTGAAGGACGATATAGAATTTGGGGCTGGCAACACCATTCCCCTTTGGGCCTTCGGTCTGCTCTATTAAAAGCAGTCAAAGGACGGGGACTTCCTCTGTCCGCAGGCAAGTGTAGCCTTTAGGGGTGAATTACGTTAATTCTCCATAAATCGGTTGGTAATTCAGCTATTTTTATTATCTTTGCCGCCAGAACCAAAGAATCACACTTCAGATTATGAAAACATTACTTACCTTAATTTGCTTGCTACTGAGCATCAATTCTATGAAAGCAACAACCCCTGCTGCCGCAGCCAAAGGCGCAAAGGCTAAAGTGACCGTCGACAGAATAGACCCCACCGACTGGTATGTTGGGATGAAGAACCCCAAACTGCAGTTGATGGTCTATGGCCCGAACATCCGCGACGTGGAGAGCGTGACTACCGACTATCCCGGCGTCGTCATCGACGAACTGGTACGGCTCGACTCGCCCAACTACTTGCTGGTCTACCTCGACATCAGACAGGCGCAGCCCGGCACCGTGACGCTCTGCTTCAAGTCGGGGAAAAAGAAGATGTATCGTCCTTACGAGTTGAAGGCCCGGAAAATGAAGGGAAGTGAGCGCAAGGGCTTCGATATCAGCGACGTGCTCTATCTGCTTATGCCCGACCGCTTTGCCTCCGGCCGCCAGGACAACGACCAGATTGCCGGCCTGCGCACCTATACCAACGACCGCACGCAGCCGTCGTTGCGCCACGGAGGCGATATGGAGGGTATCCGCCAGCACCTTGACTATTTCACCGATTTGGGCGTGACGGCCCTGTGGTTTACGCCCGTGCTGGAGAATAACTCCCCCGATAACAACGAGTTCTCCACCTATCACGGCTATGCCACCACCGACTACTATCGCGTGGACCCGCGATTCGGCTCCAACGATGAATACCGCCAGTTGATTGACGAGTGCCACAAAAAGGGCCTGAAGGTGGTGATGGATATGATTTTCAACCATTGCGGCTTCGAGCACCCTTGGGTGGCCGATATGCCGTCGAAGGACTGGCTCAACCTGCCCGAATGGCTCACCGAGTCGAAGGGCACGAGCAATCCTGAGGGCACCAGTTATCTGGGCACCAGCTACAAGCTGACCTCTGTGCTCGACCCCTACGCCTCGAAGGTTGACCTGCGCGAGACCACCGAGGGGTGGTTTGTGCCCACCATGCCCGACCTGAACCAGAGGAACCCGCACTTGATGCGCTATCTCATACAGAACAGCATCTGGTGGATAGAGACGGCAGGCATCGACGGCATCCGCATGGACACCTACCCCTACGCCTTCCGCGAGCCGATGGCACAGTGGATGAAGGAACTGGACGAGGAGTACCCCAACTTCAACACCGTGGGCGAGACGTGGGTGACCGAGCCGCCCTACACCGCCGCCTGGCAGAAGGACTCGAAGCTGACCGACCAGAACAGCTATTTGAAGACGGTGATGGACTTCTCGTTCTTCGATAAGTTGGCGAAGGCCAAGAACGAGGAGACCGACGGATGGTTCGATGGCCTGAACAGACTCTACAACTCGTTCTGCTACGACTTCCTCTATCCCAACCCGTCGTCGGTGCTGGCCTTCATCGAGAACCACGACACCGACCGTTTCTTGGGCAACGGGCGCGACTCGCTGAAGGTGAAGCAGGCCCTGGCTATGCTGCTTACTGTCCGCCGCATCCCACAACTTTACTATGGCACGGAGATTATGATGAACGGCACCAAGGAGAAGACCGATGGCGACGTACGGAAGGACTTCCCCGGCGGCTTCCCCGGCGATACCCATAATGCTTTCACCCGCGAGGGGCGCACCCCGCAGGAGCAGCAGATGTTCGGTTGGCTCTCGCGGCTGCTCCATTGGCGCAAGGGCAACGCCGTCATTACCAAGGGTAGTATGACGCAGTTCTGTCCCTACAACGGCATCTATGTATTCGCCCGCCGTTGGCAGAAGAATACTGTGCTCACCATTCTCAACGGCACGTCGAAGCCCGCCACCTTTGAAGTGGCCCGCTATGCCGAGGTCATTGGCAATGCCGCTCGTGTGCGCGACGTTCTCACAGGCCGCTACTACGACCTCTCTGGCAATCTGGAACTGAAGCCCCGCCAGAGCCTTGTGCTGGAGTTTGCCAACTGAATCACGGCGAACAATGGAACAACTGTTGCACTACGTCTGGAAGCACAGGCTCTTGCCGCTGGGGGAACTACAGACCACCGACGGAAAGACGGTAGAGGTGATAGACCCCGGACTGCACAACCGTAACGCCGGCCCCGACTTCTTCAACGCGAAGGTGAAGATTGGCGGCACGCTCTGGGTGGGCAACGTGGAGATTCACCAGCGCTCTGCCGACTGGTATGCCCACGGCCACGACCGTGACCCGCGCTACAACAACGTGGTGCTGCACGTGACGGGCAATGCCGATACCGATGTGCTCGCCGAAGACGGCCACTGGCTGCCACAAATGGAACTGGAGATCCCTGCCTATCTGACGCAAAACTACGAGGAACTGTTGCGTGCCGACCAGTACCCTCCTTGCTACAAAGTCATCCCCGACCTGTCGCCGCTGGTGATTCACTCGTGGATGGCCGCCCTGCAGACGGAGCGCCTGGAGCAGAAGACGGAGGCCATTCGCCACAGGGCGGAGCAGTCAGGCGGCTCGTGGGAGGACGCCTATTTCCAGACATTGGCACGCAACTACGGCTTTGGCATCAATGGCGATGCTTTCGAGCAATGGGCGCAACGAGTGCCCCTGAGTGCTGTTGGCAAACACCGCGACAACCTTTTCCAGGTTGAGGCCCTCTTTATGGGGCAGGCCGGACTGCTGGAGCCGCAGAGCATTCCCTTGCGCTATCAGGATTCTGCCCAGCAGGAAGGCTATTTCCCAAAACTACGCAATGAGTATCTCTATTTGTCCCACAAGTTTTCGCTCCAGCCGATGGACTATAGGCTGTGGCGTTTCCTGCGCCTGCGACCCCAAAACTTCCCCCACATACGCCTCTCGCAACTGGCCACCCTTTACCACAGCCGCCAGGCCGGACTGAGCAATCTGCTGGAGTGCGAGACGGTGGCGGCGTTGCGAAAACTGTTCTCCACCCAGGTAACGCCCTATTGGCAGACGCATTTCGTGTTTGGGGCAGAGAGTGAACTGAATACCAAGCAGATTTCTGCAGCCTCGAAAGACCTGCTCATCATTAATACTGCCATACCTATTCTCTTTGCCGTGGGTCGCCATCGCCAGAAAGAGGAACTGTGCGACCGTGCTTTCGACTTGCTGGAGCAGTTGAAGGCCGAGCGTAACCATATCGTGGAGATGTGGCGGGCGTGCGGGTTGGATGTGAAGAATGCCGGCGACAGCCAGGCCCTTATCCAGTTGAAGCGCGAGTACTGCGACCGCAAGGACTGTCTGCGCTGCCGCATCGGCTATGAGTATTTGCGCGCTGCGCGCTAATGAAGAGTGTATAGTGATGAGTGAATAGAGTATAGTGAATAGTAATAGTGAAGAAATGAAATACCACTTTGAAACCCGTATGGAAGTGCGCGACTATGAATGTGATATTGAGGGCATCGTGAACAATGCCCAATACATCCATTACTGCGAGCACACCCGCCACCTCTTCCTCAAGGAATGTGGCCTCAGTTTTGCCGATATGCACCGCAAGGGCGTCGATGCCGTGGTGGCCCGTATGCAACTGCAATACAAGTCGCCCCTGCGCCCCGACGATGAGTTCATCTCGCGGCTGCGCCTCACCAAGGAGGGCATCAAGTACGTGTTCCACCAGGACTTGTATCGTGCCAGCGACGAAGCCATCTGCTTCCGAGGCAAGATTGAACTGGTCTGTCTGGTTAATGGCCGTCTGGGTCAGAGCGAGGACTACGACCGCGCTTTCGCCAAGTTCATCGAAAAATCATCTGAGGGAGAATGAGGAAACTAAAACTGTTGTCGGCCTTTGGACTGTTGCTTGCGGGTGGCTTGCTCTATCTGCTCTTCCGCCCCCGCACGCTGTTGCTTTTCTGTGTGGCTGATGCGATGGGGGCGGCCCAAGTCGTAGACAACTGGCGCACGGCAACGGCGGCGTGGCACCTGCCAGCCTTTATGGTCAACAACCTGCCTGGCGGTCTCTGGGCAGCCAGTTATATGCTGATTGTCGACACGCTGCTTGTTGGGAAACCTTGGCGGGCACGTCTGGCGGCGGTCAGTGTGATACCGCTGACGGGCGTGGCCTCAGAACTGCTTCAGGCCCTGCACCTGCTGCCCGGCACACCCGACCTGGCTGATGCCGTCTGCTATTTGGCCCCTCTCTTACTTTATCTGAGCAATCATCAAACAATCATCAATAGACTATGGGAAACTTTTTCACAAACAAGCAACTCACCATCATTATCGTAGCGGTGGCGGCAGCATTTATCGTTATGGGAATACTGACGATGGTGGCCGTCTCCACCTCGGACGACAACAACGACACCGACTACACCAACCGACCGCGTCAGGAGAGAACCGCTGACAACGACTATAACTTTGACATCAAGTCGGAGGGTGTCGACGACGAAGAAAAGACTGACAGTGTGGTCGTCAATGAGCCGATAGAGGACGACCCATACGCGGAATTGGACGAGTTGATTGGCTTGGAGTCGGTCAAGGAGGAAGTGCGCACGCTGGCCAACTACGTGAAAGTGCAGAAGATGCGTGAGGAGAAGGGACTCAAGAATCCCAAACTCTCTTACCACCTTGTGTTCACGGGCAGTCCTGGCACGGGCAAGACCACCGTGGCCCGCATTGTGGCCCGCATCTACAAAGACCTGGGCATCCTGAAGAAAGGGCATCTGGTGGAGACCGACCGCTCCGGTCTCATCGGACAGTATGTGGGGCAGACAGCGCCGAGGGTGAACGCCATCTGCGACTCGGCCCTCAACGGCGTGCTCTTCATCGACGAGGCCTACGCCCTGACCAACGGCGGCAAGCAGGACTATGGCGACGAGGCTATCGCCACGCTGCTCAAGCGTATGGAGGACGACCGCGACCGGCTGGTGGTCATCGTGGCAGGCTATACCGACGAGATGAAGCAATTTATCCAAGCCAATCCCGGCTTGCAGTCGCGCTTCAACCGCTACATCAATTTCCCCGACTACAGTAGCGCTGAACTCTACGACATCTTCCTGATGTACCTGCGCAAGAACGAGTATTCCATCAGCACCGAGGCTGCCGACTACCTGAAGAAGCGGCTGGAGTACGTCGTGAACAACAAAGACCGTAACTTTGGCAACGCCCGCTACGTGCGTAATGTTTTCGAGAAAGCCATCCAGTGCCAGGCCAACCGCCTGTCGAAAGAGACACCGAAGACCACCGAGGAACTGACGCAACTGAAACTGGCCGACATCAAGCAGGCACTATGATTGGAAACGAACAGGAGATTCTCTATGCCATTGCGCTGACCCGACTCTCGTGGTCGAATATGGCCACCACACTCTTCCTCTTCCAGCAATTGGGTGGGGCAAAGGCCGTCTACGACCATCGCAACGACATTAGGGACGTGCTGCCCGAATGTAGCAGCCGTCTGGCAGAGGCGCTGCGCGACTGGCAGGAGCCGCTGGCACGTGCCGAGCGGGAACTGGCCTTTATGGAGAAGCACAGCATACAGGCGCTGTGCCTTGGCGACGACCGCTATCCGCAACGGCTGGCCAACTGTCCTGATGCCCCTGTCGTGCTCTACTATATGGGCACGGCTGACCTGAACCAGCGGCGCGTCATCGACATTGTGGGCACACGCCATTGTACTTCCTATGGCGCCGACCTCATACGTCGCTTTATGGCCGACCTTCGGGAACTGTGCCCGGAAGTGCTTGTCGTCAGCGGCTTGGCATACGGCGTCGACATCTGCGCCCACCGCAACGCTCTTCAGAACGGCTACGAGACGGTGGGCATCCTGGCCCACGGCCTTGACTATCTCTATCCGCCCCGCCACCGCGACACGGCCAAGGAAATGCTTGCTCACGGCGGTCTGCTGACGGAATATATGTCGGAGACAAAGGCCGACAAGGTGAACTTCGTGCGCCGCAACCGCATCGTCGCCGGCATATCGGACGCAACAATCCTTGTGGAAAGCGCGGCAAAAGGCGGCGGCCTCATCACCACCAGCATTGCCTTGGACTACAACCGTGCCGTGTTCGCTTTCCCGGGGGCGGTGGGCACCACCTATAGCGAGGGTTGCAACAACTTGATACGCGACAACGGAGCACAACTCATCACTTCAGCCTCCGACTTTGTGGCCGCTATGGGATGGCAGACTGACGCGCAACTGCGGCAGGCCCTCCGCCAGGGCATCGAGCGCCAGTGCTTCCCCGAACTCACCGCCGAGGAGCAGACTGTGGTACAGACCCTCAGTAAGACTGGTGACCTGCAACTCAACCAACTTTCCGTGAAAGTCAATATGGGCATCGGACAACTTACGGCCCTTCTTTTCCAGTTGGAAATGAAAGGCGTAGTGCGCCCCTTGGCCGGAGGCACTTACCACCTCTTGCTTTAAACCACTCCCGTTTGGTGGAGGAAGATGAGAATGATGAGCAAGGGCAGCACAAAGCGTACTGCAAACTGATAGGCAGGGAAGAAACCGCAGGCTACGGCGCCACGGTTGGTGAACTCTTCACGTACTACGCGCTGGTTGGCAAACCAGCCGATGAAGATGCTGGTGAGCAGTGCGCCGGCGGGCAGCATAAACTTGGCCGTCAGTTGGTCGCAGAAGTCCATCAACGACAGACCCATCAATCCCAATCCATCTACAGCACCCACACTGAGTGAACACAGCACGGCCAGCAGCGAACAGCCGCAGGTAATAATCCAGGCGGCGCGGTGGCGCGGCTGACGGCGTTCCTCGGTGAAGAAGGCCGTACCAATCTCGTGCATAGAGATGGTGGAGGTAAGGGCGGCAAATACCAGTAATGCATAGAACAGTATCGCTATCACCTGGCCCATTCCCGCAAAAGCCTGCTGGAACACGTTGGGCAGGGTGATAAAGATGAGCGATGGCCCTTGCGCCGGCTCAACGCCAACTGAGAAGACGGCGGGGAAAATCATCAGACCCGAAAGAATCGCAATGCCCAGGTCGATGAAGGCTATCTGGCAGGCCGCATGCAGCAGATTGGTGGTGCGGGAGAAGTAACTGGCGTAGGTGCACAGGCAGGCCGTGCCTAACGATAGCGAGAAGAAAGCCTGGCCCAGCGCGTCGAGCAGCACGCCTCGCGACAGTTTGCTGAAGTCGGGCTGCAGCACAAAACGCACGCCCTCTATGCCTCCGGGCAGCATGCACGACGCCACCACGATGACCACCAGCAGCACAAAGAGCATAGGCATCAGCACCTTCGAGGCCCGCTCGATACCTTTCTCCACGCCGCGCACAATGACGATGTGGGTGAGCAATATGAAGGCTACGGCCCACAAGGCAGGTTTCCACGGGTTGGTGGCAAAGGTGTTGAAATAGTCGGCCACCGCAGCCGCATCGCCCTTGATGCCGCCCAACAGCGAGGCCCACAGGTATTGCAGGCACCACCCAGCCACCACGGCATAGAAGCCCAGGATGATGGACGAGGTGAGGATGCCCAGGATGCCAACGAAGCGCCAGATGCGGTAGCGCGAGAAGTTGCGGTAGGAACGGGCGGCATTGCGCTGCGAACGCCGTCCGATGATGAACTCGCTCAACATTCCTGGAATGCCCAGCACAAGGATGCAGGCGATATAGACGAGGATAAATGCCGCGCCGCCGTTTTCGCCCGCCACATAGGGGAAGCGCCACACGTTGCCCAGGCCTACAGCCGAACCCGCCGTGGCCAGGATAACGCCTACCCGTGTAGCGAAACCGCGTCTTTCTGTCTTGTCTTTCATTGTCTTGCTGTTGTCACGGCCTGGCGCATCTCCTTCAGCAAGTCGCTGGCGAAGATGAAGTCGGTGAGCCGCTTGTTGGTTGAACCCATTATTTCCGACGACACGCCCTGCCACTCCTTTCGTCCCTCATAGATGAAAAGGATGTTCTCGCCAATGCCCATCACCGAGTTCATATCGTGGGTGTTGATGATGGTGGTCATCTTGAACTCGCGGGTGATGCTGTGCAGCAGGTCGTCGATGACGAGCGATGTCTTGGGGTCGAGGCCGGAGTTAGGCTCGTCGCAGAAGAGGTATTTGGGGTTCAGGGCAATGGCGCGGGCGATGGCCACGCGCTTCTGCATACCGCCGCTGATTTCGCCGGGGAACTTGCCCTCGGCCCCCACCAGGTTCACGCGGGAGAGACAGTCCATAGCCCGCCGCTGGCGCTCGCGCAGGGTCATTGACGAAAACATATCGAGCGGGAACATCACGTTCTCAAGCACCGTCAGCGAGTCGAACAGGGCCGCACTCTGGAATATCATTCCCATCTCGCGGCGCATCAGCACCTTCTCGTGTTTCGACAAGCCCACGAAGTCGCGCCCGTCGTAGAGCACCTGGCCTTTCGTCGGCTCCAGCAGCCCTACGAGGTTCTTCATCAGCACCGTCTTGCCGCTGCCGCTCTGGCCTATAATCAGGTTAGTTTTTCCGTCCTCGAAGGTGATGCTGATGTCCTTCAGCACCTCCTTGTCCTCAAAACTCTTGTACAGATGTTGTACCTCTATCATTGCTCGCTCATTTGTCTGTTACCTTGTTTCCACACAATTTGCGTGTCTTCAACCAAGACATTATTGTCTCTGAACATACCCTCAAAGCAAAGGTCTTCGTTAATCTGGGGCCAGTGAATACCGCTAAACGACAGACGAAAGTCACGCCGCTGCCCATCGGTGGCATTTGCCAAGCGCGGCCAGTCTGAGAAAGCATAACTTGCCTCAACACCTTCGGTAGTCAAGGCGTGCACGTGGGTTGTATCAGTCCATACCTTTGCTATACTTATCTGTCTCATGTTTTCACTTGTTGAAATAGTTTTTCCATCTTTCTGTTATCACTTCCACATTCTCTTCTATCACGGACTCAATTACTGCTAACTGTTGTTTCTTGAAGCCGTGATTATAGACCAGTTCTATAGGACTGACATTGAATTTGGCTTCTCAGTCGTCTTTTACGATATGAACGTGAACGGGTTCATGGTCGTTTGAATAGAACAAGAACCTGAAACCGAAGAAAATGAATATCGTAGGCATTCTCTGTCTTTTGGTATTGTCGTGTTACTATGTAAGTTGGCTGCAAAGGTAAGCAAAATAGTTGAAAGTGCAAAACTTTCCCGCTGCTTTTGGGTTCAAAAGTTGAAGAATATTAATTTTTTGGTTTTTCTTCGACTTATTCGTACCTTTGCAGGCTGTAAATCAACACTGAGTGTGAAATGGAAGAGAAAAACGAGTATGTGAAGAAGGTGGCGGAGCAGAAGTACGAGTTCGGCTTTACCACCGATGTGCATACGGACATCATAGAGAAAGGACTGAACGAGGACGTTGTCCGCCTGATTTCGCAGAAGAAGGGCGAGCCGCAGTGGATGCTTGACTTCCGCCTGCAGGCCTTCCGCCATTGGCAGACGCTGGCGGAGCCGCGATGGGGTCACGTCCATCTGCCCCAGATAGACTATCAGGCCATCAGTTACTATGCCGACCCTACGGCAAAGAAGCCCTCCAGTCCAGCAGACGGCGACAAACCTGCCGTCATCGACCCTGAACTGGAGAAAACCTTCGACAAACTGGGCATTCCACTTGAGGAGCGTCTGGCCCTGAGCGGCAATACCGCCGTCGACGCCATTATGGACTCCGTGAGCGTGAAGACAACTTTCAAGGAGAAACTGCGCGAGAAGGGCGTCATTTTCTGTAGCATCGGCGATGCCATCAAGGACTACCCCGAACTGGTGCGCAAGTACCTCGGAACCGTCGTGCCCTACCGCGACAACTTCTTCGCCGCCCTCAATTCGGCTGTGTTCAGCGACGGCTCCTTCGTCTATATCCCCAAGGGCGTGCGCTGCCCGATGGAACTGAGTAGTTATTTCCGCATCAACGCCAAGGGAACGGGTCAGTTTGAGCGCACACTCATTGTGGCCGACGACGACAGTTACGTCTCCTACTTGGAGGGCTGCACCGCCCCTATGCGCGACGAGAACCAGTTGCACGCCGCCATCGTGGAAATCATCGTGAACGACCGTGCAGAGGTGAAGTATTCTACTGTGCAGAACTGGTATCCTGGCGACGAGCAGGGACGCGGCGGCGTGCTCAACTTGGTGACCAAGCGCGGCGACCTGCGCGGACAGGGCAGCAAACTCTCGTGGACGCAAGTGGAGACGGGAAGCGCCATCACGTGGAAATACCCCTCGTGCATCCTGCGCGGCGAAGGCTCGCAGGCCGAGTTCTACAGCGTGGCCGTGACCAACAACTACCAGGAGGCCGACACGGGCACCAAGATGATTCACATAGGCCGCAACACAAAGAGCACCATCATCTCGAAAGGCATCAGCGCAGGCCATTCGCAGAACAGTTACCGAGGTCTGGTGCGTGCCGCCGCCACCGCCGAGAACGCCCGCAACTACTCCTCGTGCGACTCGCTGCTTCTTGGGTCGGAATGTGGCGCCCACACTTTCCCGTATATGGACGTCCACAACCCCACGGCCATCTTCGAGCACGAGGCCACCACATCGAAAATCTCTGAAGACCAACTTTTCTACTGCCAGCAGCGCGGTATCCCTCAGGAGCAAGCCGTAGGCCTCATCGTTAACGGCTACGCCAAAGAAGTGCTCAACAAACTCCCTATGGAGTTCGCCGTCGAGGCCCAAAAACTCCTCGCCGTCTCCCTCGAAGGTACTGTGGGGTAAATGCGCCGTCACCGCCCTCCGAGTTTGGTTCGTCCAAACTCCTAGTTAGGACGAACCAAACTCCCAGTTAGGACGAACCAAATTTTCGCTGTCTTTAAGTGAATAACAAATTGTCAATAATTCGTAAAATATTTATACTAAATGAAACTAAATAAACATAAATTTACAGAAAAAGAAAAGTTATCTGAATTTGACAGATGGATAACTCCTTCTCTTGGTGACATCAAGGATTGCATAGAGTTCAGAAGCATCTTAGCTGGACTTGAAGATGGCTTTGATTCTTTGTCCAATTACACAAATGGTTTTTCTACATTTGAGGAATGCTCTTCTTATAATATTGCCGGGAAGATGACTTCCTCTATTAGTCAGGTTGCTGATATTAAAAATCATTTGGCGAATGTGTTCAATGCCATACTCTTATCGACGGGTAAGACGGACAACAATCTTAAATGCCAATATCCCCTTGTATTAAACAATCTTTATGAAAGTGGGGAGATTCCTGCATGTAAGAACGGGAAACTAATACTTATAATAATTCCACGTGTTTTTGACTTAGATAAAGTTATCAAACATTTTGAAGCTCTATCGCCTTATCAAGATATATTAGCTCCACAATTAAAATCATATCTTGATCTGTTGTTAAGTGATGAGCAATACGTGTCACAACTATACTCTCTTGGCACATCATATTGTAAACTAAAAGAAAATGGGCATGGTTCAAATCTTTTGGCTTCAATAGCAATTTTCCAATCGCGAGGTTCAATTACGGCAAAAACAGGGCATGAACCAGAACGCAAACTTCGTTCCTACATGGCTGATTGGGGGCTTAACGCTGGAACCGATTATAATAATGACGATATAGATATTTACGAATTACTTGATATTAAAAAGAAAAAGAAAAAGAACGACAAAGCTCGTAAATACGATTTCATTGTTCCTTTCCGTTCAAAATCGGAAGGAAAAAAACTTTTTGTGCAGTGCCAATTCTACGCTGGCGATTCTGGAAGTGTTTCTCATAAAGTTGTAGATCAGACAGATGCCTCTCGTGAGCATACATTAAAGTTATATCCCAATGCAGTATTTGTAGAGTATTTGGATGGTGCAGGCTATTTTTCTTCATTGAATGGTGATTTGAAAAAGATGCTGGCAAAGAAGACAACCAAGGCTTTCATTCAGGTAAAAACAGCTCCAGTGAAGTTTAGACGTGAACTACAGGAGATTGATTTCTTGACACCGCTTGAAATAGAGCATGCTATTTTAGCAGGGAACAATTCTGAAGCTGATCTTGTTGATTTCTTACAAACACAAGGATACGACAAGAAAGAGATTTACAGAAGCCTTGATGCTTGCAAAGATGCAAACTTATTAGACTTCAACTATGATAAATATGTAATAAAGGAGGAACGCAGAGACATCATTTTAAAATATTGTTTCCTTGACTGCATCGCCAATTTTGGCCATTCTGTAAATGTGAGCAAAGAAAAAGGCATACTTTATGTGCCAGGATTCTCGAATAATTGGGGAATGAGCCAGACAAACCTATTAGAAACTTTCAACAGAGAATTCCCAGGCATGGAATTGTCTGCAAAAGACATCTTGGAAAAGATTGAGTGGCTGATTGACAACGAATTTGTAATATTGAAATAAGACATATATGAATTTAAAGCAAGCAATAGTAGAAAGCATAGAGAAATCTGGAGTTGCCATACTTCCACCGATGGACGTAAAAGACTCTATGGAATTGCTTATAGAGAATGGCATAAAAGCAACGACGAGCATTCTTGACCCTTGGTATAATAAGGGTATCGGAGGAGTGCTGCCTGATGTCGAGTATGATGAATTTATTCGAACTCTTCTCAAAAAGAGTGCGATAACGAGTGATATCCTCTATTTGTGGGGATTCCCTGAAGTCATAGGCCCGTATGTTCGTTTTGCTCCTGACAATTTCAAAATGACAGCATGGCTAACATGGTTCTATAAGAATTGTCCATCCGTTATTCGTGGATGGAGATCGAGCCAAAATGCTTGCATACAATTCACGAAAGAAGGAGCCAGTTTGCATCCAGAGAACTTTCTCAACCCAGAGCAGGAACTTAGATTTGATGAAGGCAAGATGCGCTTTATTCCAGGTCCGACAAGCGTGATAGAAGCTCCACTGATAGTCGGATTTGTAGGAAAGAATGAACGTACTGGACATCCCTCTCAAAAGCCAGAGGCTGTTTTTGAACGTATTATATTAATGAGTACCAAGAAGGGTGATACTATTATTGACTTGATGGCAGGCTCTGGAACTACTGGCAGTGTAGCCAAAAAACATCGTCGTTCAGCCATTTTATGTGACAGTAATGAAGGGTATATCGCAATGATGGAACAAAGACTCCGTCAAAAGCGTATTCATATTGAAGTGGGTAGTGGTATTACTGTGTAGTGGCAATGATCTGATTAGAAACAATGGAGAGCAAGAATATATTCGCACAATTGATAGCCAAGAGCCTCGGGCTGAACTTGGAGGCTGTGGGCAATACGCTGACGTTGCTCGACGAGGGGTGCACCATCCCCTTTATTTCCCGCTACCGCAAAGAGCGTACCGGCGGGCTGGACGAGGTGCAGATTGCCGCCATCAGTGCCGAGAACGAGCGGCTGAAGGAAATCCAAAAACGGAAGGAGACGGTGGTGAAGACCATCACCGAACTGGGCAAACTGACGCCGGAACTGGAGCAGCGCATCGCCGACTGCTGGGATGCCACTGAACTGGAAGACATCTATCTGCCCTACAAGCCGCGCCGCCGCACCCGTGCACAGGTGGCCCGCGAACAGGGCTTGGAGCCGTTGGCTCAGATACTGATGCTGCAACGCGAGCGCGACCCGGAACGTGCCGCCGAGCGTTTCGTCAAAGGCGAAGTCGCCGATGTGGCTGCCGCCTTGAAGGGTGCCCAGGACATCATTGCCGAGGAGGTGAGCGAGGACGAGCGCAGCCGCCAGCAGGTGCGTGGCGCCTACCGCCGTACCGCCATCATCAGTTCGAAGGTGGTGAAGGCCAAGGCCGACACCGACGAGGCCCAGAAGTACCGTGACTACTTCGACTGGCACGAGCCTTTGCGCCGTTGCTCCAGTCACCGCCTGCTGGCTATGCGCCGTGGCGAGACCGAGGGTGTCCTGCGGCTGAGCATCGACCCCATCGACGACCAGGAATGTACCGACCGCCTGAAACGCCACTACGTCTATGGCAACACACCCTGCGGTCGGCTGGTGGCCGAAGCCGTCGACGACGGCTACAAGCGGCTGCTGAAACCCTCAATAGAGAACGAGTTTGCCGCCCTGAGCAAGGAGCGGGCCGACGACGAGGCCATCCGCGTCTTTGCCGAGAACTTGCGCCAGTTGCTGCTCGGCGCACCATTGGGCCAGAAGCGCGTGATGGGCATCGACCCGGGCTTCCGCACTGGCTGCAAGGTGGTCTGTCTCGACGAGCAGGGCAATCTGCTCCACCACGAGGCCATCTTCCCCCATCCGCCTGTGAACAAGCGTATGCAGGCCACCGTCCATTTGCAGCAGATGGTCGGCGACTACGCCATTGAGGCCATCGCCATTGGCAACGGCACCGCCAGCCGCGAGACCCGCGAGTTTGTGGAAGATGCCCTCCAAACTGATCATATTTCTCATTTCTCATCTGTCATTTCTCATTTGCCACAGATTTTCGTCGTCTCTGAGGATGGCGCCTCGGTCTATTCGGCCTCGAAGGTGGCTCGCGACGAGTTCCCTGACGAAGATGTCACCGTGCGCGGCGCCGTCTCCATTGGCCGCCGCCTGATGGACCCGCTGGCCGAACTGGTGAAGATTGACCCCAAGAGCATCGGCGTGGGCCAGTATCAGCACGATGTGGACCAGGCGAAACTCAAGCACCAACTCGACCAGACGGTGGAGAGTTGCGTCAACCAGGTGGGCGTGAACCTCAACACGGCTTCCAGCCATCTGTTGCAGTACGTCAGCGGACTGGGGCCGGTGCTGGCCAAGAACATCGTGGACTATCGGCGCGATAACGGCCCCTTCGGCAGTCGTAGCCAGTTGAAGAAGGTGCCCCGTCTGGGGCCGGCGGCTTTCCAGCAGTGTGCGGGCTTCCTGCGCATACCTGGAGCGGCGAACCCGCTGGACAACAGCGCTGTACACCCTGAACGCTACGCGCTGGTGGAGCAGATGGCCAAGGACCAGGGCTGCACCGTGGCCGACCTGATGGCCAACAAAGATTCGCGCACGCGCATAAACATTAATAAATATATAAGCCAGGAGGTGGGCCTGCCAACACTTACCGACATTATGGCGGAGTTGGAGAAGCCTGGGCGCGACCCCCGCCAGCAGTTGGAGGAGTTCAGTTTCGACAGCCGCGTGCAGACCGTCGACGACCTCGTGGAGGGTATGGTGCTGCCGGGCATCGTGACCAATATCACCAACTTCGGCGCCTTTGTCGACATTGGTGTCCACCAGGACGGGCTGGTGCATATCTCCCAAATGGCCAACCGCCGCATTGCCCATCCCTCTGATGTGGTGAAGTTGCACCAGCACGTGGAGGTGAAGGTCATCGAGGTGGACAGGCGGCGCAACCGCATTTCGCTCTCCATGCGTGTATAGACTTTGGCACGCTATTTGCTAAAGGATATGATATGACAAGTCAATTTTCACCAAAGGTATCAGAAATACTCGCCTATTCACGCGAAGAGGCAGCACGCTTGGCCAGTACGTCGGTGGGGCCGGAGCATCTGCTGCTGGGCATGATGCGTGTGAAGGACGGTCCCGTTGACCGCGTTTTCCACCGTCTGCGCCTCAATATGCCAAGCATCAAGCAGTCGCTTGAGCAGAAAGTGCTGAACGACGCTTTGAGCAGTCCGGTCAGCACCACTGAACTGGTGCTCAACGAGGGTGCGTCGAACATCCTGAAACTGGCCGTGCTCGAGGCACGCATCCAGCACACGCAGCGTGTGGACGAGGAACATCTGCTGTTGGCCATCCTGCACGACCAGGTGGACAACGGCGCCAAACAAATACTGGAATACAACAATATGAACTACGACGACGTACTCAGCCTGCTCAAGGCTGGTAATACGGCTGCTGCAACTACCAAGCCCTCAGACATCCTCAGTCTGCCCGACGAGGACGAGGAGGAGGAAACACCGCAGGGCAACAACGCTACACAGACGGCAAAGGGCAACAAGGAAAAGTCGAAGACGCCCGTCATCGACAACTTCTCGACCGACCTCACCCAGGCGGCTGCCGAAGGCAAACTGGACCCCGTGGTTGGCCGTGAGAAGGAGATTCAGCGCGTGATGGAGATACTGGGCCGCCGCAAGAAGAACAACCCCATCCTCATCGGTGAGCCAGGCGTGGGCAAGAGTGCCATCGTGGAAGGACTGGCACAACTCATTGCGCAGCGCAAGTGCTCGCCCATGTTCTTCGGCAAGCGCATTGTCAGCCTCGATATGACTGGCATTGTGGCAGGCACCAAGTACAGGGGCCAGTTTGAGGAGCGCATCAAGGCTCTGATGAAAGAGATAGAGCAGAGTTCCGATATTATTGTCTTCATCGACGAAATCCACACCATCATCGGCGCAGGCGGTGCTGCTGGCACGATGGATGCTGCCAACATCATGAAGCCCGCATTGGCCAGGGGCACCATACAGTGCATCGGCGCAACCACACTCGACGAATACCGCAACAGCATTGAGAAGGACGGTGCCCTGGAGCGGCGCTTCCAGAAGGTCGTCGTGGAGCCGACAACTACAGAGGAGACCCTACAGATACTCCACAATCTGAAGGACCGCTACGAGCACCACCACCATGTGCAGTTCACCGACGATGCCATCTTGGCGTGTGTCAGATTGACAGAACGCTACATCAACGACCGCTCCTTCCCCGACAAGGCCATCGACGCTATGGATGAGACGGGGTCGAGGGTGCACCTGAAGACGGCGCAGATTCCCCCTGAAATCACAAACATCGAGGAGGAACTGAAGGCTATCAAGGAGAAAAAGGGTAGGGCAGTGGCTGGTCAGAACTTTGAGTTGGCCGCCAGTTACCGCGACCGCCAGACGGAGTTGGAGGCTGAGATGAAGCGGCTGCAGACAGAATGGCAACAAGGCAACATTGACGACGACCAGACGGTGACCGAGGCTGAAGTGAGCGATGTGGTGTCGATGATGACTGGCGTGCCCGTGCAGCGTATGGCCGAGAGCGAGGGCGTCAGGCTGAAAGGCATGGCCGACGAACTGAAGGCGCAGGTTATAGCACAGGACAAGGCCATCGACAAGTTGGTGAAGGCCATCCAGCGCAACCGCGTGGGCCTGAAAGACCCCAACCACCCCATCGGAGCATTTATGTTCCTTGGGCCAACCGGCGTGGGAAAAACCTATCTGGCCAAGAAACTGGCCGAACAGATGTTCTCGTCGGCTGATGCGCTGATACGCATCGATATGAGCGAATATACAGAGTCGTTCAACGTCAGCCGGCTCATCGGTGCGCCTCCGGGCTACGTGGGCTACGAGGAGGGCGGACAACTGACCGAGCGCGTGCGCCGTAAGCCCTACAGCATCGTGCTGCTTGACGAGATAGAGAAGGCCCATTCAAACGTGTTCAATCTCTTGCTGCAAGTGCTCGACGAGGGCCGACTCACTGACGGCAACGGGCGGTTCGTTGACTTCCGCAATACGGTCATCATCATGACTTCCAACGCGGGTACCCGCCAGTTGAAGGACTTTGGGCGCGGCGTGGGTTTCACTGCCACCACGCTGGGTGTGAACATGGACGAGCGCGACCGTGAGCATGCACGTTCCATCGTACAGAAGGCGCTCTCGAAGCAGTTCTCGCCGGAGTTCCTGAACCGCCTCGACGAAATCATCACCTTCGACCAACTCGACCTGGAGGCCATCAAGCGCATTGTCGATGTGGAACTGAAGCCCCTGCGCAAGCGCATCAGCGATTTGGGCTACGAGATTGAACTCACTGACGAGGCCAAGGCGTTTGTCGCCACCAAGGGCTACGATGTGCAGTTTGGTGCCCGCCCGCTGAAGCGTGCCCTACAGAACTATATTGAGGACGGCATCTGCGAGTTGATTCTCAGCGAAAGTATGGCCGCGGGCAGTACCATCCACATCGACAAGCATCCGGAAAAGGATGAACTGACCTTCAGTTGACTTCAAGGAGAGACGATGTGCCTCCAAAGTTAAAAAAAGATGTGAAAAAATTTGGAGGATTCAAGGAAAATCTGTACCTTTGCACCCGCTTAACAGAAAAGCGCAAGGGACAGGGGCGTTTAGCTCAGTTGGTTTAGAGCATCTGCCTTACAAGCAGAGGGTCGGCGGTTCGAATCCGTCAACGCCCACAGAAGGAAAAGGAAGAAGATAAAGACAGACACGGTGTTGCGACGTAGTCGCAACTTTTCATTTCAAGGATAATAAAGAAAATGGAACTAAGTGCACTGACAGCCGTCTCGCCTATTGACGGCAGGTACCATGGCAAGACAGAACTTCTGGGCGGCTATTTCTCTGAGTATGCATTGATAAAATATCGCGTACGCGTGGAAATAGAATATTTTATTGCCCTTTGCCAGACTCCCCTCCCACAACTTGAGTGTTTCCCGCAGCAGTTCTTTGAGCCGTTGCGCGACATTTATCGTCATTTCACCGTGGCCGATGCACAGCGCGTGAAGGACATTGAGGCCGTCACCAACCATGACGTGAAGGCTGTGGAGTACTTTATCAAGGAGAAGATGGACGGGTTGGATGCCTCCAAACTCTCATCTTTCAAGAACTTTGTCCACTTTGGCCTTACCTCGCAGGACATCAACAATACCAGCGTGCCTCTCTCGCTGAAAGAGGCCCTGGAGCAGGTGTTCGTGCCGCAACTGGAGCAACTCGTTGAACAACTCAACGATTTGGCCGAGGAATGGCGCAACATTTCCATGCTCGCCCGTACCCACGGGCAGCCGGCATCGCCTACGCGCCTTGGCAAGGAACTGCGTGTCTATGTTTACCGTCTGGAGGAGCAGTTGCGCAGCCTGCAGGACACGCCCATTACGGCGAAGTTTGGTGGTGCCACGGGTAACTTTAACGCCCACCACGTGGCCTATCCGCAATACGACTGGGCCGACTGGGCCGACCGCTTTGTGGCCGACAAACTGGGTCTGGAGCGGGAGCAGTACACCACCCAGATTTCCAATTATGACAATCTGGCTGCCGTCTGTGATGCCTTGAGGCGCATCAATACCATCATCATCGACCTGGACCGCGACGTTTGGATGTATATCTCTATGGAATACTTCAAACAGCGCATCAAGGCTGGTGAAGTGGGTTCTAGCGCCATGCCCCACAAGGTGAACCCCATCGACTTCGAGAACAGCGAAGGCAATATGGGCGTTGCAAACGCATTGCTTGCCTTCCTTGCCCAGAAACTGCCTGTCAGCCGACTGCAGCGCGACCTTACTGACAGCACCGTGCTGCGTAACATCGGCATGCCGCTGGCCCATGCGCTGATTGCCATTCAGAGTACAGCCAAGGGTCTGGGCAAACTCATCCTCAACGAGGAGCGCATAAGTAAGGATTTGGATAACTGCTGGCCAGTGGTGGCAGAAGCCATACAGACCATTCTGCGCCGTGAGGGCTATCCCAACCCATATGAGACACTGAAGCAACTGACGCGCACCAATCAGAAAATAACTCAACAAGCCATACAGGAATTCATTACGACGCTTGATGTCAGCGATGATGTCAAGCAGGAACTCATTCAAATTACTCCACACAATTACACTGGACTGTATTAACAACAAACACTATTAAGACAACCATGGATTTCGACAACGAGAAGAACAAGGAGCAGCAACTCCCCGAACAGAATGCTAGCCGCGAAGGCTACCAGAGAGAATTTCGTCCTGCCGGACGCTCACCGCGCCCGCGCATTCACAGTACACAACGCCCTGCTGGTGGCGGTTACGACCGTTACAGCAGACGACAGGCCGACGATGAGGAAAGTTTCCGCCCGGAGGGCTTTGGGGCAAGTTTGCAAGGACAGGCTCCCCAGCGACCCTATTACGCGCGTACCAATAATAATTATAATAATGGCTACCAGCAGCGTGGTGGCTATCAGCCCCGTCAGCAGGGCGGTTATCGCCCCCGCTACAACCAGGACGGTGACGGTCAGCAGATGGGCGGCTATCAGCCCCGTCAGCAGTATCAGCCCCGCCAGGGTGGCTATCAGCCTCGTCAGCAGAATGGCGAATACCAGCAGCGCGGCGGCTACCAGCCCCGTCAGCAGGGTGGCTACCAGCAGTACGGACAGGGTGGACAGTATGGTCAGAGGCCGCGCAAGCCGTATGGCAAGCAGGGCGGCTATCGCCAGCGCACAGCAGACTACGACCCCAATGCCAAGTACTCGTTGAAGAAGCGTATTGAGTATAAGGAGCAGAACTTTGACCCCAATGAGCCTATCCGTCTGAACAAGTTCCTCGCCAATGCTGGTGTATGCAGCCGTCGTGAGGCCGATGAGTTCATCCAGGCAGGCGTGGTCACCGTCAACGGACAGGTGGTCACTGAACTGGGCACTAAGGTGATGCGTACCGACGTCATCCATTTCCACGACCAACTTGTTAGTCTTGAAAAGAAAGTCTACGTGCTCCTCAACAAGCCCAAGGACTATGTCACCACCAGTGACGATCCCCAGCAGCGGAAAACCGTGATGGACTTGGTGAAGAACGCCTGCCCTGAGCGCATCTATCCCGTGGGACGTCTCGACCGTAACACGACGGGCGTGCTGCTTCTCACCAACGATGGTGATTTGGCATCGAAACTCACGCATCCCAAGTACCTGAAGAAGAAGATCTATCACGTCTACCTGGATCATAATGTTACGGCCCACGACCTCCAGGCCATTGCCGAAGGCATCACTCTCGACGATGGAGAGATTAAGGCCGACGACATACAGTATGCCGACCCCAACGACAAGAAACAGGTGGGCATTGAAATCCATTCGGGCAAGAATCGTATCGTGCGCCGTATCTTCGAGAGCCTCGGTTATCGTGTTACACGTCTTGACCGTGTGCAGTTTGCCGGCCTTACCAAGAAGAACCTCCGCCGTGGCGACTGGCGTTATCTCACTGAGGAGGAAGTGGACCGCCTCCGTATGGGGTCGTATGAGTAGAAACATCTTTAACCACCAGCAAAATGAAAAGAACGAAAATCATCGACGTGCTGAAAAGCACTGAATATGGCAAAGAGGTTTGCGTCAAGGGTTGGGTGAGGACTCACCGCAGTTCGAAGGCTGTTGACTTTATCGCCCTCAACGATGGTTCCACCATCAAGAACGTCCAGATTGTTCTCGACCCCACCTCTTGTCCCGTAAGTGGCGCAAATTGCACCGCGACCCTCAAGGACGTGACGACAGGCGCCTGCATCTGCGCCAAGGGTACCCTCGTGGAAAGTCCTGCCGCTGGACAACCTTCCGAGATACAGGCCATGGAGATTGTCATCTATGGCCTCTGCGACAACACCTATCCCATGCAGAAGAAGGGCCAGAGTTTCGAGGTGATGCGCAAGAACGCACACCTTCGTCTGCGCACCAACACCTTCGGAGCCGTTATGCGCATACGCCACAACATGGCCATTGCCATCCACAAGTACTTCCACGACCACGGTTTCTACTATTTCCACACGCCGCTCATCACAGCCAGTGACTGCGAGGGAGCCGGAAATATGTTCCAGGTGACCACTAAGAACCTTTACGACCTGAAAAAAGACGAAGAGGGGCGCATCATTTACGATGACGACTTCTTCGGGCAGCAGACATCGCTCACCGTCAGCGGACAGTTAGAGGGCGAACTGGGAGCCACGGCTTTGGGCGCCATCTACACCTTTGGACCCACTTTCCGTGCCGAGAACAGCAACACGCCGCGACACTTGGCCGAGTTCTGGATGATTGAGCCGGAGGTGGCTTTCATGGATCAGGAGGAACTGATGGATCTCGAAGAGGACTTTATTAAGTATTGTGTGCAGTGGGCGCTTGACAACTGCCAGGACGACCTCGCCTTCCTCAACCAGATGGTCGACAAGTCGCTTCTTGAGCGTTTACGCTCCGTTATCAGCACCGACTTTGTGCGCCTCACCTATACCGAGGGCATTGACATCCTGCAGAAAGCCATTGCCGATGGGCGCAAATTCGAGTTCCCGTGCCAATGGGGTGACGACCTTGCCTCCGAGCACGAGCGCTACCTCGTGGAGGAACATTTCAAGAAACCCGTCATTATGACCGACTATCCTTCGGCCATCAAGGCATTCTATATGAAGCAAAATGGCACCAAGGGCTACAAGGGCATCGTCTCCCCAGGTCCCACAATGCAGGGCACTGATGTGCTTTTCCCACAGATTGGCGAGATTATCGGCGGTAGTGTCCGTGAAGAGGATTACGACAAACTGATGGCAGAGATAAACACTCGCCAGATGGAAACCGACAAACTCTGGTGGTATCTCGACACGCGCCGTTATGGCTCCTGTCCGCACGCCGGTTTTGGGCTTGGTTTTGAGCGCCTCATCCTCTTTGTAACGGGTATGCAGAATATCCGTGATGTCATACCTTTTCCGCGTACACCGAAAACTGCCGATTTCTAAGATACACCAACGGGAAAAAAGACCAAAACCCAAATTAGCACAAATTTTTAGGGGTTTTTCAAAAAAAAAATTAAAAATATTTGCACATAATTGAATTAATGACTATATTTGCACCCAAAAAACGTATCTTCCCCGTAGGAGACACGGAAAATAACGAGTGAATAGTAACGAAAATTAGTAGCGAATGAAGAGATAGAAAGAGAGGAAATAATAGCGAGAATCGCAAAAATCAACTTTTAATATTAATTTTTTTAATTTTAATTCAAATTCTTATGAAGAAAAAACTTATTAGTGCATTGCTTATGGGGGCTTTCGTTGTAGCCACCACAAGCATGTTTGTGTCTTGTAAGGATTACGATGATGACATCAGTGATCTTCGAGGCAAGGTGAGTGAGTTGACCGACTGGAAGACGAAGTATGCCCAGGGCATCATCGTCACTAATGTCGCTCAGACCGGCTCTGGCATTACGCTGACCTTCAGCGATGGCTCTTCGCAGACCCTGACCAACGGTAAGGATGGTAAGGATGCTGACGTTTGGACAATTGGCAACGACGGCTACTGGTACAAGAACAACCAGAAGACCGACTACAAGGCTGTTGGTACCGATGGCGTAAATGGTGCAAAAGGCGACAAGGGCGACAAGGGTGACCAAGGCGAGAAAGGTGACAAGGGCGACAAGGGCGACCAAGGCGAGAAAGGTGAAAAGGGTGATCAGGGCGAGCCTGGTCCTCAGGGACCTCAGGGCGAGCCGGGAACTAGTGCCGCTGGCAGCAATGTGTACCTCATCCCCAATGCTGACGGTTACTTCTATGCAGTTGATGCCGATGGCAATCAGACAAAGACCGACATTGCTTGGGATGCTAACCTGAATACTGGTGAGGTTGACGCTCAGGTTTCTGCAGCACAGAGCGCAACAGCTGTGTTCGTTGCAGGTATTGATCCCCAGGGAACTATCACTATCCCCACCACCTATGTTCTGTCAAGCTTGGTGTTCATCCCCGACACATACTACTGGGGTATCGAGGCTACCACTCTTAAGACCATTAGGGCTATTCCTTATATTGGTATGAAGGAGTTGTTCGACTACATCAAGGAGCCTGTTGTGGCTGACTTTGCTAAGGGTGAAGTGGCTGAGGCTGCTACTAACGAGGAAGCAATTGCTCTGCATGCTAACGACTGCTTCGAGTGGGTTGGCTCATGGCTTGACATCTTCGAGGATGATGTCGACTATTTCAAGGCTGATGACCAGACCGCTGGTGGCCACGACCGTTATTTGAAGGCAGATTATCCTATTATTATCCAGCTGAATCCTCAGGCTCGTTATCACATCAACCCCTCTAAGGCACAGTTCGATCTTAACAGACTGAGCATTCTTGACAACGACAAGAACTACACTCGTTCTTCAAGCGCAGGAATTAGCATTCGCACCAGCGAGAAGGCTACAATCGAGGGTGACACCCTTATCGTGCCTCTGAAGGTCAACGATCCCACCAAACTGCGTTATGTGCAGTCTCTGACTGAGAGAAGCAGCGAGGATGGCGTGACCAACTTTGCAGTTCAGGCTGAAATCTGCAATATCAATGGTAATGACACTGTTGTTACTTCTGACTATGCAGTACTCATCGAGGAGAAGGTTACTGAGCCTATCCTTGCCCACAAGCGTTTCAACAAGACTGGTATCGATGCTAAGGACTTCATCCAGACTGGTATGCTGAACCTCCACTGCGGCGACTGCACACTGCCTGAGCACGATGGCTACGAGGCTTACGAGCATGTTGGTATGCACCTCTTCAAGACAACTGCTGAGGTTCGTGAGTACATTATGAATACTGCCCGCGTTGATAACGCAGCCCAGAAGGGTGA
This sequence comes from Prevotella sp., assembly GCA_017960525.1. Lineage (GTDB taxonomy): Bacteria > Bacteroidota > Bacteroidia > Bacteroidales > Bacteroidaceae > Prevotella. Next base: position 82,389 of record JAGCZA010000079.1, read on the forward strand.
GGGTCAGGATCTCGTGAACTATCAGGAGGACATCTGTCTGGATGATCTGCTTGAGACCCACTACACCAATTCTAATGGTCAGCACGACGTGTTCTCTGAGGCTCAGTTCAGAGGTACTTTCAAGTACAACTTCCAGCTCACCAGTATGCTGCTTGGTGCTTCTCTGACCGACGAGAGTGCTCACGCTGCTCTCTATCTCAAGAATGGTAAGACCTATCTGCACCCGCAGGATCCTGCTGATGATGGACTGAAGGGACGTCCCTACACTTCTGCCAAGGCTACTGAAGTTGTTGTGAACCGTGTTCCTGTTGTTCGCGTACAGTTGGTTATCAAGGAGTGGAAGGAATACAACCTTGCAGACTCTGTTGTGGACTATGGCTATCTGCCTATCCGTATCACCAAGGAGGTCATCATTCCTCAGAAGTTTATTGTGCACGATGGCTTTACTTCATCGACAGATTGGACCATCAACCGTTACAACCAGTGCTATGTCAATGGTGCAGCCGATTTCGAAGCATACCGCAGCACTTGGCGTGAGACTGAGATGGTTCTCATGAGCCATAAGGATTTGGATAACATTCTTGATCCTGAGACCTTCGAGGCTATTTATCAGCCTATGGGCGATAAGGACGACCTCTATCAGTGGGTTCCTTCTAAGGATGAAAATGGCAATTACACCTTCACTCCCTGTAAGTTGAATCCTGAGGCTATTGATCAGGCTGAGGCTCCTGCCAAGATTGGTAATGTTGAGGTGATTGAGGCAATCAATACAGCTACTGGCGCTACCACATCAACTCTGGTTTGGGACATCAAGAAGAAGCAGATTCAGGATCTCGCTGTTGAGGGCATTGAGAAAGTTTCTCGTGCTATCAAGCTGAAGTCTAACAACTCACTCTATCCTGACATGTATGTCATCTTCCACTCTGGTAAGATTGCTATGAAGGAGATCAATGTTGTTGGTGACATGGGTCTGAAGAAGCACATTATTGCTCAGTACTGGTACAAGACTGACAGCAATACTGGTGGTAGTGGCGATGATGAAATCCACGGAATGGTTTACACTCCGCAGGAGAAGATTCCTGCTGGCACATCAGTGGCTGCTGACAATGGCATCATTACTGGTCTGAACGCTTGGAAGCCCGTTGAACTTCAGATGACACTGGCAAATGTGTTCCTGAACAACTTCAATATGGCTGACGGTAAGTCCACTATGCCTCACACTTGGATTGAGTACCTCTATTCTTATGCTGAGGGTGATGCAGAAGTTGCTGAAGCAGATAAGGTCGCTGCCTTCAATACTGCTAATTTGAAGCTTGACTTCCTCTTCGACGATTTCAACAACAATCAGGAGTACAAGGGTAACCTGAAGGATGAGCGTGACACCACATTCCTGATGTGGGTGAACCATGAGGCTCTTACTATCAATATGAACCTTGTTAAGGATGAGCCTGCTGTGCCTCTGACCTTCAAGCCTGGCCGTGTGTTGATGTCTCGTAAGAAGCTGTTCGTGGGCGACGAAATTACTTTGGATGATGAAATTCTGGGTCGTCTGCAGGTGGTTGCCTACATTCAGCCGAATACAGGTGAGATGGGTGAGTTCGACCAGGCTCTGGCTAAGGAGTATGTTGTCAAACTGAACAACGCCATCGTTACTAACACTAATGATGAGATTGCCAAGTCACTGCTCAACTACCGTGCTCACAATGAACTGAACAGCACGTTCCTGACAGCTAAGATTGCCATCAAGGCTATGAACAACGATGGTGGTGACCTTGCCTTCACGATTGTTGATGAGGATGGCGAGACTTGGAACTGCCCGCTGCCTCTGATTAACAACACGTTTGATCTGCGCTTCATCCGCCCGATTAAGCTGAAGAAGACCAATGGCAAGACCATTACCGACGCTCATACTGGCGGTCAGGGCTTCCAGACCATTACAGTTGCTGACTTCGTTGGCCAGACCTCAGACTTCTTCGAGGACTTCCGTGGTGGTTGGAAGACTGCAAGTCCTAACTATCCTCGCTACTACTCACCTGATAACGAGACTGAGATTGTTATCCACGTTGACGGTGTGACCGAGGTTGGTCAGAAGCTGAGTGAGAACCATCAGGTTGTTACCGATATCAACCTTACCGGTAAGGATCAGGATGATCCCGAAAAGGCACAGCCTCTGTTCCAGGTTGCTCAGGACCTCGACTTCATCCTGAAGAGCACGAATCCTGATGTTTATGAGTACCGCAACAACTCTGCTACCGTTGGTACATTCCACGTTTGGATTCCTGTCACCATCGAGTACTACTGGGGTACTATCTACGACCGCGTGAAGATTACCATCAACCGCACGCCGCAGAACTAAGACTCGTAAGAATCTTCTATATCCAAAGGGGAGGGAGTGTTCCCTCCCCTTTTCTCTTATCTTAACTTAAATATTTTTTGATGAGAACCAGGTTATATTTATTATTGTCCGCTATAGTACTTTTATGTACTGTCTCTTGTAAAAACAAACGATCTGAGAATGATGGTCCTAAGCCATACGTGGTGATTTATGAAGCAGAGGATTCAATGGCTATTACTCAGCTTGCCAACGAATATGTGACCCGTTTCAATGGTGGCGACTTCAACCAGGTTGCAGACTTGCTTTATTTTGTCCGTAATGATTCCGTATTTCCTCTTACTGAGGCTCAACGTGAAGGCTTTGTTATGGCAATGAGCCAGATTGGCCGTTTGGGCTGCCAGCTGAAAGATATGCAGCTAAATACCTTCAAGGACAATAAGGTGAGAGTGGCCGTGCTGATGGATGAGAACGGCAGCTTAGACGAGGATAAAGGTACCATCAGCCTATACCTCAATCCTGTTAAGATTGATAATCAATGGTACCTGACGCTCTATGACCGTTATGCCGAGGGCGTGGGGGAACATTTAAATGTAGTGCATGAAGAACAAGATTAAGATTCTATTGCCTGTCTTACTGCTTTTTGCCTTGGTTGGCTGTAATAGTGGAACTAAGAAGGAAAGTGGTGATAAGATGCCTAACTTTTATAAGGTGGAGGGTGTGCAATATGCTCATGTCAGCGTCCCTGAGGTTGTTGATATGGGTGTCTTTGACTATAAAACCCCAGTTAAGACGGCTGAAATTGAATACTCAAATACTGGTGATGCTGTTTTGAGTATTAGTTCTGCTGGTGTTGAATGTGAGTGTACAGAGATTCTCTCTCTTGATTCCGTGGTTCAGCCTCATCAGGCAGGTAAGATGGTAGTTCGTCTTAATATGAGTGAGTATTTGGCCGACACCATTTATAAGTCTGTGCACTTTTTCTGCAATGACCCCGACAGGCAAATTGTCGACATTAAGCTGAGAGCTGATTGTCGTATGTAATTGTTGCGTCTTTTCTATCATTACTAAACATCTTCAAACAGTATTAATCCTAAATAGAATAATTATGACACAACGACTAAAGAACTGGCTCTTTCTGTCCGCTGCTATGCTGTTTATGGCCTCTGGTGCGCAGGCTGATGAGGGTCTTACTGTGTACGGACGCGACGGGAGCATCTACTCGTGCACCTTCGCCCAGTTGCCCGTCATCACGTTCAGCCAGACGGGACTGAAGATTGAGCCGAAAAGCGGTGCTGCTATGGCGGAAAAAGCATACTCGTCTGTATCTAAGATTGATTTCAATGTCCGCAATCGTGCTGACGTGAACGGTGACGGACGTGTGGACATTGCCGACATCATCTCTGTAATTAACACCAATGCCGGTGGCACCAACGCCAAGCCCGACGTGAACCGCGACGGAAAGGTGGATAAAGCCGACGTGAAGTTGATTATCGATGAATTTGCAAGGTAAACTTGCCCAGTTATTAATCTACTTTGTAACATTAAATTAACAACAAAGCAACTATGAAAAAGATTCTTTCAACACTGGTGGTGCTGCTCACAGTTGTGCTAACCGCCTCTGCACAGAATATTTTTATGAAAGTGACGCTGAATGGCGAGCAAACAGTAAAGGACAAGAATGGCAATGAGGTTGTCCTTGGCGGTGTGCTGGAGTTGCCCTACGATGCTTTCACCAGTATTGAGTATATCGTTCAGGAGATTACAGACGACAGGGCTGTAGATCTTGGTCTGACTAGTGGTACGCAGTGGGCTATGATGAACTATGGCGCCGCTTCTGAACAAGAACTTGGCACACTATTGTCTTGGACGAGCCTCAGCCAGATTACCACCGAGTGGGGCGAATATTGGCAGGTTCCCACCCAACAGCAAATGCAGGAGTTGATAAACGAATGTACCTGGGTGGCAAAATATGACGCTAATGATAATTTCATTGGTTATACCATTACCAGCAAAAAGAACAGTAACAGTATTTTCCTGCCTGCTACCAAAGGGTACATCGATACTGATGGCAGCACCAAGCGCAAAACATACAGCTTCTATTGGACTTCAACTGGCAGTAGCGGCAAGGGAACATGCTTGGAAATCTTGAATGAAGAGACAGAGGGTGAATTCAAGGACTGGGATGCTGCCCGCAAGATGGGTGTGCGTCCTGTATGGGTGAAGACCGAAACTCCTGTAGAGACTACCGTTTCACTGACGCTCGTAAGAGATGGCGAACCTACTGAGACAGGTGTAACCTATCGTATTTTAATTGAGACTAATGGAAAGGTGCTGACGTGTGGTGTCCAGTATGCTTTGTCGGTAAATGCTTTGGATAATGCAGCTAAAGTACCTGCCACTATTAATGGCTCGACAGCTACGGTTACGCTGACTGGCTTGACGCCAAATACGACCTATTTCATCAGAGCATACGCTACTGCTGAAAATTCGGATAAGACATTCACCAGCGAAAAAGGCACTTTCACGACTGCCCAGAAAGTCGTACTTGATGAGTATGAAAAGGCTACACCAGTAAATCTCGGCTTGAGCGTGAAGTGGGCTTCTTGGAATATGGGTGCCCAGGAGATAGCCGGAACAGGTAAGTATATCGGATGGGGCGTGCTTACTGACGAGATTACAAGCAGTAACGTTGCTGATTATGCGCCTGAATTAAGAGGAACGACCGGCTCTTTGGTTGACAATCCTGATTACGATATCGCCCATGTTAAATGGGGTGATGGATGGAGCGTTCCTACAAGAGACCAATTCGATGAGCTGGCACAGCTTACTTGGGAGAAAGTCACCAAGACCGATGGTAGTGGCAATACGATTACTGGCTACCTTATCTATGGTAAGGGGAACTATTCCCAGAACACCATTTTCCTGCCTTGGGCTGGATGTCGTAATGAGGAAACGATTCAACAGTACAATCAGTCTGGTAGGTACTGGACTGCTGACTGTAGCAGCACCAAGGGAGAAGCATACGCTGTCCAGTTGCTTTCAGGCAGGGTAGAAAAGTCGAGCACTCAGAAGTGTATCGGTATGTCTATCCGTCCCGTGTTTAACGGTACTACTCCAGATGATGACCCGGGAAGCTCAACATCTGAATACATCACCGAAGGAGGTATGATAATTCCTGTTTCAGGCGTTAATATGGGTTCCAGTACTGGTGTGAAGTGGGCACAGTGGAATGTGGGCGTTACTTCACCTACCGGACAGGCTGGCAAGTACTATAGCTGGGGCGAGACATCCGAGGGTTCCTATACCTATGCCGACTATACCGAGGACCTGAAAGACAAGTGGGGATTCCAAATCGGCAATCTCGATGACGACCACGACGTGGCACGCAAACTTTGGAAGCGCAAATGGCGTATGCCTACACAGGCAGAACTGTACGAATTGGTTGCTAATGCCACGAAAAAAGAGTGGGCAACAGTAGGTGGGCGTGCCGGACTGAAGATTACAAAGAACGGAAATACAATCTTCCTGCCTGCCGCAGGTTATAGGATTGGTGCCTCTTTGTCCAATTCTTCAGCAGGCTACTACTGGACGAGCACGCCTTACACATCCAGCACCAGCCAGGATGGCAAGAGTATGGCCAATATGCTCACTTTCGAGAGTGGCAGTCTGGGTAACACTGGTACTTTGAACCGCTACTACGGCCTTCTCGTCCGTCCTGTTTGGGATGAGAGCCTCCCATATTTGGAATAGTCGTAGGCAGCTAAATATTTTAAACGCGGCTGGCATCCCATCTGAGGGGTGCCAGTTGTGTTTTTCAGCAAGCCCGGAATTTGGACGAACCAAACTCCCAGTTTGCCGTAATCAAACTCCTAGTTTGGACGAACCAGATTTTGTAAGAGAAGTATTGGGTTTCGGCTGTGTGTTATTTGAAAAAACGATGAAAAGTTTTGCATAATAAAAAATTAGTTGTATATTTGCAAGCAAATTGAGGAATATGAAGAAAATAATTGTCCTAAAACGTACTAATTTGTTTAAAGACACACAGGCCCGTTGGGCGATTGCTTTGTCATTTGTCATTTGTCAGTTGGGAGCGAGCACTCTCATCACTTCGTGCAGTGAGAAGGACGAACTGATGGACGAGCCGGCCTGGCTGGGCAACAGTATCTACGAGCGGCTGCAGGAGGATGGTAAGTACAAGTACACCCTACGCCTGATTGACGACTTGGGCCAGAAGGAAGTGCTCAGCAAAACGGGCAGCAAAACCCTTTTTGTGGCCGACGATGCCACATACGATTCCTTTTTCCGCCAGAACACGTGGGGCGTGAGTGGCTACGACGGTCTGACCTTGGCGCAGAAGAAACTGCTCTTCAACAGCGCTATGGTGAACAATGCCTATCTTGTGGAGTTGTTGAGCAACGTGAGCGGAAATCCGCCGCTGCAAGGGCAGTGTATGCGCCGCGAGACGGCAGCCTCGGTTTTCGACTCCATCGCCCGCTGCTATCCTTGGCAGATGCCTAATACTGAATTCTGGGCGCGCTATAAGGACCATCGGAACGGCATTGTGCTGCTGCGCGACAACACGTCGAAGCCTATGATTCACTTCCTGCCCTTCTTTATGCGTCGCAACAACATCACGAGCGAGGATTTGAGCATTCTGACCAATGGCGCGGCGACCTCCACCCAAGAGGCGTGGGTGAACGGCAAGAAACTCACCGAGACAGACATTACTTGCAAGAATGGCTACATACAGAAGGTGGATGGCCTGGCCACGGCTGCCGACAATATGGCGGAAATCATTCATCAGCATAAGAATATGTCGCTCTTTGCCTCGCTTTTGGATCGTTTCTGCGCCCCTTATTACGACGATGCGGCCACGAAGGAGTACAACCGCCTGTACAACAACGAGGATTCCGTGTTCACGCTGAAATACTTCTCGTCGACGAGCAACACCGCCCAATACGGCACTTCGCAAGGCGGCGAACTGACTACCGACCCCGACGGGCAGATAGTGGACGCCTATCTGGCCTTCGACCCAGGTTGGAGCCAGTATATGTACACCAATACCGGAGGCCGCGACCTGCACTACGATGCGGGTGCGCTGCTTGTGCCCAACAACGATGCCCTGGACTTCTGGTGGAACCACGACGGCAAGCCTTTGCAGGATATGTATGGCGCGTGGGAACGGGTGCCTATGAAGGTGCTCGTGAAGATGCTCGACATCAACCTCATCCGCTCCTTTACCGAGACTGTGCCGTCGAAATTCAAGAACATTGTCGACAACACCACCAAGGTGCCCATAGGCATCACCCGTGAGCACGTGGACAGTTGCTTTATGGGCTGCAATGGCGTGGTCTACCTCACCAACCGCGTCTTTACGCCGGCCAGTTACTCGTCGGTGTCGTTCCCCGCACTCATCAACGAGCAGACGATGAACGTCATCTACTGGGCCATAGAGCATCTGGACTTTGAGCCGTATCTCAACTCTATGGACTCCTACTATAGTTTCATCATTCCCACGAACACGGCCATGCTGCGCTACGTGGACCCCTGCACGTATGGTAGCACCACCTCTATATTATATGAGTTCTACTACGACACTGACCGTAAGACCGTGCGTGCCCACCGCTACAACTACGACCTGGCCCAGCAGGCTGTTGTCACCGACGGCAAGGAGCTGAACGACGCCACCGACGCCCAGGTGCAGAACCGTCTGCGTGACCTGCTCGACAACCTCATCATCGTGGGCAATATCGAGGACGGCCACAGTTATTACCGCACCAAGGGTGGCAGCGTGATTCACGTGGAGCACGCCGGTCAGGAGGGCCTGATGACCATTTCCGGAGGCCTTCAGATAGAGGAGGGGCAGCCTGTTCCCGTCGCGGTCATCTACGACCAGACACGCTCTGGCAATGGCAAGAGTTACGTGGTGGAGCAGACGATGCCGCTCACCAGCCGCCGCTCGCTCTACAGCATCCTCAACGGTCGGGAGAATTGCACCCGTTTCTTCGACTTGCTGCTCAACGGCGGTGCCGCCAACACGCTGCTCAAGGCCAAGATGAGCAGTTTCACCTGTGCCGACTACAACTGTTCGCTTTTCGATGCCTACAATTACACCGTCTATGTGCCCACCGACAGCGAGATAGAGCAGTTGCACAACGACGGCTGGCTGCCCGACTGGACCGACTACGAGAACCTCTCGGCAGAGCAGTTCGACGGCGACGCCAATCTGCTGAAGCAGGCCCGCAACATCGTGGCCAACCGTATCCTGAACTTCCTGAAGTACCACATTCAGGACAATTCGGTGTTTATCGGCGGCGAACCTACCGTCAACTTGAAATACGAGACCTCGACGCTCAATCCCCTGAACAACCGCTTCTTCAGTGTCACCGTTAATGCCGACGACGACCAACTCACGGTCACCGACCAGTTGGGCAACAAGCGTCGTGTGGTGAAGGGCGACAACTACAATCTCGTTGGCCGCGAATACTGGATACAGAACGCCAACAACGTGAACAACACCCAACTCTACAACGCCAGCGACCTCGTGGTCCACCAGATTGACGGCCCCCTGTTCTACGATAAGGCACAACTTACAAAGTGGCAGGATGAAGTGGATGCGCTTAATAAATAATAGATGTAAGAAAGGAATGTAGTATGAAGCAACTGTCAAGTTTATTATTTATTATTTTCTCTTTACTGTTCAGCGTAAGCGCGAGTGCGCAGATTACTGCGGTGCACGGCCGCGTGAGCGACGATATGGGCGAGTTGATGGGAGCCTCGGTCTGCGAGATTGATGGCAGCGGGCGTATCATCGAGGCCACGGTGACTGATGTGAACGGCAACTTCTCTATGCGCATACGCAACCCGAAAAACAAGTTGCGCTTCAGTTATGTGGGTTGCAAGACGCAGATGCACGCCATCAACCGCACGGAATACATTGTCAAGATGACATCGCAGACTACCATCAAGGAGGTCACCGTCAAGGGAAAGAACCGTCTGCAGAGTGGCGGTCTGCCTATACCGGAGCGGGAAATCTCCTTCGCCACACAGACCATCGATATGAAGGAGTTTGAGGGCCTGGGCCTGACCACTGTCGACGAGGCTCTGCAGGGCCGTATTGCCGGCCTCGACATTGTGGCCAACAGCGGTAACCTGGGCGCCGGCACCACTATGCGCCTGCGCGGTGCTTCGTCGGTCTCGACACTCACCAGTTCAAACCCGCTCATCGTGGTCAATGGCAACACCTGGAACGTGGATATGAGCAACTTCGACGTGACCAACGCCAACGACGAGCAGTTTGCACAACTGCTCAACGTGAACCCTGAGGACATCGCCAGCATCACCGTGCTCAAGGATGCTGCCGCAACTGCCATTTACGGCTCGCAGGGTGCCAATGGTGTCATCGAGATTACCACCAAGCGCGGCTCACGCGGTGTGCCCAAACTCACCTATTCGCTCCGTCTAACGGGCACTTATCAGCCGAAGGGCTACAAGATGCTCAACGGCGACGACTACACTATGCTGCTCAAGGAGAGTTACTTCAACCCCCAACAGAACGACAATGCTTCGAACATCCGCGAGTTGAACTACGACCCCACCTTCTCTGAGTATGAGCAGTACAACAACAATACCGACTGGGTGGACGCCGTCACGCAATGGGGACTGAAGCAGAACCACTATCTCTCTGTGACTGGCGGCGGCGAGAAGGCCACTTTCCGTATTTCCGCAGGCTACGACCACGAGACGGGTTCGGTCATCGAGCAGCGGCAAGACCGCTTCTCCACCCGTGTGGCTTTAGACTACTATGTTTCTGATCGCATCAAGATTTCCACCAACTTTGCGCTCACCTATACCGACACCAAGCGCAACTACGACGACTTGCTGGCCATTGCCTACAAGAAGATGCCCAATATGAGTATCTACGAGCAGGACCCGCTCACAGGAGAAGACACCGACCGCTACTACACTATGCTGCAGTCGGCCCCCGACGTGTTCAAGGACGACCAGCGCGTCTATGTCAATCCTGTGGCGTCGGCCCATCTGGCCAAGAACGATGACCGCACTTACGATATTACGCCGGAGTTCGAGCTGAACTACCACCTTTTGGGCACCGACGACGAGCACCACCAGTTGAACTGGCTGGGCCGTGCCTATATGAACATCTTCAACGAGTATGTGGACAAGTTCTATCCGAACAAGTTGGTTACTGTGGCGTGGAAGGATGGCGTGAACAATTCCTACACTGGCTCCAGCAAGAGTGTGGCCTTCAATACGAAGCAGACGCTCACGTTCATCCCCCATTTCAACAACAAAGACCACTCGCTGATGGCCTTGGGGCGCTTCGAGTTGACGACTGGCAGCAGCAACGGCCAGGGCACCGACGCCTCGAAACTGCCCTCTGGCGGCATCACCAGTCCTGTGGCGGCAGGAAAGGTGACGGGGATGAGTTCCAACTACAGCGAATGGCGCTCTATGTACTACACTTTCTCCACCCACTATGCCTATAAAGGGCGCTATATGGCCGACTTCTCGCTGCGTGCCGACGGTACCACCAAGTTCGGCCCCGACCGCCGATGGGGTTACTTCCCTGCCGTTTCGCTCAGATGGAACATTGTCGACGAACCTTGGATGCAGCCCCTGCACAAGTGGCTTTCAATGTTGGCCATCCGCCCCAGTTGGGGAAAGGTGGGCAACCAGCCCAACCGCGACTACCTTTACGAGAGCATCTACAGCAAGGGCACGCGCTATCTGGATATGGGTGCTATGAATCCTGACAATATCCGCCTGACAAACCTCAGTTGGGAGACCACGTCGACTTGGGATGTGGGCTTCGACCTGGGACTCTTCAACGACAAACTCACGCTGCAGGCCGAATGGTATCACAGCACGCGCCGCGATATGCTGATGCCCGACGTGAGCATACCCGCCAGCACAGGCTACTACACGCTGGCCTACCGCAATGTAGGCTCGATGCGCAACATTGGCTGGGAACTGAACCTGAACACCAACAAACTCATCAAGGTGGGCAAGTTCACGGCTGACTTCAATATGGTCTTCGGTAATAACCAGAACGAGATACTCACTATGGACGAGACGGTGCTTTCGGCGCTCAACTCCGAGTTCGCCTTCGGCAACCGTGAAGTGCTGCAGCGCGTACAGTTGCACAATCCTTTCGGAGCCATCTACGGCTTCCGCTACAAGGGCGTCTATGAGTACCAGTACGAGACGTTCCTTGATATGGACGCGCAGCAGCGCGAAGAATTCCTGGCCGCCGGCCACACCGCCCCCGTAGAGTTGGACAAAAACGGCAATGTGGTGGTCGACGACGAGGGCAAGCCCGTGCGTATGATGTTCAACTACACCCACGACAGCACAGGAAAGAACTATCCCTTCAAGGGCGGCGATGCCATCTATGAAGATATTAACTACGATGGCGACATCAATGCCCTCGATATCGTCTATTTGGGCAGTTCGCTGCCAAAACTGACGGGTGGCTTCGGCGTCACCCTGAACTACGGGCGATGGAAACTGAACACGCAGTTCAACTACCGTGTGGGCAACAAAATCCTGAACCTGGCGCGCCTTGATGCTGAGGCTATGAGCAACAACAATAACCAAAGCCGCGCCGTGAACTACCGCTGGCGCAAGGAGGGCGATGTCACTCCCATCCCACGTGCTATGTACGGCAGCGAGACCAACTACAATACCCTCGTCAGCGACCGCTTCGTGGAGAACGGCTCGTTCCTGCGCCTGAACTATATGCAGTTGAGTTATTCCTTCGACCCGAAGGTCATTAAGCGCGTGCTGGGCATCAACCGCCTCAGTTTCTACGCCAGTGCCAACAATCTCTTCATCCTCACCCGTTACAAGGGTGTCGACCCGGAGGTGAGTTATGGCGGCTATGGCGCTGCCGTCGATACCGGCCAGACACCAAGGGCTAAATCCTACACTTTGGGCATCACAGTTGACTTCTGATTCATAAACAATAAGAGACAGTTTACAGTTATGACTACCAAGATAAACAGATTAATCTGTGCCATTTGCGTCATCTGCGGATTATCGTCCTGTTCCGACTTCCTCCAGATAGAACCCCAGGAAATTATCGTTCTCGACAAGTTTTGGAACGAGGAGGCCGATGTGGAGAATATGGTGGCAGGCTGCTACTCCACTATGCAGAAGGAGGCCGTTGTCAGTAGAATGATGGCGTGGGGCGAGTTCCGTTCCGACAATACCGTCGGTGGTACTGGCATTGAGAACGCCACCGACCTCTCCAATGTCTTCAAGGAGAATATCAATGCCAGCAACTCCTTTGCCAAATGGGGCGATTTCTATAACATCATCAACCGTTGCAACACCATATTATATTACGCCCCGCAAGTGGCCGGACGTGACCCCAACTATACGCCGAGCGAACTGAAGGCCACGGAGGCCGAGGTGAAGGCCCTGCGCGACCTGATGTACTTCTACCTCATACGCACTTTCCGCGACGTGCCCTATTACACCCAGCCCTACCTCGACGACAACCAGACGATGAATCTGCCAGCCACGCCCTTTGAGGCCGTGCTCGACAGCCTCATCAGCGACCTGGAGGGCGTGCAGGACTATGCCGTGCGCCGCTATCCGGCCAACAAGACCAACTACCAACAGGGGCGCATCGCACAGGATGCCATTCACGCCCTGCTTGCTGATATGTGCCTTTGGAAGCAGGACTATGCCAACGCCGTGCGCTATGCCGACCTTGTCATTACTGCCAAGACCAATGCCTATCAGGAGCAGTTGGACAAGATGGGCAGCAATGTCACGGCCAATGATCGTATGATTGACGGTTATCCGCTCATCAACGATGCCAGCACCATTGGCAACTACTACGGCAATGCTTATACCGACATCTTCGGCAGCGGGGCCAGCCGTGAAGCCATTTTCGAATTGGTCTATTTGGACAATGACCAGATGCTGGCCAATGCGGCTGTCAGCACGCATTACGGCAACCAGACCACTTTCCCCGGCGATGTGAGGCCTGCCGACTTCATCTGTACTGACGTGAACGACGAGGTGTTCAGCATCTTCCTCAACAAGTACGACGCCCGCTACTATGAGAATCTGCAGCCCATCAACGGCTCGCGTACACTTTTCGGTATCAGCAAATATGCCTATCCCAATACTACGGTAGACCTGACCAAGGCGGAAATACAGGGCGATTACAGTTCGGCCTACGCCAGAGACCATTGTCACGCCAACTGGATTCTCTACCGCCTTTCCGACGTGATGCTCATCAAGGCCGAGGCCCTCGTAGAGATGTCGCCTGACAGCACTTCGGCGACGTCGGAGGAGACGACATACCTTCAGCAGGCCTTCGACATCGTGAACACCATCAGCAAGCGCAGCAACTGCTCGTCGGGCAGCAAAGACCTGGACCAGACCAACTACACCACCAAGCCGCTTATGCAGGACTTGGTGCTGGAGGAACGGCAGCGTGAACTGATGTTCGAGGGCAAGCGCTGGTTCGACCTGGTGCGGCGCTCCCGTCGCGACGGCAACACCAACTATCTCGTGGGGTGCGTCTCTCGCAAGGGAAGCACGGGCGGAGCCATCGCCAGCAAACTGTCGCGTATGGACGCTATCTACTGGCCCTACCACATCGACGAGATTAAGGTGAACAACCAACTTGTTCAGAATCCCGCTTTCGGCAGCGGCGAAAACAGCAGTTACGAGCGGACAAAATAAAAGGACGAACCAAACCCATAGTTTGGACGAACCAAACTACCACTTTGGACGAACCAAACTCCTGGTTTGGACGAACCAAATTTTCAGAGGGGTCAAGACATTTGAAATACATATAAAAAAGAAAGACTATGATAAACGTGATCAGAAACAGGATATGGGGCTTTTTCCGCTTCACGGTGTGTATGCTTTTTCCCATCGCTGGGGGAGGGGTGCTGGCTGTCTCCTGCTCGGACGAGCCGGACGAGTCGAACTTCTACACCTTCAAGGGTCAGATGATGAGTGAATACCTGTACGGGCACGAGGAGTTCAGTGAGTTTTCGGCTATTCTGGAGCGTGCGGGTATGATGGAACTGCTGGCCAGTTATGGTGCTCTGACGTGCTTCCCGCCCACTAACGATGCCATCGATGTGTTCCTTCAGAAGCGGGGCCTGACCAGCATTGACGGCCTGACTGATGCGGACTGCGACACTTTGGCGCGCTCGCACCTGGTGAAGAATATGTACACGACCGCCGATATGGACGACGGTGTGCTCTCGACGGCGAATATGAACCGCCGCTACATTGAGGTGAGCCACGGTCTGGACGAGAACGACAATGCCGTGGTGTTCCTGAACGGCACGTCGCACATCATCTTCGCCCTTCAGGACGACTCTGTGGAGAACGGCATTATGCAGCCTGTGACGGAGGTTCTGGAGAGCAGCAACCGTATGATCCACGACGTGATGCGGCAAAACCCGAACATCGCCCTCTTCACGGAAGCCCTTGAACAGACTGGTCTGCGCGACTCGCTCTATCTCTACAAGGATGCGACCTGGGACGAGGAGCGGCTGAACTATCCGCGCATACGCTATATCTCGCACGTGAACAGGGAGACGGCGACTGTGCCGGACGAGAAGCGGACGGGCTTCACCGTGTTTGTCCCCACGGACTCTGTTCTTCGCGAGAAGTACGGCATCACTACTGTGGAACAGTTATACGAGAAGGCCTGCGCCATCTACGATGTCATCTACCCTGAGGACGCTGGTGCCGATTATCACGATTTCGCCTCTATCAAGGATTCGCGTAACCCCCTGAACCGTTTCCTGCGCTATCATATCCTGACCCGTGACGTGAAGGGTTGGAACTACCTGACGCCCTATACGGACATCGGCATCCTGACCACGGTGATGAATCCCGTGGACTGGTATGAGACGATGCTGCCCCACACGCTGATGAAGTTTGAGCGCCTCACCGTGCGCAAGTGGGCCGGCGGCAGTACCGTGGGCCAGCGCTACATCAACCGCCGGTACGATGACTTGGTTCCCAACGAGTTGGTCCCTGAGCCTGTTCTCGGCACCCGCGTTGTGCCTACCGTTGAAACCGAGTACAAGCAGGACGCCCTGAACGGCCGCTACTTCTATGTGGAAGACATCCTGGCCTTCGACGAGACCACGCGCGACGTGGTGCTCAACGACCGGATACGTATGGACTTCTCGACCATTTTCCCAGAGTTGATGACCAACGACATCCGCCTGAACGAGCGCAACAACGGCCGCAAATACAACGACCCTGAATATGACGAGACTGCCAAGTACGGTCGCAACTACTACTTCCCCAACGGCTATCTCAAGGGAGTAACGCTCAACGAGGGCGGCACCTTCGTCTACCGCCGCCCGCGCGACTGGTACGACTGCTACGAGGGTGACGAGATGAACCTTTTCGGCGACTTTGACATCACCTTCAAGATTCCCCCTGTGCCCTACGAGGGCGAGTGGCAGTTGCGTCTGGGCTTCGCTGCGGAAGGGTCCAGGGGCGTGGCGCAGTTCTACTTCGACGACAAGCCGCAGGGCATTCCGCTCGATATGACCAAGAGCCTGAGCGACCCCTCCATTCTGGGCGCCGACTGGAAGAGCGACTACAACAGTATGTCGACCGTCGACCTGGCCACCGACCAGAAGGTGCTCAAGAACAAGGGCTACTATCGTGGTGCCGCCGGCGGTTACCGCTATGCCCAGGGCAGCACGCAGCAGACCATCTTTGCCACGCAGGAACTCACCATCCGTATGGTCATCTGCACCACTCACATCACTTCCCACGAAGACCATTATCTGCGCATCAGGTGCGTTTCCACCAAGCAGGGCAACGACAATGAGTTTATGCTCGACTATCTGGAACTCGTGCCCAAGAGCGTCTATGGCATCACCGACGAGGGAAAGATGGAAAGTATGTTGTAAAGTGTTGAGAGTTGAGAGACTTTAGTGTAAAATTAAAAATATGATGACTAAGATAAAGATGAAAAAGAAATGCCCGCTTTATGTATGGCTGATAAATTTGTCGTTTATCGTTTATCATTTATCATTTAGCGTAGCGTGTTCCGACGACTGGAACGACCACTATGATGCGTCCACCGCCGACAGCGGCACCCTGTGGCAGGCCATCGAGCAGAACGGCGGCCTGACAAACTTTGCCCGTGTGGCCAAGGCAGCCGGCTACGACTTGCTGCTTGACGGCAGCCAGACGTTCACCGTCTTTGCCCCCACCGACAACGCGCTTTCCGCCGCACAGGCTGACAGCCTCATCAAGGCGTACCAGAAGCAGGCTGCTGCCGGCATCCGCAACAGCGACAACACCGTGGTGCGGCAGTTCCTGCAGAACCACATTGCACTTTTCCGCCATCCCGTCTCGTCGCTCACCGCCGACTCCATCACAATGATGAACAGCAAGTATGCGCTGCTCACAGACAAGCAACTGGCCGGCACGTCGCTGAAAACCACCAATGCGCTCTACAACAATGGCCTGCTCTTCACCTTGGACCGACAACTCGACTATTTCCCCAACGTGTTCGAGTATCTGGGCCACGATGCGGAACTGGACAGCGTCTACAAGTTCCTCAACAGTTACAGCGTCTATGAGTTTAACGATGCCAAGAGCGTGCCTGGAGAGATTGTTGACGGTATGACCATCTACCTCGACTCCGTGTCGGAGTTGCGCAACGCCGTGCTTTCCACCTACGGACTCATCAACTCTGAGGACAGCACCTACTGGATGCTTTGCCCCACCAACAGCGAGTGGAGCCGGCTGGTAGCTGAGTATGAGCCTTATTTCAACTATCCTAACGCCGTCAACAAACGCGACTCTATGGTCTATGCCAATACGCGAATGGCCATCATCAGCGGCGGCTTCTTCAGCCGTACCGTCAATACCGACGAGGCTTTCGCCGACTCGGCAGTCTCCACGCAGGCCCCGTCTGCTGCCGCCCGCCAGAGGCTTGAAGACGACTATCCCTACTACACCTACTACAAGCCCTTCGAGCCAGGGGGAGTCTTTTATGGCACGGAAGACATCAAGTGCAGCAACGGCCACGTGCGGAAGGCCCGCCAATGGAATGTCTCAAAGTATGACACCTTCGCCCAGACCGTCAAGGTGGAGGGCGAGAACATACTCTATCAAGACACCATCATCAATGCCGTTGACCCGCTCATTGTGAGAGAGGTGACCACCGACAACCCCTTCTACGGACAGGTTTCCGGCAACAGTTTTGTTGAGGTGGCTCCCGACCCGGCCACGGCACAGGTGACCGTCAGTTACCGGATTCCCAACGTGCTCTCCGGTATGGGCTACGACATCTACGGTGTGTTCGTGCCCTCGACCGCCTACGACCCGCTCGACACCAGCGACATCGACAAGCCCAACATTATGCGTGTGACGCTCTACTACAGCGACCAAAACGGAAAGGAGGCCCAGCGGCGGTTCAACAACAACATCACCAACGACCCTGCCAAGGTCGACACCGTTCTGCTGGTCAGCGACTTCTCGTTCCCCACCTGTTCCTACGGTCTGAGCGAGGAGAAGGCCAAGATTGCCATACGCTCCAACGTCAGTTCAAAGCAGACGGCCACCAACTCGCTCACGTTCCGCATAGACTGCCTCATCATCAAGCCCCACCAACTCTCAGAACAATAATACAATGAATACTTCCCTATTCTTTCCTCTCCTTGCCGCCTGTGTGCTTTGCTGCAACACCATTGCAGCCCACCCCCAGGACGATGACGACACCCTCCAAGCCGAAGTCGCCAAGGAGCGCATCGTGAAGCAACGCCGCCAATATCCCACCCGTGAGGTGAGGGGCCGCGTGCTCAATGCCGCCACCCACAAACCGCTCGCCGGCGCGCTCGTCTCTGCCAGCGAGGTCGAGGGCTACAGCGTGCTCACCAATGCTGATGGCATCTACGAACTGCGGGTGCCGCTCTTTGCCAGCGCACTGGAAATATCGTCGCCTGACCTTAATATGGCAAAAGTCGGACTGGCAAAGGGTGAACAGCAGGCCGACGTGTTGCTCTATCCCAGCACATTCACCAACGACTACCAGCGGGAAACTGACGTTACGGGCATTGAGCGTGCCGAAGATTTCCGTTTCTCCAACGCCGCCACCATAGAGAGTGAAATACAAAACCGGCTGGCTGCCGACGTCTATACCATTACACGTAGTGGCACGCCTGGCATTGGCAGCGTGATGTTTATCGACGGACTGGGTTCCCTCAATGCCAATGCACAGCCGCTCATCGTCATTGACGGTGTCATATTCGACCAGCAATATAGTCGTACCACGCTCCACGAGGGATTCTTCAACGACATCCTCTCAAACATCAGCCCCAGCGACATCGAGAGTGTCGAGGTGCTCAGAAACGGAACGGCACTCTACGGCGCAAAGGGAGCCAACGGCGTCATACGCATCAACACCCGCCGCAACCACTCTATGGCCACGCGCATCACGGCCAGCATATCCGCAGGAGTGACGCTGGAACCGAAGTTCCTGGATGTGATGGATGCCACGCAGTACCGAAGTTATGCCTCCGACCTGTTGCAGACCACCAATACCACCAGCACCGACTTCAAGTTCTTGAACGACCAGTTGTCGTACTATTATCACGACCAGTACCATAACAATACCGACTGGCGCGACAAGGTCTATCGCACGGCCTTTACCCAAAACTACAGCATCAATGTGGAGGGCGGTGACGACATTGCCGACTATAACCTTTCACTTGGCTACATCAATCAGGAGAGCACTCTGGAGTGCAACAAGATGAACCGGCTGAACATTCGCTTCAACAGCGACATACGGCTCACCCAGCGGCTGGGCATCCGCTTCGATGCTTCGTTTGCCAATCAGACACGTAATCTGCGCAACGACGGCGCCCCCTCAGGCTACGACGAGGGCACACCCACCTCCACGGCTTTCCTCGCATACGCCAAAGCCCCGATGCTCAGTCCCTACACCTTTGCCAATGGCCACATTTCCGAGGGATATATCGACGTGACCGACGAGAGTTACCTTGACGAGGCACTGGCCGACTATGCCAACTATAACTATAAGTTGGCAAACCCATTGGCCGTCAATGAGTTTGGAGAGGCAGAGAACAAAAACCACTTCGAGAACTCGATGATTAATCTCAGCGTGAAGCCCCACTATAAGTTTGGCGACCATCTGCGTCTGAGCGAGCACTTCAGTTACAACTTGGTGAACACCAACGAGAAACTTTACATTCCTCTCAATGGTGTGCCCGACTACTACGTCAGCAGCGTCAATGCCACCGTGCACAACGAAGTGCGCTCTATGGCAGGCAAGCAGAACTCGGTGATGAGCGACACGCGCTTGGAGTACAACAACCGCTTTGCAGCCCATTCGCTGAATGTCTTTGGTGGCGCACGCATCAACTGGGAAACCTACACGCTCAGTTCGCAGTTGGGCTACAACACCAGCAGCGACAAGATGCCGGCCATCAGTTCCAGCCTCGACCACGCACAGACCACGGGCAGCAACGACAAGTGGACTTCCATAGCCTGGTATGCGCAGTTGGACTACAACTATTTGCAGCGTTACTATCTACAGGCTAATGTCGCAATGGAAACCTCTTCACGTTTCGGGCGCGACGCTGCCAATGCCCTGAAACTCTGCGAAGTGCCCTGGGCCGTCTTCCCTGGTGTCCAGGCCGCCTGGGTCATCAGCAACGAGCCTTGGTTCCAGACTCTCAACTCCCACCACTCCAGTCTCAACTACCTGAAAGTCTCTGCCGGATTCGACATTGCCGGCAACGACGACATAGACTATCACGCTGCACGCACTTATTTTGCCAGTAGCAATTTCCTGGAAGACGTGTCGGGACTCTCCATAGAGAACATTGGCAACACACGCCTGAAGTGGGAGACCACCCGCCGTTTCAACGTGGGGCTGGAAACCAAGTTGCTGCATAACCGCCTGAATCTGCGTGTCAACTATTTCAACAGCAAGACCGACAATCTGCTGATGTTCCAAAGGCTCAATTACGTTACTGGCATCAAGCAGAACTGGACCAACGGCGGAGCCTTGCGCAACGAAGGTTTCGACGTGAAAGCCACGGCAAAGATTATTGCCAGCGACCTGTTCCAGTGGGAACTGGGAGCCAGCGTGGGCCACTATAAGAACAAGATGACGGCATTGGCCGACGGGCAGACAGCCATCGACTACAGTCTCTATGGGGCTACCATCCGTACAGAGATAGGGCGCCCGGCCAACCTGTTCTATGGCTACAAGACGCTCGGTGTCTTCGCCACCTCGGAAGAAGCCGCTTCCTCCGGCCTCTATATTCTGGCTGACAACGGTATCGACCGACTTCCCTTCGGAGCGGGCGATATGCACTTTGCCGACCTTGACGGAAACCACCGAATCGACGAGGCTGACCGTGTGGTCATCGGCGACCCCAATCCTGATATCTACGGCAATATCTTCACCTCGTTGGCCTACAAACGGCTGAAACTCGACTTCAACCTGAACTATTCGCTGGGCAATGATGTCTATAACTATCAGCGCAGCCAATTGGAGGGGGGGAGCCGCTTTATGAACCAGACCACCGCCATCACCCGCCGATGGGTTACCGAAGGACAGCAGACCGATGTGCCCCGTGCTGCCTTCCAGGACCCGATGGGCAACAGCCGCTTCAGCGACCGGTGGATTGAGGACGGTTCCTACTTGAAACTGAAGACCGTCACCCTTTCCTACACTCTGCCGCTGAACACCACTTTCCTGCAAGGGCTGCAGTTCTGGGTGCAGGGCAACAATCTGCTCACCTTCTCACGCTATCTGGGTGCCGACCCGGAGTCGGCTATGACGGGCAGCGTCATTGGCCAAGGCATCGACCTGGGCCGACTGCCTCTGAGTCGCAGTATTGTGGCGGGAGTGAAGATAAACCTCTAAGCGGCCTTCGGCCTAAATAACAAATATAAAATATCAAATAAAACGAAGAATGATGAACAATATAAGCCATACTTGGAATAGGCAGATAAGTTTATTATTTATTATTTGTTCTTTATTGTTTAGCGCAAGCGCCTGTTCCGACTTTATTTACGACGACTCCGACCAGGTGACCTATGCCGACAAGAGCATCCTCACCGACGATGCTGACACACTTTGGGCTGTGGCGGGCATTATGAACAAGATGCAGGTCATTGCCGACCGTACTGTGCTGCTGGGTGAGGTGAGGGGCGACCTTGTCACTCTCACCAACGATGCCGCTGCCGACCTGAGGCAATTGGCAGACTTCAGTACTGATGGTGACAACAAGTACAACCAGCCCCGCGACTACTATGCCATCATCAACAACTGCAACTATTATCTGGCAAATGCCGACACCACGCTGCGCAACAGCCGCAACGAGCGTGTCTTCATCAAGGAATATGCCGCTGTGAAGGCTTTCCGCGCCTGGACTTATCTCCAACTTGCCCTCAACTATGGTCGTGTTCCTCTTATCACCGCGCCCATCCTTTCGCTCGAAGAGGCTGAGAACTACGCGGGAACGCGGGTGGACCTTGGCGAAATCTGCCGTTATTTCATTGCTGACCTTGCGCCGTTTGCCAATACTGAGACGCCTGGCTACGGCTCCATCCGCAATACCGACTCCAAACTCTTCTACTATCCCATCAACGTGCTGTTGGGCGACCTTTATCTGTGGTCGGGCCAGTACAGGGAGGCCGCACAATGCTACTACCGCTACATCAGCACGCGCAACGGCAGCAACTCGGCCTACCCGCTGACCACCAATGCCGTGCGATTTATGCAGAACGACTCGCGATGGATGTCAACCCGCGACCAGTGGCGCTATATGTTCGACAGCGAAACGAGCGCAGCCAATAGTGAACTTATCACTATGATTCCTGGCGACTCCATCCCCTCCGAGGGCAACTACAGCCAGTTGCGCGACCTCTTCAACACCAACGAGAACAATGACTATCGTTCCAGCATCGTTCCTTCGCAGGCCATTATCAATCTCTCCGCCGCGCAGAAATACTGCCACTACACCAACGGAGGTGAATATATCGCTGCGCCTGAGGGGCTTGACGGCTACCGTTCTGGCGACTTGCGCCTGCAGTCAGTCTATACTAATCTTGAAAATGTTGGCGGCAACATTATTTTCAATGGAAAGCGCGTCACCAACTATAGCGTTTTCCAGAAATATCAGACGCGCAACGTCCATATCCTGCGTCGGGCTATGGTCTATTTGCGTTTGGCAGAGGCACTTAATCGTGCGGGATTCCCCCGCTTTGCTTTCCAGGTTCTAAAGACGGGCGTTAACAACAGCGTCATTGACTCGGAGGTTTTACCTTACTATCCCGCCGATAGTGCCTTTATTGCATCGTTCAACTTCCCCAACACCGCCTACGTCCTGGAGACTACCGCAGGCCTGGCTTCCGAAAACACGATGGGTATCCACTCACGCGGTTCGGGCTATTCTGCCGCCAACCCATATTACACCTTCGTTGAGGATTCAAGCCTTGATGCCCAAATGGAGTATGTTGAGGACCTCATCATCGACGAGGAGGCGTTGGAGTGCGCTTTCGAGGGCCAGCGATTCTACGACCTGATGCGAGTGGCCCTGCGCCGCAACAACCCTGCCTATCTGGCCGGACGTGTGGCACGCCGCAGCGGTGTCTTCAGCCCCGCTCTTCAGGCGACTCTGATGGACACGAACAACTGGTATCTGAAAATCAATTGACGTTATTATTCTTTTAGCAAGTCTGGGCGCAGGCGGCGTGTACGCTCCATCGCCTGCTCCAGTTCCCATTCGCGGATTTTTGCCTCGTTGCCACTGAGCAGGATGTCGGGCACCTTCCAGCCTTTGTAGTCGGCGGGGCGGGTGTAGATGGGGGCTGCGAGAATGTCGTCCTGGAAACAGTCGGAGAGGGCGCTCTGCTCGTCGCCGATGACGCCTGGTACCACGCGCACCACGGCATCGGCAATGATGGCTGCTGCCAGTTCACCGCCCGTCAGCACAAAGTCGCCGACGCTGATTTCGCGTGTAATGAGGTGGTCGCGCACGCGCTGGTCAATGCCTTTGTAGTGGCCGCAAAGGATGATGAGATTGCCCTTCAGCGACAGTTCGTTGGCCACGTGCTGGTTGAATTGCTCACCGTCGGGCGAGGTGAAGATGACCTCGTCGTAGTCCCTTTCCGCTTTCAGGGCGGTGATGCACCGGTCGATAGGCTCGCACTGCATCACCATACCGGCACTTCCGCCGTAGGGGTAATCGTCCACGCGGCGCCACTTGTCGAGCGTGTAGTCGCGCAGGTTGTGCAGCCGAATCTCGGCCAGGCCTTTCTTCTCGGCCCGTGCCAGAATAGACTCGTGTACGAAGCCCTCAATCATTTCGGGCAAGACGGTGATGATGTCAATTCTCATGGTCGTTCAGTCCTTTCTGTTTCTTGTAGAGTCGCAGCCGCTCCGACGGCTTCATCTTGGCATACTCCCGCCAGCCGTTGGCCTGATGGTTGGCATAGTCGGGGTCGTACATATTCTCGTAGGCCTCCATCTCGAATGGGTTCAGGAGGTAGGCCGCGTTGCGCATGTGCCAGTTCTGTGGCAATGCCAGCAGATAGTACCATATATACAGGGCATAGAAGCAGAGCCAGGAGTCGTGGGTCGACTGTGCCTGGCGGAGGTGTATCATTTCGTGTGTCTTGAGTTCGTTTCCCTTCTTGCCCATCTGTTCTGCCGCCTCTTTGGTGGCTGTGATGATGGTGCCGAAGAAAGTGAGGGCGTCGTAGCCTCGTCGCAACCAGAATCCGTCGGTCATTGCAGGCATATCGGCCATTCGGCTGGGCCTTCTCACGTGCATCAGGGGCTTGAGTATGGCGAAGGGGTTTCTCATGCGTTGCGTGTCAGGTCTCGTATTCGGTCGTGTCGGCTATGCCGGCCAGTGCCAGTGCCTCACGACGTTCTATGCAGGTGCCGCAGCGGCCGCAATGGCGCTCGCCTCCCTTGTAGCACGACCATGTCTCGCTGTAGTCGATACCCAGTTCCCCGCCTCGGCGGGCAATGTCGGCCTTGGTGAGGTGGGTGTAAGGCGAGAGCAGGCGCACACCGTCGAAAGTGCCTGCCTGCGCGGTCTGGTCGAAGGCTTCCACGAAGGCCGGTCGGCAGTCGGGGTAGATGGTGTGGTCACCGCCGTGGTTGGCCATCATCACGAACTTCAGGTGTCGGCTCTCGGCCATTCCCACGGCAATACTGAGCATGATGCCGTTGCGGAAGGGCACCACCGTCGACTTCATATTCTCGTCGGCATAATGTCCTTCGGGAATGTCTTCGCCGCCCTGCAGCAGCGAACTGTTGAAATATTCGGGCATAAAGGCGAGGGGGATGGTGACGTGCTCTATGCCCAGCCTTTCGCAATGGAGGCGTGCAAAGGGAATCTCGCGGGCGTTGTGCTTCGACCCGTAGTCGAAGGAGATGGCCAGGGCGATGCGTTCCCGGTAGTCGTAGAGCAGCGTCGTGCTGTCCAATCCGCCGCTGAGAATCAATATTGCGTCTTTCTGCTCTTTTCTCATTTTCTTTTTCGTTATGGCGCTATCTCGTTATAACGTTATCTCGTTATCACGAAATCTCGTCAATCTAATTCCTCATCTGCCTCATAGCCGCCCATCTCGCGCAGGGCGTTCTTGAGCATGGCGTATTGCTGGTAGAGGTTGTTCACGGGGAGTTCGCCCTGTGTGAAGTCGTGCATGGGACTCTTCAGGAAGAAACTGAGGAAACGCTGGATGCCTTCCCGGCCGGCGCGTGCGGCCAAGTCGATGAGCAGACACAGGTCGAGGCAAAGCGGCGCGGCCAGGATGCTGTCGCGGCAGAGGAAGTCAATCTTCACCTGCATGGGATAGCCGAGCCATCCGAAGATGTCGATATTGTCCCAGCCCTCCTTGCTGTCGCCCCTTGGCGGGTAGTAGTTGATGCGCACCTTGTGGTAGTATTGCGTGTCGTCGTCGTTGCCGTGACCGTAGAGGTCGGGCTGCAGGTCGGGACGGAGGATGGTCTCCAGGGTGGAGAGTTTGCTCACCTCCTTGGTGCGGAAGTTGTCTGGCTCGTCAAGCACCAGTCCGTCGCGGTTGCCCAGGATATTGGTCGAGAACCATCCGTTCAGTCCCAGACAGCGGGTGCCGATAATGGGCGCGAAGCCGCTCTTGACCAGAGTCTGACCCGTCTTGAAGTCTTTGCCGGCGATAGGCAGATGGGTCTCTGCTGCCAACTGCCACATAGCAGGAATATCGACCGTGGTGTTCGGCGCACCCATGACGAAGGGCGCTCCCTCGCGCAGGGCGGCGTAGGCGTAGCACATCGAGGGGGCCACGTGGTCGCGGTCGTCGGCCTTCATAGCGGCTTCCAGGTCGGCCAGTGTGCCGTGCACGGCCTCGTAATAGGGCACGTATATTTCGGTGGAGGCAGCCCAGAGCACAACGATGCGGGCGCAACCGTTGGCCTGCTTGAACTGGCGTATGTCCTCGCGCAGCAGTTCCACCATCTCCCAGCGTGTGGGCATAGCCGATGATTGGGCTGAGGTTTTCACGTTGTCGCCGTCCAGTCGGCGGGCGTAGTTCTTGTCGAAGGCGGCCTTCATAGGAACAATCTGCTCCAGTTCGTCGCGCACGGGCAGGATATCTTTCTCCTCCAGCACGTGGGCATACATAGCACTTTGGAAAGCATTCTGCGGATAGACATCCCACGCACCGAAGACCAAATCGTCGAGGCTGGCCAGCGGCACCAGTTCGCCGTATTTCACGTATTTCTTCTTCTCTCCACGGCCCACCCGCAGGCGGTCGTATTGCGTCAGCGAGCCCACAGGCTTGGCCAGGCCCTTGCGGGCCATCATTGTGCCAGTAATGAAGGTGGTGGCCACAGCCCCCAACCCCACGCACAAGATGCCAACCTTCCCCTTTGCGGGCTGCACGTTTGTTTGCGTCATATCTTGTTCAGTTTACATCTATAAGGGTCAGAAGCTTAATGCCTCTGCCCCTAATCGGATGCAAAAGTACAACAAATTGTATAATATTCCAAACAATTTGAAGAAAAAAACGTGTGGTACGGATGAAATACACATAGTATTACCTCTTAGCTATGCCTTTGTTTCATTTGTTACCTTTGGACAGAGGGCGGTATCAGCTGTTAGGAAAGGTGCGTTGAAACAGGGAGAACGGTTGGATACCTTTGGGAAAAACGCCGCACCGTTTCGGTTCGCAGCGGGTGGGACAAACATTTGCGGCGGGCGGGGCGAACATTTGCAGCGGCCGCCGCAAATGTTTGCAGCGTGCGCTGCAAACCAATTTTCAATGTACAGAGTGGACTCAGAAAAAGGCTATGCTTTCATTTTCCGTCGAATTATTTGGAAGTTTCGGAATTATTGCATATCTTTGCACCGCTAATATGTTTTGGAAATATGAAGATTCCCTTTTCCCCTCCGTATATCGACGACAGCGTGGTGGCCGAAGTGACCGACGCGTTGCGCTCGGGCTGGATTACCACCGGTCCGAAGGTGAAAGCTCTTGAAGAAGAAATCCGTCAGTTGTCGGGTGCCCAGAGCGTGCTCTGTGTCAATTCGTGGACGACAGGCGCCATTATGACGCTGCGCTGGCTGGGCGTAGGGCCGACTGACGAGGTCATCATCCCTGCCTACACCTATTGTGCAACGGCGCTGGCCGTCATCTGGGCGGGAGCCAAGCCCGTAATGGTCGATTGCGGGCCAGATTTCAATATCTCTGTGGATGCCATCCGGCAGGCCATCACCCCCCAGACGAAAGCCATCATCCCTGTGGACATTGCCGGCTGGCCCTGCGACTACGCGGCCATTATGCAATTGGTCCAGGAGCCGGAGGTGGTGAAATTGTTCAAGCCCACATCGCCCATCATGGAGCGTATGGGGCGCATCACCGTTATCAACGATTCGGCCCACAGCATCGGTTCGCGCTTTGGCGGGCGGTTCTCAGGCTCGGAGACCGATATTGCCATCTTCTCCCTCCATGCCGTGAAAAACGTGACCACCGCAGAGGGCGGAGCCATCTGCCTGAATATGCCGGAGCCTTTCGACAACCAGCAGTTATACAAGGACTTGCGCCTGATGTCGCTCAACTGCCAGACCAAGGATGCCTTTACCAAGAGCAAGGCCGGCGGCTGGCGCTACGACATTGTGGGCAAGGGTATGAAAGCCAATATGGCCGACGTGAACGCTGCCATCGGTCTGGCCCAGATACGCCAGTACGGCCAGATGCTGGAGCGGCGCAAGCAGATATTCCAAGCCTACGACGAGGGCTTCTCCCGTTGCCCGTGGGCCATTCTGCCCCCTTCCAAGGAGTCGGGCCGCGAGAGCAGTTATCATGTCTATGCCTTGCGCGTCAAGGGTGTCAGCGAAGAACAGCGTGATGCCATCATCGACGAGATTTCCCGTCATGATGTGGCCGTGAATGTGCACTTCACGCCCCTGCCTATGCTGACGCTGTTCCGCCAGATGGGCTACAGCATCGACGACTATCCCCAGTCATTCGAGAACTACCACCACGAAATATCGCTCCCCTGCTACCCCCAACTCACCGATGAGCAGGTGGCATCTGTCGTCCAGACCGTGGCAGAAGCATACAATGTCGTTATGGGAAAGGGAGGGAAATGAGCAAAATTTCGGTAGTCATCAACACCTACAATGCCCGACAGCACTTAGAGAAAGTGCTCGAGTCGGTGAAAGGTTTCGACGAGGTGGTGGTCTGCGACATGGAGAGCACAGACGACACCCGCGAGATTGCCGCCCGCTATGGCTGCAAGATAGTGACCTTCCCCAAAGCCGACCATAAGAGTGCCGAACCGGCACGCACGTTTGCCATACAGTCGGCAAGTTGCAAGTGGGTGCTGGTGGTCGATGCCGACGAGATTGTCACCCCTGAACTGCGCACCGTGCTCTACGAGAAAATCAAAGAACCCGACTGCCCCGCTGGTTACTACATTCCCCGCCAGAATATGTTCATGAGCATGTTTGTGCGCGACTTCCACTTCGACTACCAATTGCGCTTTTTCATCCGCGAAGGCACGGAATGGCCGCCCTACGTCCATACTTTCCCTAAGGTGCAGGGCCGAGTGGAGCGGCTGAAAGCCAGTCGCGACGCCCGCCTGCTCCATCTGATGGACGAGACGATGCACGAGTATATAGAGAAGATGAACCAGTACACCGACAACGAGGTGGAGAAGAAGCGCGAGAAAGGCTATGGCGCAGGCGCCCTGCTGTGGCGCCCCCTGTGGCGGTTCTTCAAGAATTACGTCATGGACGGCGGCTTCCGTATGGGCACACGCGGTCTCATCCGCTCGTTCTTTGCTGCCTACTACCAGTTCGTACTGGTGTCGAAAATCATTGAGAAACGTTATCGCGACTGACAAACGAGCGTTGGTCGTGATATTTTTTGTATGGCAGATTGTAGTCCAAGAAGAAGAAATTGTGCTGCCGCTGTCCGTCGTGTGGCGGAATGACCATATAGTCGCCATACTTCTGGCGCAGGTATTTGTCGGCCTGCTCTACGCCCATCACCTGGTGTCTCTCGAACTCTACCGGCTGCGGCGTTCCCAGTATGTCCTTGGTGATAATGCCCTTCATTCCGTCGTCGTAGTCGAGCACATAGTTGGCGCTGCTATAGTCGTAGGCCAGATAGGCGGCCCGCATCTGTTTGCGCGCCCATTTCTGGGTGAACAGCCTCTGGATGAGCAGTATGGGCCATGAACTGGGGCCGTGCCCGTGTTTGTAGGGGTCGCGGTGGAGGAAATAGAGCAGCTTGTCGGTGGCCTTGTAACGGGCCACGGCTATCCGTTGCATCAGCTTGTTTCCAGAAATGCCGTCGATGGGAAAGACGTCGATGTAGATGCCGCCCACGTAGTCGCTGTGCTCGCGCTCAATCAGGGTGGTGCTGCTGTCCACAATCTTTCCAAAGCCGCCAGGATAGTTCTCGTCGGTCTCTAAGCTCAGGGCTTCCAACGGCTCTGGCAGCCATTCTCGGGCGTGGGCCATCAGGCGGTCGTAGTCGGGCCTGGGCATACAGATGTCCATATCGTCATCCCAGGGGATGAAACCCTTGTGGCGTACGGCTCCCAGCATGGTGCCGGCCCAGCAGTAGTAACGCAGATTGTGCTCACGGCAGACCCTGTCTACCGAAAGCAGAATCTGCAGGATGTGACTGTGCAATACATCGATGTCGTAGCTTGCCATGTGTCTCTTTTGTAGTGTTTATGGAAGGCCAAAGGTAGCACAAAAAAGTGAAATGGCAAAATAAAATGATTTTTATTTGCAGAATAGACATTATTTTATTACTTTTGCAAATCATTATGACTCAGAACAAGAAAATTTTCCACATTGTCAGCAACAAGGAGTGGGGTGGCGGCGAGCAGTATGTCTATGACTTAAGTCAGCGCCAGAAAGCCGATGGCATCGAGGTCAGCATTTTCTGCAAGCCTGTAGATGCCATCGTAGGCAGATACGAGGCGGCAGGCCTCAAGGTGATGCCGATGTCGCTTGGCGGAGCACTCGACGTGGGCAGCGCATGGCGGATGGCCGCCGTCTTGAAGCAGGCCGGGCCTTGTGCCGTCCATGCCCATAACTTCAAGGATGCCTTTACGGCCTGCTATGCACGGAAACTGTCGGGGGCCAAAGAGGTGCGTGTCGTGATGTGCCGCCATCTGACGCGCAAAGGCAAGAACACGCTGCTCTATCGGTGGCTGTATGGCCAGTTGGACTGTCTGTGCTTTGACTCGGAACTGTCGAAGCAGGAATTTCTGAGCACCTCCCCCTCAATAGACCCGCAGAAGATGGCCATCGTTCATACCAGTATCGTCGTGCCGGAGAAGGTGGAGCCAGTTTCCCTCAGGGATGAGTTGGGTATTGCCGACGACTGCGTGGTGGCTATGTTTCATGGCAGGCTCGATGCCGAGAAGGGACTGGACGGCCTGCTGGAGGCGGTGGCGCAACTAAGTGAGAAACCGTTCCGCCTTGTGTTGGTCGGCAGAGGCTCCGACGAATATACTGCTCATCTGCAGCAGCGGGTGAAAGACCTTCATATAGCTGAGAAAGTGGTCTTCGCTGGCTTCCGCCATCCCGTGCTGCCATACGTCGCCGCTGCCGATTTCGGCATCCTTGCCTCGACGGTGAAGGAGGGCTGTCCGCTTTCGCCCCAGGAGTATATGTCGCAGGGGCATCCTGTAGTGGTGACCAACAACGGCGGGCAGCGCGAGTATGTGGAAGATGGGCGCAATGGGCTGCTCGTGCCTCCGGGCGATGTGCAGGCCTTGGCTCAGGCCATTGGCAGACTCGTCGACAATGATGCCTTGCGTGGTGAACTGGGCCGTCAGGCAAAGGCCGACTTTGACGACCATTTGAACTATGAGCACTATTATACACAGATAAAGTCCATTTACGAAAGGCAGAAACTATGAACAAGTTTCTCTACTACCTGTTTTACGGCTTGTGGTATTTGCTCTCGCTCTTGCCGCTATGCGTTCACTATTTGTTGAGCGACTGCATCTACGTGATTATCTACAAGCTGTTGGGCTATCGCGTAGGCATTGTGCGTGACAATCTGAAGAGCTCCTTCCCGGAAAAGGACGCAGACGAGCTGAGGTCGATAGAGCGGCGCTTCTACCATCGGTTGTGCGACTATTTCGTGGAGACGGTGAAGACGATGACCATGAGCCGGAAACAGATGCGCAGACACATGGTGTTCAAGGGAACCGACTTGGTGAACAAGTGTGTGGAAGAAGGGCAGTCGTGTGCCGTCTATCTGGGGCATACGTTCAACTGGGAGTGGGTCACCTCGCTCCCGCTATGGGTGTCGGAAAAAGCACAATGCGGACAGCTGTACCACGCGCTGGAGAATCCCGTCTTCGACCGCCTGCTGCTCAAGCAAAGAGAGCGCTGGGGGGCAGAGTGCATCGCCTTGGTTGATATTCTCCGAAAGACGATTGAGTACAAACGTAAGCAGCAGGCCACCGTTTTGGGCTATATAGGCGACCAGGTGCCTCATTGGAACAACATACACCACTGGTGCTGGTTCCTGAACCACGATACGCCCGTGATGACGGGCACCGAGCGCATTGCCCTGAAAAACCGACAGGCCTTGTTCTTTTTGGAGGTGAGTCAGGTCAGGCGCGGCTATTACGAGGCTGAGTTCAAGCTGATTACCCGCAAGCCGGAAGAGTTGAAAGAGTTTGAAGCCACCGACATTTATCATCAGATGTTGGAGGCCAGCATACGCCGTCAGCCGGAGCTTTGGCTCTGGAGCCACAACCGATGGAAGCGCACCCGTGAGGAGTTTGACCGACGGTTCCAGGTGGTCGACGGCAAAGTCGTACCAAGGGAAGGAGTAGAAGAATGATTTTTGCACACGACAAAGGACGCCTATGCAACAATATCCTGCAGTATGGGCACGTCTATGCTTGGGGGCGTGAGCATGGAAGGGCTACTATGTCTATGCGTTTCGCCTATAAGTACCGCTATTTCAAGATCTGCCATACGGCACGCCACAATTTCATTTTCTACGTGATGGCCAAATACGGGGCCAAATGGGGACTGATTCCTGTGGTTAGGTTTGACGAGCCCGATGCCGACTATAGCCGGGAGGAGCAGATGATGGCAGAACGTAGAAACGTCGTCGCAGAGGGTTGGTATGCCCGCTGGTACGACCTCTTCTTGAAATACAAACAAGAGATTGTCAGTCTTTTTGCTTTCGATGAGAAGGTGATGGTGCGTCCTGAAACCCTTATGGAAAAGCAGCCGAAGACAGACCTCAAGCTTGGTATGCATATCCGCCGAGGCGATTACAAGGAGTTCTACGACGGACGCTTCTTCTATTCTGACCAGCAGTACATCAGCCTCATCAGGCAGTTCTTGGCCTTGCACCCTCAACAGTCGGTGCAAATCTTCATCTGTGGCAGTGAGCGAAGTCTTGACCGGAATGCATACAAAGCTGCTTTCCCTGAACATAACGTTTTGTTCCCTCAAGGCAATCCTGGCGAAGACCTTTATCTGCTGTCACGGTGCGACTATCTGATAGGGCCGCCGAGCACTTTCTCGTTGGTGGCCTCTATGTATCGCGACGTGCCGCTCTACTGGGTAGAAGATGCTGACAAACCGCTCTGTGGCGAGTCTTTCAAGCAATTTGACTATCTGTTCCAACACATTTATTAACCCTAAGACCCATGAATCTGCTTTATATCGTTTTTGGCGACAATTTGAGCTATCATCTCGAGGCCTATCTCTCCATCCGCTCCTTCCAGAAGCAGCTCACAGAGTCCGACCGCATCTTTGTGCTCACCACCAAGCCTGAGTATTACCGTCACGCCCATGTGGACATTCTGCCTATTCCCGAACAGCAGATTGAGGAGTGGCAGGGGCGTCATCATTTCTTTTTCCGCGTGAAGATTATGGCGCTCGACTATCTGCAACAGCGCTATCCCGACGAGCATTTACTATATCTGGACAGCGACACATTTCTCTATGGCAGTCTGGAGACCCTGCGACAGCGGCTGGATGAGGGAAAGGGGCTGATGCACCAGCGGGAGGGGCATCCGTCGAAGATGAAGGGTGGGTCGCTCAAGATGTGGAAGCGGGTGGCTGGACACACCTACGGAGGGGTCACTTTGAGTGAAAACCACGATATGTGGAATGCCGGCGTGACGGGTATTCCCGCTGGCAGGGCAAGGCAGACTATCGACACGTCGTTGGCCATCTGCGACGGTATGCTCGACGACGGGGCCAAGACATTTATACTCGAACAATACAGCTCGTCGGTGTCGATGGCTGAGAACACCCAGCTCTGTGAGGCTGCCGACCACATAGGCCACTACTGGGGCAACAAGGCAGAGTGGGAGAAACTGTCGGGCGACCTGCTGCTCAGGGCCTATATGAAGGAGAGCTCGTTGGATGAGGAACTGGAGGCCGTCACCGACGGGCTGTTACGTTCCTTGCCCATCTACGTGCACAAGCGGAGCACGGCAGAGAAACTGCACAAGCAGATAGACCGGCTTTTCCCTAAGAACGACTTCAGGTATATTCCATAGTTCAGAACCTGATGTGCTGAAAGGGCACATTGCCTATCTGGGCGGCACGGCGGGGGAAACCGCTATTGTACATTTTGCCTGTTTGAAGAAGGAAAGCCTTTTGGGCCCGGCTAATCATAAGGAGGTCGACAAACGACTTCAGGTTCATTTCAAACGGTATGTCGGTGGCCCAGTCAATATGGGTCAATTTGCCTGGCACCACATAGACATAGTCAAGCTGGCTGGCTGCATAATCGATAAATGTGCTGCTGTCAGACGTAACTAAGATGCGTTTCTTCACCTTCATCTTTGTATGGATATGGGCTATCTGTTCCACACAGCGGTCCATCAACAGCTTGCGTTCTGCCTCTGGAAGCACATCGTAGTTGTCCTCCTTGAAATCGCCCAACAGCTGTTGGAAGCGTAGCGTGACGGCAAAGTATTCCTTACCGGCAAGAGGCTGCATGGCCTTGTCGAGAGCAGTTTCCAGGGCTTCGGAGGGGCGGAACAGTTCGTTGAAGCATTGTTGGAACGTGTTGCCAGATCTTGTCAGCCAGGCATTTGTGTAGATGTGGAGCTGGCGCTTCATACCCTTGATACGTTTCTTGAACCATTGCTCCTGGAACCACCGTTCCACGTGGGTTGCGTTGCTGCCGCAGAACATGGCTTCGGCATCGTTGTTGTTGAAGCAGAGGTCGGCTTCGCTGATGCGCCAATCATGCAGGTTGGGCACGAGATAGTCGATGAGCGGGAACGGATGGACAAAGAAGATGCGGAAGTCACGGTTATACATACGGCTCACGTAGTAGGCCGAAATGATGCCCCGAAGACGGTCGGCCAGTCCGCCGTGCTTCAACTTCCCGTCAATCATAGCCACCACTATGGGACGCTCGTTGGTAGCCCTTGGCGCGTCGGCGGTATAGTATTGGGCCAGGTTTTCCCTTACCTCTCGGCGCCATTTGCCTCTCTGCTTGAACAGGTTCTGGAACACGTTTTGTATTTCCTTCCCCGTGCGGTGGACAATGCCTTCCTTTCCTGTAATGAGTATCATAACCGTTTATTCTATGGTCAGTTTGTTTTCAATCATCCTCGACATATACTGCTGGATGATGGCTTTGGTTTCAAGTTCCATCTGTGTCTGACAGGATGCCTGTCCCATCATGTTCTTCTCCATCCGATAGTCGTCAAGGCGATAAAGCCCGATAGTGCTTTCTCCGTCAAACTGCAACACATGCTCTCCTTTGCAATACTGGTACACGCCGTCCAGATAGTTGATGGCCCAAGTGTCCTTCGCTGGTGTGTGCAACAAGTCGCTGCCAAAGGCAAAATAGGGTTGGTCATACCCCACATAGCCTAAGACGGTCGGCAGAATATCGGTCTGCTGGGCAATGCCCTCACGTATTCCTGGTTCCATCCGCCCATTAGGGGCATAGAAGATCAAAGTGGTGGAGAACAAGCCAGTGGTATTGCGATACTCCTCATGGTTGCTCATGTTGGTGTGGTCTCCCGTCAAGACGAACAGGGTGTTCTGGAACCACGGCTTATGGCTGGCTTGTTCAAAGAAGCGTTTTAGTGCGTGGTCGGTGTAGCGTATGCACTTGTGGATGGGCATTTCTCCCTCGGTGAAGATGTCCTTGTACTGTGACGGAATATGGAACGGGTGGTGGCTGGTGAGCGTGAAGAGTGCTGTCATAAATGGTGGCTGCATGTCGCTCATCTTTGAGCAGAAGTATTGCAGGAAAGGCTCGTCCCAAATACCCCACCAATTGTCGGAGTCGGCCTTGCCGTTGGTGCGCGGGTCGGCCTCATAGTCTTCTTGGCTCCAGCATTTCTGCACGCCTGTAGACTTTGCAAAGCCTTGGAACCCTAAACTCGAAGCCGGTGCGCCGTGAAAGAAGGCAGACTCATAGCCCATACGCCCCAAATAGCCTGCCAACCCGTCCAAGTGGTTGATGGAATGGCTGGCAGCCACAAACGACTCGACAAACATAGGCAGTCCAGACAGTGCCGACGGCATAGCGTCGATGCTGGAGCGGCCGTTGGCAAAGGTGTATCGGAATGACACGGCATGCTGCATAAGTGAATCGAGGAAAGGCGTGTAGCCCTGATAGCCGGGAAGTCTGTCGCGGTTGAGGCTTCCCACATACTCCCTTCCGAAGCTTTCCAAGAAAATGACCACAACATTAGGGGGAGTCGTAGCCGTAGTGTCGTTTTGAACTGTAGGCAAATGCACAGGTGTGTAGATGCGCTCCAGTTCTTCTTGGGTGAAAAATGCTGGGTCGTGATAGTTAGCTTTGCCAATGGTCCTGATGAGTGAGAATGGGGTGTTCAGTATGAGCGAAGCATCGTTAGGCTTGACGATGAACTGGTTGGCCGTGCTCACCTTGATGGGGCGGTTGTCCCAAAAACCGCCTCTCATGCCTGCCCAGCACAGGATGGCTGCCACAATCAATGAGCAAATTTGCACCAGATAGTACCGTGGGAGTGGCCGCAAAGTGGTCTTTGGCTTTCTGTAGCCCACCCAGAGCATAGCCATAAGCAAGACAAACAGCAGCACAAGATACCAATGGTTCAGAAACTCAAGCGCCACAATGCTACCCAACTTGTCGTCGCTGCCAAATTCACTGAAGAAGGCCATTGTGGTGCGCCGGCCGGTGAATTGGAAATAGACGGTATCGGCCAGATTGACAGCCAGTGCCAACCCATTGACAAGCATGAAGAGACCCTTGCAGAAACGTTGCCATAAGTCTGTCTCCTTGCTGTGCAGCGGCAGTAGCACCAGCAGCACATACAGGGCGTTGGTGTAGGCGATGGCCGAGGTGTCGAAATAGAACCCTCCGGCTATGATGGTCAAAAGCTTGCCCGAACCGAGTATATGCTTATATGTGTGGTAGTTCTCCAAGAAGAAAGCCACCCGCGTGACAAAGTAGGCCGCATAGAGCAACAGCAGATTCAAAGCGACAGCCAGCAGAGCCGGACAAGAAAACCTCTCGTTTTTTCTTTTCATTTCATGTCTTTTATTTCACGTGATGCCGTTTGTAGGATGGCTTTGCCCTTTTTTATCAGGGTTTCAGCATCGGTGCTCTGGTCAACTACTATTCTGTTGGCGTTCAGGTCGAGCACAGCGAAACCTGTGCTGTCCTTCATAGTGACGCCATTATTGTAGGTGTGGTGGGCAAAGGGATAAACATAGTTTTTGCTCAAGACATCGCGGCTGAAACGGAAGTCACTATGGTCAATGCCCATCTGTCCTAACAAAGTGGCGGGAAGGTCGGTCTGGTTGCACAGCAGATTGATGCGTCTTGGCTCCTTGATGGCTCCGCCTACCCAAAGCATTGGCACGTGGTCGTGCATAGGGTGCTCCTCGTTCACCTCGCCATAGCTGAAACCATGGTCGGGCAGCATCACGACAAGCAGATTTTTCCATTCGGGTGTTTGGCTGACGGCATCGATGAACTTGCCGATGCACTGGTCGAGATAGTTGAAGGCATTGAGTACTGGGTCTTCAAGTTGATGCGTGGGCACATCCCACGGCTCGTGGCTTGAAAGCGTGGAAAAGCCGATAAGGAAAGGCTGTTGTTGTTGGGCAATAATATCTTCTAAGGTGCGGAAAGTGATGTGGTCATGCACGCCCCATTCAGATGAATGTTGCTCTTCTGCCGTATAGTCCTTTTGCCATATCAAGTGCTCAAACCCGATGTTGATGAGGTAGCTGCGCATATTGGTGAAATTGATGTCGCCACCGTATAGATAAGTTGTGGAATAGCCTTGGTTGCGGAGGCTGGCGGCTATGCCTGGCAGATGCTCCGTCTTGGAAGGCATCTTCATCAGCGTAGACCGTGGGAACGAGGGAAAACCACTCCAAGTGCAGAGTGTGCCACGGTCTGTACGGTAGGAATTGGCGTAGAACTGGGTAAAATAGACTCCTTCTCCAACCAATTTGTTGAAGTGGGGCATCACGTCAGACCTCCCGCCGATGTCTTCAGTAAACACACCGCCGCAGCTTTCCAAAAGGATTATCACCACGTTGGGCCTGTCGGTGTTGAGTAGTGTGTCGGTATCAATGCTTTTCGTGGGGTAGAGCCCCTGCATGGTGTGGATGCACTCTTCATCGTCCAAAAAGTGATATTCGGGTATATTGTTTGCTGTCGTTTCAAGCGAAGCAAGGAAACTGAAGACGGGATTAACGGCGGAGTGGTTGAGGAACTGATTCTGTGAGAAATAGACTTGGCCGATGTTGGTGGTAGACTCGCCGAGGCCGCCACGGATGCCGATGACGATGAGAGGGATGCAGGCCAGGGTGGCCAGCGTTTCGGTGATGCGGTGGCGGCTGGCTTTCAGGCGGGGGTGGGGGAGGGTATAGGCCAGAAAGAAAACTGTGGTCAGAAGGGCGAAGATGGCTACGCGAAGGATGATGTAACCTGTTGAAACAGAAGCCATCGCCTCGGCAGGCGTGTCAAGGTATTGCAGGCAGGTGGCGTCGAGCTTGAACTGCCAGAAGGGGTACAGGCTGGTGTCGGCCACAAAGGCCAGGGCAAGGGTGAGCGAGACGAGCAGAAACCAGCCGTTCAGCACCCATCGAAGTAACTTGGGCCATCCGAACCAGATGGATGCTGCGACGCAGAGAAATGGTATCGCCAGAACATATAGGGCCGTACTGAGGTCGAGGAAAAGCCCGTGGCCCAGGACGCTGAACAGGTCGGCAGTAGTGAAGTGGTGGCTATCGGCATTGCAGGCCATAAAGCCGAGTTTTGCCAGCAGGAAGAAGAGCACCGTCAGCGTGTATGCCTTTATCAGCAACAATGTCTTTTGCACCATCTGTTTCAAAAAATGGAAAGCTTAGAGACCTCTGGCCTTGTAGATGCGCTCCTTGGCAGCATTGATTTCCTGGAATTTCTTTTCGGCAGCACGGCGCACGTCGTCGCCCAGTTTGGCCACGCGGTCGGGATGGTGTTCAAGTGCCAGTCGGCGGTATGCCTTGCGCACCTCGTCGTCGGTGGCTTGCGGGCTGATGCCGAGCACTTTGTAGGCATCGTTGAGGGTGTCGCCTTCCAGATGGAGCAGCGCGTCGACTTGGGCTGCCGACAGGCCCATCCACTGAGCAGTCTCTTTCAATGCGAACACCTCTGCAGGGGCAACATAACCGTCGGCTTGGGCAATGAGCACCAGGAAGTTGAGCAACTGCAGGCGGCCGGAGTAGTCCATGTTTAGGGCTATCTGCTGGCAGCTCTGGCGGATGGCCATCCGATATTGCTCGTCGCTCATATCCTTTGACTTGTCGAAGATGCGAAGCAGGATGTCGTTGCCCTGCTCGACGGCGGCCTCGCCGAAGTTGTTGCGGAGCATGCTGCGCACAGCCTCCATCTCGGAATGCATGATTTTGCCGTCGGCCTTGATGATATAGCTGGCTATGACAAGCAGGGAGAACAGGAAGCTGTTGCGGTCGCCCTCTGAGGAGTTGGGCTGTTGCTGGTATGACACTTGTATGGGCTGGGCAGAGGACAGCACATCGAAGAGCAGTCCCACACACATACCCACAAAAAGTCCCATCGGGCCGGAAGCCATCCATCCGAGGATGCCGCCAATCCATGTTCCAACCTTTGCCATTCTTTTTTCTTGCTTTATTCAATAGCGTTCATCAGGAAGTCTACGGCTCCGTTGACGCCAAACTTGCGCACGTTGAGCGAGATGTCGTAGTTGCGCGCGTCCTGCCAGTCGCTGCCTGTGAATGTCTTTGTGTAGAGCTCGCGGCTATAGTCGTTGTCTACAATCATGGCTGCTGCATCTGACTCTGACAGGTCATATCGGCGGGCGATGCGCTGCTTGCGGCAGTCGTCGTCGGCGTGGATGAAAATCTTCAGCGCGTTGGGATGGTCACGGAAGATGTAGAAGCCGCAACGGCCAATAATGACGCACGACTCTTCGGCGGCAATCTTGCGGATAGCCTTGGCCTGTGCCTCAAAGAGCTGGTGCGAGGTTTGGTCCTGCTCCTGGCCGTTGTACTCCATACCGGCCATATAGGAGCGGTAGAACTGCGTGAAGTCGTCGCGCCAGAGGGGGTTGCGGGCCTCTATGCGCTCGATGGCATCCTCAACACTGCCGAATTTTCTTGCCACTTCATTCATAATCTGCTTGTCGAGCAGCTTCACGCCCAGTCGGCGGGCCAGTTCGGCGCCAATCTCATGACCACCAGTGCCAAACTGCCGGCTGATGGTGATAACATATTTCTCCTCCTTGTTCATAGTATTCCGTTTAAAAGGTTAGTATTAATTTTGGTTCGTCCTAACTGTGAGTTTGGTTCGTCCTAACTATAGGTTTGGTTCGTCCTAACTGTTTGGCCTCCCCCAGCACCTCCCTGGGAGGGGTTAGGGGAGGCCAAATATCCTTAGTTTTAATTGCTTGCCGACAATCCTATGTGTCAAGCAGAATCACCTTGGCTCTGCTGTTGTCACACTGTGGCATTGTGCGTCCTACAGGTGCGCCGATATAGGTGGGGTCGCACACCACGTAGCGGCGTCCGCCAAACTTGATATAGTCGCCCGGAACCTCCTCGTTGAAACCAACGGCTGTTGCCAGATGGCCGGGATAATAGACCAGGATGATGGGCAGGCCCACCAGGTCGCGCACCAGACGTGAGAAGAGGACAGAGCGGTCTTCGCAGTCCTGATAGGGATAGTAGAGGGTCTCTTCGGCAAAGAAGGGACGGTCGCCTCCCCAGATTTTGTCGTCAAGCTCATATTTGAAGCCGGTCTGCACGAGGTCAAGTATGCGCCTGACCTGCTCGTATTCGCTCTTGCCGCTGAGTATCGGTTTCAGCTGCGGATAAACTTCTTCGCGGATGTTGGCGGCCAGAGGCACATTGGCATAGATGGCCCACTTGGTCATCAGATCGTCGTTGATGGTCGACTGGGGATAGTCGTTGCAGAAGTCAATCTGGTTCTTGTTGCTGTGAACGGTGAACTTCATGTCAGGGAACTTCCTTGACACGTATGTGCGCTCTGGAGTCTGGACCATGTCAAACTTCTGCTCTTTGGGAATGAACAGCGACAGTCCCTGCTCGTTCAGCAAATTGGCCTTGCAGATGCTCAGGGTGCGGACACCGTCTTCCATCACGTAGAAGCGGATGCCGTCAATCTCGAAGAAACTCTTGTTGTAGATGGTGTGCTGGCAAGCCAACAACATCATCAGACGGCTGTCGTTGAAAGCCAGACGCATCTTGTAGCCCGACCAAGAATAGAGGAAGGCGGTGAGCAGCGTGGCCTCGTTGCCCTTGCCCATAAACTGGTTGGTCATACTCTGCAGCACCTTATAGTAGGCCCAGTCGGAGAGTTCGTGCTTGTCGCGTATCTCCATACACTCGGACAGCAGATTGCGGTATTTCTCAGTAGAAACAGTTTTCAAGGCATCTACGACATCGCTCTCCTTGGTTCCCTTCATCTTGAACTTATAACTGTCGTCCATGTGCACCTGATATTCCGTGCCAAACACCTTGAACTTGTATATCTCTTTTGTGGCAGCTTTCTCGTTCTTAAGGTAGTCCTGACGAATGAATGGGTCTGGCTTCTCCTCTTCAGGAGCCGGAATCACCAGTGCCTCTTTCTCCACCTTTACGGGACGGCTTTCTTCCGTCTTAGGTCTGGCAGGCACAGTCGTTACATTCGTGTCCTTGTTCTTCTTTTTCTTCTTAATCTTGTCTACCAGTTTGTCGAAGACGGAGAAGACAGAGGCCGTGGCTTCCTCCTCACCCTGTTCCTCTTTCTGAAGTTCCACCATCAGGTTGTCGTCCAGAACGACACCTTCACTGTCATCTTCGTCAAGGAGAATGACGGGGGGCAGTTCTTTCTCGCTGGGCATTTTGAGGGGTTCCTCAGAGCGGTATTCCTCCCAGGCTCTTTTAGTGAACTCCAAGTAGGTGTTCCAAGCCTTTTCGCGGAATTCGATGTAGCGTTTGCGGAATCCCCAGTTGTCTTCGCCCTGTTCAGGCTCACTAGCCACAGCAATAGCATTCTCATCGTAAACTAAGCCTTCACGGGTGACGGTGCAGGGATCCACCACGCGCACATTGGCTTTCTTTCCTTTGTGTACAAGGCTGTTGGCCACACTTGCAATATACTCCTTCGATCTGCTCACAACGGTATTTTTGCTGTCCTTGAGCATAGCCTTTACCGTGCCTGTGCCGCTGGTTCTTACGATGTATTCCTTGTTGGCCACCTGGTCAATGAGGGTGAGCCTTGCATTGAAGGGCATATTTAGCTGGTCGCTGTCGGTCAGCTTGTCGCCCTTCTGCAACACCACTTTCTTACCATTGGTGGTTTTTTCTGGCAATCCTGTCACTTCCTTGATGAGGTAGGAAGCCTTTTGTGCCCCTGCCGTCAGGCAGACAAAGCACGTCAGGAGCAGTAATAATCTCTTTATCATTGCTACTTTTTCTTAAAGTTGTTCAACAAAATATTAAATAGGTTTTCAGCCGAGACGGTGAACGGTATGGCCGCCAGTGCGTATGCCAGGTTGACGCTGATGTTCTCCTGGCAGAAGAGAATGAAGGCCCACCACACGAAAGCCGCCATCAGCAAGAACTTGATGATGCCTTTCACCAGAATGGAACTGAGCAGATAGCGCAGCAGTTCGTTGTCCAGTTTGGACACGAGGATGGCATAGCGATCGAAGATGAAGATGACGGTGAAGACGAGCAGGAACGATACCAGCCAGAGCACCCAGCCTGACGCCTCCTTGATGGCGTTCTGGTTGAGGAACGTCTCAACGCTGTATGCCAGAAGTTTCACACCGGCAATCTTACCCTGAGGCGTGTAGTGCATATCGCTTTCGTCGCGCATAGTTCCCAGGAACACCACGCGGTCGGTGATATAGTCACCATATTCGGCGATGCTGTCGGGCGGGATGATCTGGAATTCGGTGGGCGAGAAGTTCACACGCATGTCGCCTTTCTTCATCTTTACAACTTCTTGCCCGGCATATTTGTCGGCCACTATCTTGCAGAGCGAAGGGCGCAACTCGCCAATCACGCTGTCGGCTATGATGACATTGCGTTTCATGTCACCATATATGCTGCGCTCAAAGTCGATGAATCCCTGGTTGTACTTGCCAAGGCTGTCGGCAAAGAACGAGTTGCGCGTGACAGTCCACTGTTCGCCGTCCCAAGAATCGCTGATGAGCTTATAGGCAAAGACAATGTTGTCGTAGCTGGTGGCGACGGCGGCAATGAGGCTGTCGCCGTAGGGGTTTTCGAACTTCAAGCCCTCAAACACACAATCGATGCCCAGCACTTTGGCGCCTTGCTCCTCAACCTGAACGATGAGGTCGGCCAGTTCGTCACGGCTGTAGACGTCTGTGATGTCGACGATGGAGACTACTGTGCTCGAATCGGCCTCG
This sequence comes from Prevotella sp., assembly GCA_017960525.1. Classification (GTDB taxonomy): domain Bacteria; phylum Bacteroidota; class Bacteroidia; order Bacteroidales; family Bacteroidaceae; genus Prevotella. The sequence goes on from JAGCZA010000079.1 coordinate 125,171, forward strand.
TCGGCCTGGGCGAGCAGCTGGTAGTAGAAATCGTCCATCGAATAGTCGCCGATAGCCTTTGCCAGCGGACTGAAAAGCGACAGGTTGAGGGCTATGGTCTTGTATATCCACAGCACAACAAAGGTCGTCACTGTGGCACCAGCAATGTACCACAGCGGCGACTTTTTCTTGACATTAGTCTCTGCCATAAAGGTTGGAATTTACTGTTCCATCGCAACTACGAAAGGAATCCCTTTCTCCCTGCACTTGCTGTCGATGAATTTCTTGCCATCGGCCAGACCCTTGCCTATTTCGTAAGCTGTACGCAGCATAATTTGCGTGTTACCGGTCTTCTTGTCGGTGCGCTGGAGTTCCATCACAGGAATTACTGTTCCCAGCTTTTGCTCGCAGATGCTCTTGAATTCCTCGCAGACTTGTGATACTGAAACGGCCTGGCCGCCTGGAAGCTCCTCATTCTTGAGCTGACCTTCCACGAGACTCGTGATCTGTGATGAAATCTGTTCGGCCAATCTGGATTTTGACACTGCCGTGGCTGTCAGTTTGGCAGCGTTGTAGAATTCACCTGTTCCATTTCCCTCGCCAAAGACATACTTGGGCTGGAAGTGGGCGTCGGTCTCATTCTGCATCTTGAAACTCTTGGCAAGCTGTGTCTCCATTGGCAATGCGCCAGGAGTAACAGTCCATCCTTCTTTCTTGAGCCTCTTTGCTTCTTTCTTTACCTCTTTGGTAATCTCTTGTGCAGCGACTGGTGTGCCCATACTGAGCAGGAAGAAGCATACCATCATTTGAATCATTCTTTTCATAGTTGTTTTGTTTTTAAGGGTTGATGTTTTAATTAATTTCTATTTGTTTTGGCAACTATTGCCGCTGCAAATGTACGTGATTTTTCTGATACCACCAAAATATTTTTGATTAATTTGCAAAATGGGCAATTTTTTGCATTGTCAGTTTCAAAAAAATGTCAAAACCGATTGGTGATTAAAAAAAATATGTGTAATTTTGCAGCGCAATAGAGAAACCATAATCGATGATTCAGTTGTAAATATGAAGATAAAACTCAGTCTTGTTGTCGCTTTGTTGTTCATAGTGGTATTGTCGTCGTTTGGCCAGGTCACCACTTCAAGTATGACCGGGCATGTCACCTTCGCCGAAGGGAACGATGATGTTATCGGTGCCACGGTCCAGGCTGTCCACGAGCCTTCGGGTACGCGCTACAATGCTGTTACAAACGTTAGCGGTCGATTTTCCATTCAGGGTATGCGCACGGGTGGCCCCTATACCGTAACAGTGAGCTATATAGGTTACGACTCTAAGACTGAGAAGGGTGTCGTGCTTCAGTTGGCTGAGACTTATCAGTTGGATGTCAAGTTGAGCGAGGATGTCACCTTGCTGAACGAGGTTGTGGTTAGTGGGAGAGCTTCGAAGTTTTCTGCCGAGAAGACGGGAGCCGCCACCAACATCACCTCGTCGCAGATTGTGAATATGCCCACAGTGACACGTTCAATCACTGATTTGGCGCGTCTTTCTCCATACGGCGGAAATGACATGGGTTTTGCTGGTTCCGACGGGCGAACTGCCAACTTCACCGTCGATGGCGCCAACTTCAACAACAACTTTGGCTTGAGTAACAAACTGCCCGGCGGCGGCACTCCCATCAGCATAGACGCCATTGAAGAGATACAGGTGGTCATTTCGCCCTTCGATGTACGGCAGACCAATTTCATCGGTGGCGGTATGAACGCCATCACCAAGAGCGGCACCAACACCTATCGCGGTTCGGCCTACGTTTACCACCAGAACGAGAATATGCAAGGCGACGCGGTGGACCGTGAGCAGTTCAGCGGGGCTCGGGCCAAGAATCAGACGACCATCTATGGTTTTACATTGGGTGGCCCCATTCTGAAAGATCGCTTATTCTTCTTCGCTAACGGCGAGATTTCCACCAAACCCACGGTGGTGAACCGTTGGCGCGGAGCCACTCTCGACGACCCTCAGAATGCAGAGAACTATGTGTCGCGTACCACCCAGGCCGATTTGGCTGCTGTGTCCGACTATGTGGCCCGTACATACGGGTACGACACAGGCAGCTATACGTCATTCCCTGCCGATGAGAAAAACTACAAGCTGCTTGCCCGCCTCGACTGGAACATCACCAACCGCCACCACCTGGCCCTGCGCTATAACTACACCAAGAATCGAACTTGGAAGACTCCCAATGCTGTTTCGATGGATGGCGGCCCCCGTATGACTGATGCCCGAATCTCGCAGATGGGCATGTCGTATGCCAACTCCATGTATGCCGAAGATAATCTGGTGCACTCATTCTCCGTAGACCTGAACAGCCGCCTTACCGACAATCTGTCGAACCAATTCCTGGCTACTTACTCGAAGCTGGACGATCTGCGCGACTCGAAGTCGGGGCGCTTCCCATTCATCGACATCATCAAGGACAACAATAATTATATTTCCTTGGGCTATGAACTGTTTACATGGAACAACGCCGTGCACAACACCATCTGGAATGTGAAAGACGACGTGACCTACTATATGGCCACCCACAAGATTACTGCCGGTGTGAGTTTCGAGCACCAGATGTCTGACAATATGTATATGCGGAACGGCCTGGGCTACTACCGATTCAAGATTACTGACGACATGTATGTCGGCGGCAATCTCAACCCAGCGGCAATCTTCGCCTCAACGCCTGAGATAGTTGCCCTCACATACGGCTACAATGGCGAGGACGAGCCGGCATCGCGTGTACGTTTCAACAGGCTGGGCTTCTATCTTCAAGATGACTGGAATGTTGCTGACAATCTGAAAGTTACTGCCGGTCTGCGGCTTGACGGCCTCAGTTTTGACAATGCCGACCTGATGACCAACTTGGCCATATACAACTACGCCTATAATGGCCGCCATATTGATACTGGCAAGTGGCCCGAAGCGAAATACCTGTTCTCACCGCGCCTGGGCTTTACCTGGGATGTGTTTGGCAACAAGCAGCTGAAGGTGCGCGGCGGAACCGGTCTGTTCTCTGGACGCCTGCCATTGGTGTTTTTCACCAATATGCCCAACAACTCGAATATGTTGCAGTATCGCGGCATCTGGAATGCCACAGGCAAAAACAGCGGCATGAAGGCGGATATGACGCAGTTTGACGGACAGCTCCTGAGTGGCAACGCCTTGCGCGACTATGTCACCACCCACCAGCCAAACGGACAGCCCTATACCGACCCGAACACACAGACACCCCTCGGCCCCGCCACTATCACTCCTGAACAGGGCGTGGCTGGTTCGTACATCAATGCGGTAGACCCTAACTTCAAAATGCCACAGGTTTGGAAAACATCCATTGCCGTTGATTATCAGCTGCCTGTCGTTTTCCCGTTTACTGTTACGGTCGAGGCTATTTTCAACAAGACCGTCAATGGCGTTTGCATTTCCGACTGGAGTATGAAGGGGATAGAGAACTTTGAAAGACTGAACGGGGTTGACAACCGTCCGCTTTTCAGCGACTTCAAAAACACAGATTCGGATACTGGCGCTGCCCTGCCCAACGCTTTCATACTGACCAACACCAGCAAGGGCTATGGATGGACCTTCAACACCACGCTGACAGCCCAGCCCTACGGCTGGCTGAACTTGATGGCGGCCTACACCCACACTATGAATAAAGAAATCACGGGTATGCCTGGCAACGACGCCTCGTCGGCTTTCGCATACATTCCAAGTTGTCTGGGGGCCAACAATGTGCCATTGCACAACTCGCAGTATGTTATCCCAGACCGTTTCTTGGCCAGCGCCACCATCCACGACAAGAGTGGCAACCACTACTCCTTTATCTATGAAGGCTTGCGCGGAAGATACAACACCACGCTAATGACAGCCAACGATATGAACGGCGACGGCTATAACTACGACGTGGTCTACTTGCCTACCGATGAGGAGGTGGCCAATAACCAGTTCCGCTTCGCTACTGACGATGATCGCACGCGCTTTATGGACTTTGTACACGCCAACGACTATCTGAGAGACCATCAGGGCAGTTATGCCGAGGCATATAGCGTCTACTCACCTTGGGTACACCGTCTCGACTTTGCCTACAAGCACGATTTCAAGCTGAAAGTGGGGAAGAACGAGCACAAGCTGCAGCTTTGCTTCGACATAAAGAACGTCATGAACCTCTTCAACAGTAGTTGGGGCGTTGCCAAGGTGGCTAACCCCGATTTCAGCACCACGCCGATGACCGACAGCAGCGTGCAGTACTCCCGAATCCTCCGCTACGAAGGCCGCGATGCCGACGGTTACGCCATTTTCTCGACACCTGCTGCCATCAACGGCAAGACCGACATGTGGAAGTTGTACCACTCGCTCGACCAGTGCTGGTTTGCCTCGATAGGCGTAAAGTATTACTTCAACTAAGGAATAATGAGCACAATAGACCAACGCCAGGACGAGATTATTGAGGAGTTTGACGGTCTGGATGACTGGATGGACAAGTACCAGCTTCTCATTGATATGGGTAACGAACAGGAACCGCTTGATGAGCGCTACAAGACTGAGAGCAACCTTATCGACGGCTGCCAGAGCCGTGTGTGGCTGCAGGCCGACTATGCCGACGGGCGTGTGCACTTCCAGGCCGAGAGCGACGCCCTCATCGTGAAGGGCATCGTGTCGCTTCTTATCCGCGTCTTCGACGGAGCCGCACCTCAGGAAATACTTGATGCAGACCTTTACTTCATAGACCGCATCGGCCTGCGTGAGCACCTTTCGCCCACGCGCAGCAACGGCCTGCTGGCTATGGTGAAGCAGATGCGTATGTACGCCTTGGCCTTTCAGACAGTTGCCAGTTAGTGGGCCAGGCCCATTTCGCTGGCTTTCGCCATCAGCAGCCGCATCAGCGGCTCGCGCTCGTTCTCCACACGGTTGTCGAGCACGGCGTCTTTCAGCGTCTGCTTTAGCACACCCACTTCACGGCTGGGCTTCAGGTTGAAGAGTTCCATGATTTCGTTGCCGTCGATGCAAGGTTGCAGCAACCGTTTGTAGTCTTTTTCCTTCAGGTCAGCCAGTTTTTCCCTGACCATCCTGAAGTTCTCCAGGAAGATTTTTTTCTTCACCTCGTTCTTGCTGGTGATGTCGGCTTCACAGAGCGTCATCAGGTCGTCGATGTCGTCGCCGGCGTCGCTCAGAAGTCGGCGCACAGCACTGTCGGTCACCTCGTTGTCGGCAATTACTTGTGGACGCATGTGCAGGTCCACCAGTTTCTGCACATACTTCATCTCGGCCCCCATAGGCAGTTTTAGTCGGCGGAAAATCTGGGGCGCCATCTTCGCCCCTATATAATTATGGTTATGGAACGTCCATCCCGCCAGCGCGTCCCACCGCTTGGTCTGCGTCTTCCCGATGTCGTGGAGCAGGGCAGACCAGCGTAGATACAATGGGGAAGTGGCGTTTCGGGCCACATTGTCCAGCACCTCCAGCGTGTGGTAGAAGTTGTTCTTGTGGGCGCGTCCATTGCGCTGCTCCACAATGTCGAGGGCGGCCAGTTCGGGCAGGATGATGCTGAGTAGTCCGCAGCGTTGCAGGTCGACGAATCCTCGGCTGGGCGTGGGCGACATGATGATTTTGTTCAGTTCCACCTCTATGCGCTCTCCGCTCACTATCTTGATGCGCTCGGCCATGTGCTCCAGGGCCTCGAAGGTGCGCTCCTCTATCTGGAAGTTGAGCTGTGTGGCGAAGCGTATGCAGCGCATCATGCGCAGAGGGTCGTCGCTGAAAGTCACCTCAGGGTCGAGAGGCGTAGCGACAATGCCGTCCTCCAGGTCTGCCAGGCCATTGAAAGGGTCTACCAGTTCGCCGAAGCGATTGCGGTTCAGACAGATGGCCATCGCGTTGATGGTGAAGTCGCGACGGTTCTGGTCGTCTTCCAAGGTGCCGTCCTCCACGATAGGCTTGCGTGAGTCATGGCTATAACTTTCACGGCGTGCCCCCACGAATTCCACCTCTATCTCATCGTCTCTCACGTTGGATTGACTCACCTTCACTTGTGCCGTTCCGAAGTTCTTGAACACAGAGAGGTGGGCACGTCGGCCCAAGCGTCGTTTCAACTCTGTGGCGACGGCGATGCCACTGCCCACCACCACCACATCGATGTCGTGGGAGGGGCGCTCCAGAAAGATGTCGCGCACGTAGCCGCCCACCACGTAGCATTCCACACCTATGCTGTCGGCCACATCGCCTATCTGATGGAATATGTCTTTGTCAAGTATTTCTGCCAGTTCCTTGTCCGTATAAAGTCTCATTGGAAGGGAAGATATGGGGTTAAATTCTTCGTTCAATTATTGAGTTCAAACACGCTTTTGTGTGCAAAGGTACAACTTTTTACGAAAATAACACATTATAATAGCGTTAAACTTCTTAAAGTCCGATATCACGTGTATTTTTCTATGGTCTATCCTCTATTTGCCTTTATATGGCATTTTTACCTGTTTGGCTTCAGTTTTAGTACGAATATGACCAATATTTCCTCAAAAAAAGTTAAAGAATTGTGATATATACCATAATATTATTTAATTTTGCACAATTACTATGATTATTAAAACTAAAATCATGAAATTACGACTGTTAACAACATTTTTATTCGTATGCATGTCTCTTTCTGTCGCCTTTGCACAGATGACATTCACACTCAATGGCGTGACCTACTCCAGCGTGGCAGAGACCAACGCCAAGGGCTTTACTACTGTCACCTTGCCTGCTGGTACTGACCTCAGCGGACTCATTACTGGTGTCTCGGTCGGTGGTACTTCTGTCAATGCCAGCGCTGTGACACCTAACCCCACTACCACAAAGCTGAACTACGACGAGTTGAAGGTCTTCACCTACAACAACAAGGCCTACGGCTTCCGCTTCGTCGAGGATGTGTGGTTCTGCGGAGTGTTCTTCTCCGACTGCCACATCAACCAGGGCGCCGGACATGACGGTACCAGTCAGACTGACATGGCTGATATTATGCAGAACATCCTTGATATGAACCCGAAGTCGGAGCCAATTCGCTTCTCCACCGAGGGAGCCACCAACCTCGTCCCCAAGACCAGCATCGTGTTCTGTCTTGGTGATATCGACCAGGACAAGGGTGATGATGGCAGTAGCGGCGAGCACAAAAACTTCCTGGCTTGCACAGCAGAGAAAGCCAAGACAGCAGGCATACCTTTTATCTTTATAGCGGGCAACCACGATTTGAGTCCCGACTACTGGACAGGCGAAAATGGTGATGAAGGTATCAAATTTGGTTTATCAGGAACTGGTTACAATGCTGATGCCAAAACGATATCGGCAATCAAGGACAATAACAGTTATTGGAATGGTATGGGTGTCTTTGACGAGAACATCAACTATTTTACTTATGGCAGCTATGATTTCCAACCCAATCATTTTACTTTCAAATTCAAAGACGTACGCTTCTATTGCGCAAACAGCTATTGGTTCCAGAAATCATACAATAATCCTAGCATTGTCAGTTCTGCTAAATACTATGCTCCCGATGGTGTCATAACAGCTTTGAACACATTCGTAGAGAGCCATGCCGACGAAGCCTCGGTATGGATGCAGCATTATCCTTGGTTAGCAGGCGATGACTGCAACCGCTGGTGGCTCGACCAAAACGACGTGGGCAAATACAAGACAGCAAGCAACAGTTCCATCTATGGTTCCAGCACCAGCGGCATCACCTACAACAATGCTGACAAAGCCAATGAGCTGAAGAAGAACCCGCTCTCCGACATTATGATGAAAGCCGCAGGCAGAACCGATGGCAAGGTGCAGCATTTCTCTGGTCACTACCACCAGTTCGACAATCGCACTTATAACAATACGACCAATAACGGCTCTTCGGTGCATGACTATACCGTGGCAGCCCCGGGCAAAACCACTGTAACCAACAACGCATACGTCGTTCTCTTCAAGCGCGGCGAGGGTGTGAAGGAAGTCATACAGGCACAGTTCTGAACTGCGTCTTTTTCTGAAACCACGAATTAAACGAATTTCACGAATTAAACGAATAATGAAGATGAAAAGATATATAATTGCAGCCCTCGCACTTACAGTGCTTGGCGGTTCTGTTGCCAAGGCCGACACCAGCAAGCTGGCAGCAGCCGACGGATGGACAAAAATCACCACGTTGCCCTCGGCTTCTGACATTGCCAACAATTACTACGTGATAGTAGATAACAGTCAAGACCTCATGCTGACCATAGTAAAGGGTTACCGTAATAACGGGAAATGGTACTCATTGTCACTTTGGTATCAGACATCTGTATCGCCAACCACCTCGGCAATTCTCTCCAAATTGTGGATATTGCAAAAGGGTAGTTATGGCGACGGTTCATACGCCCTGCAAAATGTCGAATATCCTGCTCGTTTGCTCCAAACCGAATACGACAAGGCCTATTTTATGGAAACGAACGATGTGTCCTCTCCCAATGAATGGTCTAAACTAAACTTTGCTTATAGTAATGGATATTGGACAATAGAAAACGGTAAGTATCCTGCATCAAGCAGTGCTGGCTACAAAGGCTATCTTGGACCTTGGAATGAAAACAACACATATTCCAATATAGAGAATGGACAGGAAATGGCAGGTAACAAATTAGGAGACTATATAGGTCGTTTCCAAATATATGCTATCTCTAGGACCAAGTTCCATGAAAACTTTTTAGCTGCAGCCTCTTCCTCAAATCCGGTTGATGTGTCGTTTATCTATGTAACCAATCCTACGCTTGACCTCAATATCGATGGTTGGACGAGAAGTGCCACGTCACTTGGTGGAACAGCTGCTGGAAACTATTGTACTGAGACCTGGCATAGTAGTACCGATTTCAAATTTTATCAGAATGTTGCATCGCTGCCAGAAGGAGCCTATCAGGTATCGGTACAGGCCCGTAGCCAGACAAATTCTGGTGCAGTCTATGCCACAGTTGGTGAAAATACGGTGAGCACACCTGTTAACACCACTACCTCATCATCATCCATGCAGACAGAAGCAACAACTATGCTTGACCGTACAACGGGAAAGATAACTACTCCTTCCATCTCGCTTGACGAGGGACAATCATTGACCATGGGCTTTATGGATAATGTGGCTAACCACTGGGATGTGTTTGACAATTTCAAGCTCTATTATCTTGGTAACGACCTCTCGGTTTATGCTGCTGCCCGCGACGCAGTGAAGACTACAGCCGAAAATGCTATAGCTTCCAATCTTGTGCCCGATGCTTGTGAGGAGGCTATCCAGACGGCCATCAATGATAATGGTGGTGATTACACAACAAAGGCAGGATACGTAGCAGCCCAGAATGCAATCCAAACAGCTCTTGATACCTATTTCACTAATGAAATCAAGGCTGCCTATGTCGATTTCAATTCCTTCAAGACAAAGGTGGTGGGCTTGACAACAGAACAGGGCGCCAGCACAGAACTGAACACCTTCAACACGGCTGTCAATAACGCCACAACTGCTGTTGAGGCTGCCACGACAGCTGCTTCCATCACGGCACAGATTCCCAACCTCCGTTCCGCTGTTCTCACCTATATCTCTAATGTCGAGGGACAGTTCGACATCACCTTCTTTGCCTCGCAGAACTATTGGGACTGGAAGAAAACAGACGGCTCGGCAGCAGGCATCGTGGCAGACCAGTTCCTGGCCAACCGCCCCAGCACCATCCCGTCGTTTGCCGAGAATTTCGAATCGACGGCTGCCACGACAGGAAATGTACTCTATCAGACTATCAGCGATCTGCCAGCCGGCTACTATCAAGTGGGTATGTACACCATGGCACTTAGCACTTCTCAGCGAGATAACATTACAACTGAGGCCACAGAGGGCGATGCCGACCGCACCTTTGCCTTTGCAGGCGACATTACCGATGCCAGCAGCATCCAGCGCACAGGTATGCCTATCAAGTTTGCCACGGCTGTCAACTTCGACGACCTCACCACCCTTGATGTGAATGTACATCTGTCTGGCAACAGCAATGCCCTCACCTTCGGCGTGGAAAAGGATGCCAACGGCTCCAACTGGCACTTCGCCCAAATCGTCAGCATTGTCTACAGCAAGTCCCCAGATTTGACCCAACTGAAAGCCACCCGCGATGCCCTCGTCTCTGAGGCACAGGGTCTGTTGGCTGGTGCAGATGCAGCGATGCTTACTCAAGCTCAGCAGCAAGCCCTGCAGGATGCTATCGACGCAGGTAACAATGCTAATACCTTTGATGAGCTAAACACCGTCACACTGACCACCCTGCCCAACGCCATCAATACCGCCAAGCAACAGATAGCACAGGCCAAAGCCGCCATTCCTGCAATGCTCGCAGCACTGGAACGCTTCGAGAACGACTATAACCTCGCAGACGGAACGGACTACAGCCGCGTGACCATGAGTGCTGGGGCATGGACAGACCTACTCGCAAAGGTGAACGCTGTTTCCACTGCCCTTGATGACATTTCTCAAGCCTCTAACTATGCCACTATCGCCCAAAACCTCATTGCCCAGATGGATGCCACTGATGCCTCTCTCCGCCTCTTCAAGAGCTACAAGGCGATGGTGGAAGGAACTACGGAACTCAGCATCGTTGGCAACTATGGAGCAGACGCAAATATGGCCGATGATGACGCTGAGGAGACCGCCATCACCGCCCTAAACACCGCTTTCGACACCTACGCCCTCAATCAGACTGCCAACTTTGATGTATCCGCCTTCCTTGGCGATAACCTCGACTTCAGCGCAGCACCAGGAAGCGTAATAAACGGAGACAACAGCAATACAATCAAAGCCGTCACCGGATGGGAGGTTGACTATGCCGATGCCGACACGTGGGCAGTGCTACAGACAGACCAGAGTGCCAACGATGAAAAGCTCTATATGCGCAAGAACTGGGGCAGCGCAGCCACCACGCTAAAGGTCTCGAAGCAGAAGATGTTGCCTGTGGGTAGGTACCAGCTTTCCTTCTCGTGGAACAGCAATATGGAGAATATGAAGAACCTTTCGCAATATAAGCTTGGTGATACAGAAAATGCTATCGGCGAAACAACTGATGGTGCCAAGACGCTCACATACAACTTCGAGGTGACAGGAACGCCTCAACCTTTCGACCTCACCTTCGGTTTCCAGAAGACAGGCACAGGCAACACACCCGCCCAGATAATTGTGGATGATGTCACCCTCACATACACTCCAACCGTCATCACGCTTTATGACAACGGTGCTGATGCCGAAGACAACGCCACTACCATCGAGACATACGACGGCGAGCGCGGCGTGGTCACCCTTTCTGGCCGCACCCTCTACAAGGATGGTTCGTGGAACACGCTCTGCCTGCCCTTCAGTATGACCGCTGAACAGGTGAACCAACTCCTTGACAAACCCAGCGATACGAACAGCGCATTGATGGAACTCGACACGGAGGCAGGCAGCTACACCCATGTCACTGGCCTCGACGGCACGACGCTCTATCTGAACTTCAAGAATGCTGAGACCATTACAGCTGGCAAGCCCTACCTCATTAAGTGGGAAAGTGGCTCCAATGTCACCGATCCCGTCTTCAGAGGTGTCACCGTGTCCGACGGTTCTCCCGGAAGTGTAACAAGCACTGATGGCACCGTCACTTTCCAAGGCACTTATGCTTCGGTACCCCTTGCCAAGGACGACAAGACGAACCTCTACCTTGGTGCCGACAACAAGCTCTACTGGCCCAGTATTGCCGACTTCAAGGTTAATGCCTTCCGCGCCTACTTCAAGCTGAGTGAAGCCTCTACTACCCCCAGCCGCTTCGCACTCAACTTTGGCGACGATGCTACGGGTATCAGCGTGCCCTCTCTCAACTCTCAGCTTTCGACTCTCGACTCTCAGCCCATCTATGATCTCCAGGGTCGTCGTATGGATTCTTCAATGTTGAAGAAGGGCTTCTATATTAATAATGGGAAGAAAATAATCATCAAGTAAATAAATCTCACAGCTATGAAAAAGCAATATCAAACACCGGCCATGAAGGCCATAGGGGTTAGAATTACATTTAGCGATACAGTCGGTAACGCCGGTGTCTCTATCGGTGGGGCAGGCGGCAGGCAGCACCACAGCCCGTGGACGTAGTGGCGGCTCTTGGGACGACGATGACTTTTAAAACTGAATACTCAAACAATACATATCTATGAAGAACTCTATTCGCTTTATGGCGGCTGTGCTCTTATGGGCAGCCGCCATTGCGTCGGTATATGCAGCCGACTACACCACGTATCTCACCGTCGCCCGTGGCTTCACCGAGGTGACGAGCACAGATGCCATCCTCGGCGATGCCGACTACTATTATCTGCTCGCACCCGCTGAGACTGACGAGCTTATCGTTGGCGTGGGAAGATATGAGGGTAAGCCCGACTGGGCCAGTACCGACTCAAAAGCTCTGCGCTACCATTCGGCAGCCACCGACCCCGTGCTCGACCTCTCGAACTTCTTCACCATCGAGAAGAGCGGCCAGTACATCGGCCTGCGCAACGTGGTCTACAATACTGACCTCTTCCAGACCCACGACAACGCAGGTTATATGTATGTGAACACCTATACCGACAAGACACTCGACGAGTGGAGTTACCTCACGCCTACCTATCAGAGCGGCTACTGGCTTTTCGAAAGTGGCAAGTACCCCATATCGTCTGGCGACTGGGCCTGCGGCTATCTCGGTCCGTGGAACAAAAGTGTGGCTGATGGCGAACCCATTGCCCTGAACCGCCTCAACGAGACGGGCGACGACGCCGGCCACTACCGCCTCTTCCGTATTGCAAAGGACGACTTGATGGCTCTGCACCTCTACGCCTCCATCCTTACCCCGGAAAACGGATTTACGGAGGTGATTACAACCGATGGCATGTTGGCCGACGACCAGTACTGCTATCTGATTACCGCCGCTGAGACCAATAGCCTCTATGTCGGAGTAGGTAAGTACGAGTTGAAACCCGACTGGGCCGGCGAGGACACGAAGGCACTACGCTATCGTCCGGCAGAAATAAACCCGCTGCTCGACCTCTCGAACTTTTTCACTATCGAAAAGAGCGGCGAGTATATCGGTCTGCGCAATCTGTACTACTATACCAGCCTGTTCCAGACCCACAACAATGCAGGCTACATGTACGTGCTCACCTATACCGAGCCAACTATGAGCGACTGGTGCTACCTGAAACCCACCTACCAGAACGGCTACTGGATGTTTGAGAATGGTAAGTACCCCATGTCATCCGATGCCGAATGGAAAGGCTACATGGGGTCGTGGACGGCAGGACGTATGGCGGTAGGCGAGCCTATCGCCCTGAACCGCACGAATACTGGTGGCGACGTTGCCGGGCACTACCGCCTGTTCCGAATTGCCAAGACCGACCTCGTGGCCAAGCGCAACCAACTGCTACAGGCTGTCAGCAACATTGCCCCGCTCAACGCCACACGCCGCATCACAAACGCATCATTTGAGACAGGCGACGAGACGGGATGGACACTCATCGGCAAGGAAGACGGTAACATCGAGTTCAAGACCCGCGACTACGGCATGACTTACAAGGACGGCAATTACCTGATGAACGCATACCAGTGGTGGGCATCGAGCCTGAGCGTGAAGCAGACGGTGAGCGATGTGCCAAGCGGCAACTACGACCTGAGTGGCGTGGTAGCATCGTGGGAAGGACGCACTGTCACTTTCAGTGGCAACGGTACCACAGTATCGGGAATTGGTGTCAACGATGCCACGGGCGTTCCCGTTTCCATGAACATCAATATTGGCAGCAAGCGACAGCTCACCATCACGGCGGGCAGCACTACCGACTGGTGGACTGAGGGACGCACACTGACCTACAACGACACGCAGTGCTTCTTCAAGCTCGACGATGTGCGGCTGCGCTGCAAGAGCGTATTCCTCGATGCCATGGCCTTGCCTCTGTACAAAAACACCACCACAAAGCTTATTCCAAATCAGTGGTACTTCTACGACGTGGATTATAGCTCGGAATACGTGCTGATAGGCAATCTCGACGGTCTTGTCTACAGCACTGACGAAGGCAAAGCATTGGCAGAAGTCACCACCGCTTCAGCCTCCCGTAACATGACCCTCGCCGTTGGACACGTGTACTTCAAGACCACCAGCAGCAACGCCACACTCTGCATCACTCCTGCCCGCACGCTTCAGGAGGGAACCTTCACCGCCGTCGCACTTAACGTGGACGGACTGCCGAAAAAGGTTGCCACCTATGAGCTGAACCCTGACGGGCCAGGTGAAGATGGTACAAAGAAAATCAGCCAGTACCTCGCTTCGAAAGGCTACGACTTCATTGGTTGCAGCGAGGACTTCAACTACAACGGCGCACTGATGGAGTCGCTTAAAGACAACTACTCCTGCGGCACCATCCGCAGTACGCTCAGCGTTAGTGGAGTATTTGGAGGATTCCCCTTCGATACCGACGGTCTGAACCTAATATGGAAAAAAAGCAAGATTAGTGCTACCAACGAAAGCTGGACCAGATGGAACTCCACCGTGTCGACCGATGGCAACCAGTATGTGAAGAAAGGTTACCGCCACTACGACGTGCAGATAGACGGTGGCCCCGTCATCGACGTCTTCATCCTCCACATGGATGCCGGCGATACCAATGCCACGGATTCGCGTGAGTCGCAATGGCGGCAATTGGCCGATGCTATCAACGATAGCGACCACACCCGTGCCAAGCTTATCATCGGCGATACCAACAGCCGATACACCCGCGAGGATGTCATCACAAACTTCATCAACCGTCTCAGCACCGACTTCACCATGAGTGATGTCTGGGTGGAGTTCTACCGCGACGGTGTCTATCCCACCAAGGGTATGGACAACCTGACCGACCAGACTGACCCCACTAACTATTCGAACTATGAGATTGTGGACAAGATTATCTACATCAATCCCACGGCAGCCAATACCGTGCGCCTCACCCCACAGGCCTTCCGTATTGAGCAGGACTACACATACGGTAATGTAGAGGGCACTAACAATACCACACCCCTTGGCGACCACCGCCCCGTGGTGGTGACGTTTAAATACACAATTTCGGGAGCTGATAGTCCGTTGGCCGTCACCCTACAGGATGCTACCGACAATAGCACGGCTATCGCCAGTGTGACGGGTGCACTGGCCGACGTCACCCTGCAAGGCCGCACCCTCTATAAGGACGGCTCGTGGAACACGCTCTGCCTGCCCTTCGGTATGACCGCCGAACAGGTCTCGGCGCAGCTGGCACCCGCAGCCCTCAAGGAACTTGACCAAGATGCCATCGTCAATGGCCATAAGACTGGCCTCGACGGCACCACGCTCTACTTGAACTTCAAGGGTGCTGAGAGCATCACCGCCGGCACTCCATATATCATCAAGTGGGAAAGTGGCTCCAATATCACCGACCCCGTCTTCACCGCCGTCACCGTGTCCGGCGGCTCTGCCGGAAGCGTCGAAAGCGAAGACGGCACCGTCACCTTCCAAGGCACCTACGACCCCGTGCCACTCACCAAGGGCGACAAGTCCAACCTCTACCTTGGCGACAGCAACACGCTCTACTGGCCTGATGCCGACAACTTCAAGGTCAATGCCTTCCGTGCTTATTTCCATCTGAGCGACCCAAGTCTCGCCCGCCAGGTTATCCTCAATTTCGGTGACTTTACAACTGGTGTCAGCGTGCCTTCACTCAACACGCTCGACTCGCAACCCATCTACGACCTTCAGGGCCGTCGCATTGATGGCCAACTGAACCGAGGACTCTACATCCGTAACGGTCGCAAGATTCTTGTGAAGTAACACAACCAATCTATGTTCAGGGCGCAGCTGTGTTTTCAAGCAGTCTGCGCCCTAACTTTTTGGGCCAAATCCAGCCTTTGAGTTTGGTTCGTCCAAACTATGAGTTTGCTCCGTTCAAAGTGGTAGTTTGGTTCGTCCAAACTTTTGTTCCCATTTTTGCCTTCAAATGGCAGTTTTGGAGAGGAAATTAAAAAAAGTGTCATATTTCTGTGGCTGTTTCGCAAAAAATGTCTAACTTTGCAGCCGCATTTTGTTTACTAACCATTTTTTTTAATTAACTGCTTATGAAAAAACTATTATCGCTATGTGCGCTTTTCCTGGGCCTCGCCCTGGGGATGAATGCGCAGGAGAGGAAGTCGTGGCTCTTCTATGAGGGTCTGAGCGACGAGACCATCGCCAACTTGAATGCTGATGCCTCACACTGGGCCGACAATGGCAACACCGACGGCGTCATCTACAACTGGAAGAACATTGGCAAGCAGGCTGCTGACAGTTACTGGATGGCCAACGGCGAAGTGATTGAGGAACTTCGCGGACTGCTCATCGACATTGGCTCGAACAAGGACAACTCCATCCACTTGCAGACTGAACGTAACGGCGGCGACGGCAAGATCCGCCTCACTCGTAAGAGCACCAAGATTACTTTCCCCAAACTGGCTAACGGTCAGAAGATCACTATCCAGGGTCGCTCCGCTAATGGTACTGCCACCAACCGTGGTATCGCCCCTGTGCAGAGTTACATCCAGTTCCAGGCTGAGGAGAGTTCGCCCCAGACCAATGGCGCCTGCATCTTCCTGGGCAACCAGGTGGAAGGCTCCGAGGGCACTTATACCTTCGTGTGGAAAGTTGTCACAGAGGAGACCGACAGCGTGGACATACAGTTCAATCTTACTCCCGATGCTGGTATCGACTTCACCTACTTTATGATTGACAATGGCGATGCCCCTGAGGTGCAGGATGCACAGCCCGTGGCCTACATCTACAATGGCGACCTCGACAGCGACTATGCCTATATTTACCTGAGCGGTGACAGCCGTTTCGACCTGACCGAGATTAATGCTGCCGAGACCACTGCCGATGCAGACTCGCTGCAGAAATTCCAGGCCATCGTCGTCAGCCCCACCATCAGCGCTACCGACGCATATCTGCCTACCATCAAACAGGCCATTGCCTACGTGCCTGTGCTCAACCTGAACCCCTATCTCTATGAGCCTTGGGGGTATGGCAAGGCCATTCAAACCGAATCGCCCATCCTGGGTGGTCTCAAGGAAGACTTCATCGGTTTCGAGGGCTTGGACATGAGCGACGGCATCATTGAGCTGCTCACCGATGGCACCATTGTTGGTGTGGAACTGGGCGAATACTTTGCCGACGACCAGATACTGGCATACGCCAACCCTGACGAAGGCCAAGTGGCTATGCACACCCACAACGCCAAGCGCAACGCCTACGTGCTGCTGCCTCTGCCATTAGAGAGCATGGCCGGCGCCAATCAGGACGTGATTGTCACCCTCATCCCGCAGGTGCTTCAGGCCGTGGCCGAAACCAAGAAGGAGGTCGTTGCCGCTGGCACGCCCGTCATCAGCCCCAAGTTTGAAGACAGACAGACTACCGTGAGCATCACTGCCTCCAACTCTAACGCCATCTATTACACCCTCGACGGCAGCGAGCCTACTACTGAGAGCACGCTCTACACTGAGCCGTTCATCCTCACCAGCCCTGCTACGGTGAAGGCTATTGCCGCTGGCGACGGCTACACCCTGAGTAAGGTGGCCGAGAAGGAAATCACCATTATGGTTCAGGCCTCTGCACCTTCCATCGACGTGGCACAGGAGGCTGGCGTCTCAACCATCACCCTGAGCAGTAGTGAGGGCATCGACCTTTACTTCAACTTCAACGGCGTCACAAAGTCTGAGGATTCGCAGATTTACACTGAGCCTATCGTCCTCACCGAGCCTGCTACCATCTATGTGCTGGCCGAGGGCGGCGACTATCTGCCTTCTGAAGTGGTGAGCCAGGAGATTACTGTCAATGGATTCAACAACCGCACCAATATCATCAGCCACTTCGATGCCAGCGAGCAGTTCTGGTTCGTAGACAACAGCGAGAATGGCGGCGAAGGCAAGAACAGCGCCTACTACTACTGGGGCAAGAACGCCTGGAATTACTACGGTGACGAACTGGACCACGAGGAGATTGTGCCGGACAGCGAAGGCAACGACTCTATCGTCTATGTCTATAAGCCCAATCCCGATGCCCTGAAGACCATCCTGCCGCTGAACGACAGCGTGAAGTGGGCTCTCAAGTCGGCTGGACAGGTGCTCACCGGCGAGTTGACCCTTTCGTGGGAGAATGCTGTGGGCAACGGTCGTGCCAACCGCTATGCCGAGGAGGCCATCGACTACATTTCGTTGCCCACCAAGGGTGCCATCACCTTCGGCGGCAAGGTTAGTGGCGAGCCTTACACGGCTTCTATCGAGACCACAGAAAAACTGCAAGGTCCCTTCGACGTGGTGGTGATGTGCGGAAATGGTAACGGCAGCGGCTATGGTATTCTGGAGATTCAGGTTTCTGCCGACGGCGAGACTTGGACTAAAGTGGACACCCTGAAGATGGCCCAGACGCAGCGCTACATCAAGCGCACACGCGCCAGTTACGAAGGTTCGGACGAGGTGTATGTCCGCGTGGCTCAGACTGGTGGTGCCACCAAGGCACAGGTCTACGACATTACCATCCTCAACGGTGAGGGCGGCGGTTATAACGGCGACGTGAATGGTGATGGTGCTGTCGATGTGGCAGACATTTCAGCCATCTTGTCGGTTATGTCTGGCGACTTCTCGCGATTTACGAGAGAGCAGGCCGACGTGAATGGTGACGGCAATCCTGACGTGGCCGACATCAGTACCGTGCTGACCATTATGGCAGGGAATTGATTATCCAAGACAGGAATAAGTGATAAGTGAAAAGTGACAAGTGAGAAGTATGGTTACTTTCCCTGTCACTTTTCACTTATCACTTTTCACTTATCACTTATGGAAGTAGTTTACGAGGACAATCACATCGTCATTGTTGCAAAGCAGAGCGGAGAGATAGTCCAGGGCGACAAGACGGGCGACGAACCGCTGTCGGAGAAGGTGAAGGCCTATCTGAAGGAGAAGTACCAGAAGCCTGGGGCTGTGTTCCTTGGCGTTGTCCACCGACTTGACCGTCCCGTAGGCGGCTTGGTGATGTTTGCTCGCACGTCGAAAGCACTTGCGCGGCTCAACAAAATGTTTGCCAATGGCGAGGTGCACAAGACCTACTGGGCTATTGTGGAAAGTGATAAGTCAGAAGTGAAAAGTGGCAAGCCGAGCATCCATACTTCTCACTTGTCACTTTTCACTTCCCACTTGGAATGTCACTTGTTGGAGCATTGGCTGACGCGGAATGAGCGTCAAAACAAATCATACGCCCACGACCACGAGGTGGCTGGCTCCAAACTGGCGCGGCTGCGCTGCCGTTTGTTGGCGCAAGGCGACCATTATGCGCTTGTCGAGGTACAACTTATGACTGGGCGCCATCATCAAATCCGCTGCCAACTGTCGGCTATCGGCTGTCCCATCAAGGGCGATTTAAAATACGGCGCACGTCGCAGCAATGCCGATGGCAGTATCTCGCTGTTAGCGCGCCGTATTGCGTTTATCCATCCTGTCTCAGGAGCAGACATCAGCATAGAGACACCCCTCCCTGCCGACCCGCTCTGGCAGGCTCTGGCTGCTAAAGCAGTGCATCAAACTTCGCCTCAAACACCTGCTTAGACTGTGCTCCGACCAGTTTGTCCACAACTTCGCCGTTCTTGAAGAACAGGATGGTGGGGATGTTGCGAATGCCAAAGTCGGCAGCCAGATCCTCATTTTCCTCCACGTCGCACTTGCCTACAACAATGCGTCCGTCGTATTTCTCGGCCAGTTCACTGATGATAGGTGCTACCATACGGCACGGGCCGCACCAAGTGGCCCAAAAGTCGACTACCAGGGGCAGATTGCCGTTCTTCAGACTCTCAAAATTCTCGCTTGTGATTTGTACTTCCATAGTTAGTTTTGCTTGATATTTGTTAATACTGCCTGCAAATATACTAATAAATGCAGAAACTCACAAATTATTAAGCAATAAATGTGCCAAAAGTTGCCGAATAATAGGGAAAAGGTTTGGCCGTGTGCAAAATAATTCCTAATTTTGCACTCAAATTAACACTATTGAAATAAATGATACAATCAATGACGGGCTACGGCAAGGCGGTCGTGGTCTACAAGGACAAGAAAATCAACGCCGAAATCAAGTCACTCAACTCGAAGCAACTCGACCTGACGACACGCATCGCCCCGCTTTACCGCGAGAAGGAGATGGAAATGCGCCAGATGATTTCGCAGGCCGTGGAGCGTGGAAAGGTGGACTTCAGCCTCTGGATAGAAAGAGAGGAGGGCATTGAGGCTACGCCGGTGAATATGGCGCTGGCAGAGAATTATTACCACCAACTGAAAGAACTGTCGAAAAGGCTGGACATATCAGAGCCGGAAGACTGGGTGTACACGCTGACGCGGATGCCCGACGTGATGACCCGTACTGAGCAGGAGGTACTCACCGCCGACGAGTGGAATGCCGCCCGTCAGGCAGTCGAGACGGCCATTAGTGCGCTCATAGATTTCCGCAAACAGGAGGGAGCGGCACTCGAAAAGAAGTTTACAGAGAAAGTGGACAACATTGAGGGTCTGATGGCAGAGATTGAACCCTACGAGAAGGCTCGCGTGGAGAAAATCCGACTTCGCATCGTAGAGGCATTGCAGCAGATTCCGGGAGTGGAATACGACAAGAACCGCCTGGAGCAGGAACTTATCTACTACATAGAGAAACTGGATATCAGCGAAGAGAAACAGCGGCTCACCAACCACTTGAAATACTTCCGTGAGACGATGGCCAACGGCCACGGGCAAGGGAAGAAACTGGGATTCATCGCGCAGGAAATGGGTCGCGAAATCAATACTACCGGGTCGAAGTCGAATCTGGCCGAGATGCAGAACATCGTGGTGCAGATGAAGGACGAACTGGAGCAAATCAAGGAACAGGTGCTCAACGTACTATAAATCAGTCAGACAATGGAAAAAGGCAAGTTGTTGATATTCTCCGCACCTTCAGGGTCGGGCAAGTCCACCATTGTGAGGTGGCTGATGGGTGAGCACCCAGAACTGAACCTTTATTTCTCCGTGTCGTGTACGTCGCGCCCTCCACGGGGTACTGAGCAGCATGGCGTGGACTATTTCTTCCTTTCACCCGAAGAGTTCCGCCAGCGCATCGACAACGACGAATTTTTAGAGTATGAGGAGGTTTATCAGGACCGCTTCTACGGCACGTTGAAGGAACAGGTGGAACGGCAGTTGGATGCCGGTCAGAACGTGGTGTTCGATGTCGACGTGAAGGGCGGCATCAACATCAAGCAGTTCTATGGCCAGCGGGCGTTAAGCCTGTTCATCCAGCCCCCATCGGTAGCCGAGTTGCGCCGCCGACTGGAGGGGCGTGGTACCGACACGCCGGAAGCCATCGAGAACCGCCTTGCCAAAGCCGAGTATGAACTGGGATTCGCTCCTCAGTTCGACCATATTGTGGTGAACGACCGTTTGGATGAGGCTGAGGCTGAGACGCTCCGGCTTGTTGCCGAGTTCCTGGGTGTTTGAGGCTGATTCCTTTTTATGAGTAAGAGAATCGGAATCTTTGGTGGGTCGTTCAACCCCATCCACAATGGCCATATCGCCTTGGCGCGACAGTTGCGCATGGCGGCTGGTCTTGATGAGGTGTGGCTGATGGTCTCTCTACAGAACCCGCTGAAGCAGGGACGCACCGATTTGCTCGACGACCAGATGCGCTATCTGTTGGCTCGGCTGGCTCTATATGGCGAGGAAGGCATCGTGGCCAGCGACTATGAACTGCATCTGCCGCGACCTTCCTACACTTGGAACACATTGCAGCACCTTTGCGCCGACTATCCAGACTACAGTTTCACGTTGTTGATTGGTGGCGACAACTGGCAGGGCTTCCATCGCTGGTATCGGGCGGAAGACATCTTGCGCGAGTTCCCCGTGGTGGTCTATCCCCGCAGCGAGGCCGATGTCCAGATGGTGAATGCTAAGAGCAATGACCGTGTGACCATCGTCAACGCTGAATTGCTCGATGTCTCCAGCACTATGGTTCGCCAGCGCATACAACAAGGGCGCGACGTTGGCGGGCTGGTACCCACTATCATCGCGCCCTTGGTGCGTCGTCTTTATCGCTAATTTCCGCTTTTAGTATTCCAGATTTGGCAGTACGAGTGGCAATTCGTCTGTTTCCAGAAGTTCATAGAGTTTGGGCATTTCCACTTTGGTGTGCAGCGAGTCGAGGGACAGCGTCACATACTCAATGGGGCCTGCCAGTTCCACCGTCACTTTGGCAATACCTTGCGCCAGAATGCCCAACTCGCGTGCCGCCCCCCAGGAGAGGTCAATAATCCTTCCGCGAATGAAAGGCCCACGGTCGTTCACCCTGACTACGATAGAACGTCCGTTTGACGGCGTTGTCACTTTCAGCCGTGTGCCGAAGGGATAGGTGCGATGGGCACAGGTGAGGCTGTCGTGGTGCAGTCGCTCACCGTTGGCCGTGATCGATCCCGTGGCCCTTTTGGCATAGTAGGAGGCAATGCCTGTGTCGATGCGCTGTGCTGACGCTAAGTGGAATGTGAAAGGGGAAAAGAGCAGGGTAAAAGTCGCTACCAGTCGTAGCCGGAAGGTCTTTCCCCCGACATGGCTCTCCTCACTTCTCACTCCCTTCTTCATACTACGCCTTGGGCCAGCATGGCCTTTGCCACCTTCATAAAGCCGGCCACGTTGGCTCCCTTCACATAGTTGACGTAACCATTCTCGCGCCCGTATTTCACGCACTGCTCGTGGATGCCCTGCATAATCTGGTGCAGACGCTGGTCCACCTCCTGTGCACTCCACGACATGCGCATCGAGTTCTGCGTCATTTCCAGTCCGCTGGTAGCCACGCCGCCTGCATTGACGGCCTTGCCTGGAGCGAAGAGTTGCTTGGCGGCAATGAACTTCGAGACAGCCTCGGCGGTGCATCCCATGTTGCTCACCTCGGCAACACAAAGTGGCTTGTGGGCCAAAATGTGGTCGGCATCGTTGCCGTCCAGTTCGTTTTGTGTGGCGCAAGGCAGATAGATGTCAGCCTTCTGCTCCCAAGGCTTCTTGTCCTTGAAGAACTGGCTGCCCGGGAATTCTTCCTCGTAGGGTTGGCACACGTCGTTTCCGCTTGCACGCAACTCTAAGAGGTATTCAATCTTCTCGTCGTCGAGGCCTGCCGGGTCGTAGATATAGCCGTCGGGGCCACTGATGGTAATCACCTTTGCCCCCAGTTCGGTGGCTTTCTTTGCGGCTCCCCAGGCTACGTTTCCGAAACCGGAGAGGGCGACGGTCTTGCCTTTGATGTCAAGCCCGTGGGTCTCAAGCATGTGGTGAACGAAATAGAGGGCACCGAAGCCTGTGGCCTCTGGTCTCAGAATGCTTCCTCCCCATTCCAGTCCTTTTCCTGTGAGTGTTGCTCCATGGAACTGCGATGTCAGTTTCTTGTACATGCCGAAAAGGTAGCCAATCTCACGTCCGCCCACGCCGATGTCGCCGGCAGGCACGTCCATGTCGGGGCCGATGACCTTGTAGAGTTCCATCATAAATGCCTGGCAGAAGCGCATGATTTCGGCTTCGCTCTTGCCTCGGACGCTGAAGTCGGAGCCGCCTTTGCCGCCTCCCATAGGCAGGGTGGTGAGGGCGTTTTTGAAGGTCTGCTCGAATCCCAGGAATTTCAGTATCGACAGGTTTACCGATGCGTGGAAGCGCAGTCCGCCTTTGTAGGGGCCTATGGCCGAGTTGAACTGCACTCTGTAGCCCAGGTTCACCTGCACCTCGCCCTTGTCGTCCACCCAGGGCACACGGAAAGTGGTGATGCGCTCAGGCTCCACCAGTCGTTCCACAATCTTGGCTTTCTCAAACTCAGGATGCTTGTTGTAAACGTCCTGGATGCTTTCCAGCACTTCTCTGACGGCCTGAAGATACTCATTCTCGCCCGGATGCTTGCGCTCCAGGTTCTGCATAATAGTTTTTACTTCCATAGTGTTAGTAGGTTTTAAGGTTTTCAGTATTTATGTTATTATATGTTTTGCTATGTAGCGTACATGCGTGCTTTCTGTTCTTTTATCTGTTCGTCGTAGATGTAGTCATCGTACTGCATCAGTTTGTCGATGGTGCCTTTCGGCGTCAGTTCGATGATACGGTCGGCTACGGTCTGGATGAACTCATGGTCGTGCGAGGCGAAGAGGATATTGCCCTTGAAGCCCACGAGGTTATTGTTGAAAGCCTGAATCGACTCCAGGTCAAGGTGGTTCGTAGGCGTGTCGAGGATGAGGCAATTGGCGTTCTTCAACTGCATACGGGCAATCATGCAGCGCATCTTCTCACCGCCCGAGAGCACGTTCACCTTCTTCAGCACGTCCTCCTCGCGGAAGAGCATACGGCCTAGGTAACTCTTCATCAGCACCTCGTTGCCTTTTCCGTACTGCGACAGCCAGTCCACGAGATTCAGTTCGCTCTTGAAGAATTCTGTGTTGTCAAGTGGCAGATAGGCGGTGGTGATGGTCACGCCCCATTTGTATTCGCCTTTGTCGGCCTGGCGGTTGCCGTTGATGATCTCGAAGAGGGCGGTCATAGCCTTGGGGTTATGGCTCAGGAACACCGTTTTCTGACCCTTCTCTATCGTGAAGTTCACGTTGTCGAAGAGAACCGTGCCGTCAGCGTCCACGGCCTTCAAATCCTTCACCTCCAGAATCTGTGTGCCAGGATCGCGCTCCATCTGGAAGATGATGCCGGGGTATTTGCGGGTCGAAGGCGTGATTTGCTCAACGTTCAGTTTCTCCAGCATTTTCTTGCGCGATGTTGTCTGCTTACTCTTTGCCACGTTGGCCGAGAAGCGTCGGATGAACTCCTCCAACTGTTTGCGCTTTTCTTCGGCTTTCAGTTTCTGGTTCTGTGCTTGGCGGAGAGCCAACTGGGATGACTCGTACCAGAAAGAGTAGTTACCGCCAAAGAGCGTCACTTTGCCGAAGTCGATGTCCACGGTCTGCGTGGAGACTGCGTCAAGGAAGTGGCGGTCGTGGCTGACTACCATCACGCACTGCTCCAGACTGGAGAGATATTCCTCCAGCCACTGCACGGTGTCGAGGTCAAGGTCGTTGGTAGGCTCGTCGAGGAGCAGATTGTCGGGATGTCCGAAGAGGGCCTTGGCCAGCATCACGCGCACCTTTTCGTTGTTAGAGATGTCGGCCATCTGCTTGTAGTGCTGTTCCTCTTTGACGCCCAGGTTCTGCAGCAGTTGTGCGGCCTCGCTCTCGGCCTCCCAGCCGTTCATCTCGGCAAAGGCCATCTCCAGTTCGGCGGCTTTGGTGCCGTCTTCCTCGGTCATTTCATCCTTGGAGTAGAGTGCTTCGCGCTCCTTCATATTCTGCCAGAGCGGCTGGTGGCCCATCAGCACCGTGTCCATCACGGTGAACTGGTCGTACTTGAAGTGGTCCTGCTCCAACACGGAGAGACGCTCACCTGGTCCCATCTCCACAAAGCCCTTGTTGGGCTCCAGGTCGCCGCTGATGGCACGCAAGAGTGTGGACTTGCCTGCACCGTTGGCGCCGATGACACCATAGATGTTATTGTTAGTGAACTTCAGGTTCACGTCCTTATAGAGCGTTTTCTTGCCGAACTGAATGGCGAGGTTGGTAAGGGTTATCATATTTGCAATTTACGGATTTACTATTTAAGATTTGAATACAAGTACTACGGCATAGGCCGAAATGCCTTCTTGACGGCCGGTGAAACCCAGTTTCTCGGTGGTGGTGGCTTTAATGGAAATCTGGTCGGGGTCGCATCCGATGACCTCGGCCAGACACTGTTGCATCTGTGGGATATGGGGATTGAGTTTGGGCTTCTCTGCACAGACGGTGGCATCGATGTTGCCCAGACAGTAGCCCTTAGTGGCGATGAGGTCGATGGTCTTGCTGAGGATGATTTTGCTATCCATGCCCAGCGTCTCGTCGCTGGTGTCGGGGAAATGGTAGCCGATGTCGCGCATATTGGCTGCCCCTAAGAGGGCGTCACAAATGGCGTGGATGAGCACGTCGGCATCGCTGTGGCCAAGCAACCCCTTTGAGTGGTCCAGTTTAATGCCTCCCAGCCACAATTCTCTGTCTTCAACCAACTGGTGAACGTCGTATCCGAAACCAACTCTTATATTATTCATAGTTTACTTCCTAAACAGGTCTTTGATGCCGTCCATGTCGAAAGCCAAGGTGAAGCGGAGCGTCTGGTCCAAGGGGTTCGACTGCGCTGTGGAGATAACGTATCCCACGTCGAGAGAGAAAACGTTCATACGGAAACCGCCGCCGATAGTGAAATATTTGCGGTTACCCTTTGACTCACTCTCGTGGTGGTAACCGGCGCGAAGTGAAAACTGGTCGTGGTAGACGTATTCTGCACCCACGCTCCACTGTACTTCCTCCAGTTCCTCCTTGAAGCCGCCGGGGGCGTCGCTGAAACTGGTGAAGATACCTTTGATGCTCGACATATCGCTATACTCACGCCTCACACGGTCCTGATAGTCGGAGTTGGTCTCGTCAATTTCCTGACGTGGCACGGTGGGCACCATCAGTTTGTTGGCGTCAGCGGCGATGGTGAAACGGTTGTATTCGTCGATAGGAATCATCAGTGAGGCACCCAGGCGTAAGTTGGCAGGGATAAACTGGCTCTCCTCGTCGCCGTAGTATGAAATCTTGCTACCGATGTTGCTGGCTACAAGACCCAAGCCGAGTTGACATTCGCGATTGCCCAGATTGATGTAGTTGTTGTAGTACATGGCAATGTCGGCAGCGAAAGCCGATGCCGGCGAAGAGTCCTCAGAGTAGTCGTAGCGCAGGTCACTGTAAATCCAACGCAGTCCTACGCCCAACGAGAAGGTCTCGCTCAGCATACGTGAGTAGGCTACGTCAAGCGACATTTCGTAGGGTTTCACAGTCATGTCCTCGCCCTCGCTGGTGTACACCTCGCCCAGCGAGAAGTAGCGCAATGAGCCAGACAGAGCGCCATAGTCGCCGATACGGTAATAGCCGGCCATATAGGCCAGGTCGATGTCGTTGACGAGCTGTCGCAGCCACGGTGTGTAGTTGAGCGCCACGCCTGCACGGCTGATGCAGAAGGGGTATTTGGCCAAGTTCCAGGCCTGTGAGTTCACGTCGGGGTCGGTGGCTGCACCCACGTCACCCATACCTGCAGAGCGGGCGTCAGGGGCAATGGTCTGCGAAATGACAGCGTGCTCTACGGGGTTGTACGTGGTTGTCTTGTCCTGTGCTTGGAGGCTGGTGTAGGTGGCAGCCAACAAGGCTAATGCTGATATGATTCTCTTTTTCATCGTTCTATATTAACGCTTTGCAAGGCTTGTTTATTGCCTTCTTCCCACCATTTTCTTGATGTGGCCTTCTTTGTCGCGGACGAGGTAGAGCGCTTTCCCGTTCACCGAACGGCGGTCGCTGATTTGCCGTCCGCCCAGATCGTAGATGGCCGTGCCGCCAGCGTCGGTGGGCGTGCTGAATATTTCTTCTATGCCGTCTTCTGTGCCGACCATAAACGAGAAGACTACTGCCGACTGATTATTGAGCGCATCCCAAGCCGTGAACCGGAGTTTGTGCAGTCCTGCATCGAGCAAGGGGATGGTGAACCCGACTGTGCCGCTGCTGCAGTCGTCGGTGTTGTTCATAAAGTAGCGGTTCAGGTCATACGTGTATTGGCTCTTTCCGTCGATGCACAGCTGTAAGTTGTGGCCGAATCCTGCTTCCGAGAGGTTGATGCCGCTGGGGTCCGACAGTTCTGCGTAGAAATAGGGTGTGTAGCCTGTGACAATGCCGTCCATAGCCGACTGGCTGTCAAGATAGCACGCAATGATGGGGCCTTCGCTGTCACTGAAGTCAGCTCCTTCACCCACGAAGGCGGCTCCCAGGCTCTCTCCGTGTGCCAACATCATCTTGTCGTCGCTGACGGCATACACCAGCATCTGTACGGGGTCATCGGAATAGCTGATGTCTTTTGGGACTACGAATGAGAAGGAGAAACTGCCGCTGCTTACCCTTGTCGTGCCAGTAAACAGTACGGTGGGGCGGTCGGTGAACACAATGGGCGTCGGTGTTGCTGAGGTGTCGTTGCATCGGCCGGTGATGGTCTGCAGCGCGTCGCGCACGGTGAGTGTGGCCAAACCGTCGAATGGCTCGTTTTGGATATGGCCCTCCACGGTGACCATTGTGCCAGCTCCCAGTCGTTGCACTTCGCTGTCGGCTTGCTGTCCGTTGATGTTGTCGATGACGGCGTCAAGTTCGGGCTTGGCCAGTTTCAGGGCCGGATCGCCCAGCAGGGTGAATTGCATTTTGTTGATGATCATGTCGCGGCTGGAGCCCACACTGAACTCGTTCTTTGCCAGCCTGACGGCTTCGCCGATGCTGATGCGCTGGCCATTGCTGTCGGTGCCCAGCACGTGGCGCATAAAAGCCTGGTTGATGGGCCTGTTATAGGTAGCGTAGACAGTACGCGTGGTGCCGAAGAAAGCGATGGCGCCGCCGTGTGGGTTGAGCATGGCTGTCTCGCCATTGTTCACCACCTGTCCGTCGAAGGGCATAATATCGCACGAGGCGGTCACCCACAAGGGCAGGTGCATCGACTGACTTTCTCTGAAGTCGTTAAGGAACAGCACCGATTCGTGCGAGAACGAGCCGGCGTTGCCGTGGCCGGTATAGTCCATCACAAGTGCGCCCTCTTCCATCTGCTGCAAGATGCGCTTTCTCACATCGGGATATGTCTTTCCGCTTGAAGTGTTCACCAGCTCGTAGGCATCCCAGTAGATTTTCCTGATGTCGAGGGCTTGGCCATTGTCGCCGATGGCTTCAATGACTATCTCTGCGTCGTCCATGTGGCGGTTCTTGTCGCCGTCATCGCCCATCATGCATATCACGTTCTGCCAAGGGCCGGCATATTCGTTGGAACGGTAGGAATACAGTTTGTCCACAAGAATCTTTGCCTCTTTGGCATCGCGTGCCGGCAGTCGGCCTACGGCGACATCCGATTTGTCGTTGATCAGGTCGCCGCCCTCATTGTCGTTGAGCAGACAGAAATAGTCGTCGCTGACGTAGCATTTGGTTTCGCTGAACGAGTTCTCGCTTTCGTAGCAGAGCAGGAAGTCATCGGGGTTTGTCAATGCCCAGTCGGGCAGCATCATACGGTTGTCCCAGGCACCGTCGCCGAAGAGCAGCAGATAGCGCGGCTTGTCGCCATTGGTCTCGGCGCGGTCATAGAGCATTTTCAGATAGCGGCGGTAAGCGTTGGCATCAGGTGTGCCGCTGGAGAACTCGTTGAACAGTTCGTCGGCCGTCACGATGGTGACGCGCAGCCCGTCGTATTGTGAGTGCAACTGTTTGAGACGCTCGGCCTCGTCGCGCAAAAGTCCGCTGGCTGGGATGATGATGACCATATCGGCAGCAGCGTCTGCATGGTGGTCTTGATGGGCCACATTGCCCACAAATTCCGGAACGGGGAACTCTTCGCCGTTCAGGTTGGGAACATTCTTGGGCGAGGCACTCGTGAGGATGATGTGGTCGAGGCGCATGTTGGCCCCCGATGTCTGTGTGATGGTGATTACGTTTTTCTCTTTCAGTCCGCCATTGATATTGAAAATCCAACTGTCCACTGCGGCCTTGCTGTAGTCATCCGGGAACGATTTCAGGCGTGAGTTGGTGGAACTGGCTGTCCTGGAACTCACGAGGATGTTACCCACAAGCGAGTCGTTCACCATCACCGTGGCGTCGCAATAGTTGTCGTAGGACATGGCGACGGTGAGTTTGCCTGAGGCAGAATAGGCGGGTAGGGTGTAGGAGAAGCTGCTGCCAATGCTCATCAACTGGCTGTCGAACAGGTTTCGCCCACCGTGGTACCACGAGAATCCTTCATCTTCGTAGATGGTATGGTAGTCGTCGGCGTTAGGGTATATGCCAGCCAGAAACTCGTCGGCATCCAGTCTAAGCGGTTCTTCGCCGCCATCAGTCAGAAAGTAGTAGCCATACATAGAGTAAGGATTGCGCAGTCGGGTTGTTGCCGTCTGGCTCTCCCAGCTCACGGGTCCGTTGGCTTGGAACATCAGCCGTCCGCCCGTCAGGCAGGTGGGCACTTGTTTCAGGTCATCGGTTTTCGTCAGATAGTCGGGGGTGAGTTTTTCGGGTTGGATGGCTCCTCCGTATCCGTAGACCCTCACGCTTTCCAGACTGCCGAAGCCGGCTTGTTGCACCAGATTGTCGGTCAGTTGGTAGATGCCTGTCTGTGGCACCCTTATCTTGGCCCATTTGCCGGAAGCCAGTACCGAGTGGTCGGCGTAGCGCTGGGTTTGCGCCGTAGTATGAGTGAACGTCGCGAGGCATGCCACAATCAGCAGCCCGGCCAGCGATGGTAGTCTTTTAATCATTATGTTGTCCATTCTATTTTGATTGTTTGATTTACAGGATAATCAGTTTCTGTGCCGGCGAGGTTTCGGTTCCGCCGTCGGTGCTGATGAGCACACGGTAGAGATAGACCCCCGTGCGCAGACGGGAGCCACTGCCTATGGCCAGATTCCAGTTCAGGGTGTAGGTGCTGCCGGTTGAGATGCCGCTTTCAGCGTGTTCCCATAGCTTGCGCCCGCCTGTGTCGAAGATTTCGAGAATGATGTCCACCTGACTGCCGGCACGGTCGTGGTTCACAATGAAGGTGGTGGCGGTGGTGGCTGGATTCTTCGTACAAGTAACGCCTAAGCATTTCGGCGACAGGCCCTTCACCACGTTGAATGTCAGCTCGGCCAGCGACGAGTTGTTCAGCACGTCCCATGCCCTGAAGCGCAGGCTGTGCGGCCCCTCTTCCAGTTCTGGCAGGCTGTAGCCCAGGCTGCCGGAGCGGTAATCGCCGAAGTTGTATTGGAAGGCCTCGTTCAGGTTGTAGGTCTTCTCCATTTCGCCATCGATGACCAGTTCAAGGTTGTGACCCAACCCGCTTTCCGAGGCACTAATGCCGTCCTTGTCACTTAGTTCGGCGTAGAAGTAAGGCGTGGTGTTCACGCTTCCCCCATTGGTGAAGTCGCTGCTGTTCAGATAGCAGTAGATAGAGGGTCCTATGCCGTCGTTGGCTGTCGATGCGTTGCCGTCGATGCGGAAGTTCTCGTCGGTGCCGTGTGCTCCGGTGGTCTTTGCGTTGTCTATGGCGAAGCTCACAATCTGGCCGGGTTCGTCGCTGTAGGCCACATCGCGAGACAGGGCGAAACTTATGTCAAAGTGTCCGGCACGCACGCTGTCGGTACCCACGTAGAGTGTGTTGGGGCGGTCTTGGAACGTGTATGGCGATGTTACCGAGGCGTCTTCCTCCACGTGCAGGTTCATCAGTCCGCTGATGGTTTCCTCGACGTCTTTCACGGTGAGTGTCACCGTGCCGTTAAAGTCGGGTTTTCCTTCTATGTGACCTTTCACGCGGGCCACAGTGCCTGCCGACACGCTGATGGTGTCTGCCCCAGTGGCACGACCGTTGATGCTGTCGATGACTATATGGGCTGTTGGGGCTGCCAGCGTCAGGGCCGGGTCGCCCAATAGGGTGTAGTGCAGTTTGTTATAGCGTGCAGATGCACTCCATACTGTCGACTTTGTCAGTCTGACGGCATCGCCCAGGGTGTTGCGCCGTCCGTCGCTGTAGCCTAAGACGTTTTTCATAAAGGTGCAGTTCATATCCTCGTTAGCGCCTGTGTAGACGGTGCGCGTGGTGCCGTAGAAGGCTATGCTGCCACCATTTTCGTTGAGCATGGCTGTCTCGCCGATGTTGTCCTCGTGGGTGTCGTATGGCATAATGTCGCACGAGGCAGTCACCCACAGCGGCAGTCGTAGCGAGGTCTGCGTAGCGAAGTCGCTCCCAGTCAGCACGCGCTCGTGCGAAATGCTATAGGCAGCGCCGTGGCCGCAGTAGTCTATGATGAGTGCGCCGCTGCGCATCTGCTGCTTGATGAGCCGCTCCACGTCGGGGTAGCGGTTGCCTGTGGAGTTGGTGACGCGCTGGTAGGCATCCCAGAAGATGCGTTTCACGTTGAAGCCCGGATAGTTCTGCTCCACCACTTTGGCGGCAGAGTTTGCCTCCTTCATGTGGACGTTGCCATTGCCATCGTCGCCCAAAAAACAGACCACGTTCTGCCAGTCGCCGGCCAGCTCGTTGGCGTGGTACGATATGATTTTGTCTACCATCACCTTTGCCTGTGCCTCATTGCGTGCAGGCAGTCGTCCTGCGCCAATGTCGGGGGTGTCGCTGTCGGTCAGTCGCCCGCCTTCGCCGTCATCCATCAGGCAGTAGTAGTCGTCGCTGACGTAACTGTCGGTCTCGCTCACCGAGTTGTCGCTCTCGTAGCAGAGCAGGAAGTCGTCGGGGCTTTGCGTGCGCCAGTTGCTGGTGAGCATACGGTTGTCCCAGGCACCGTCGCCGAAGAGCAGCAGATAGCGCGGGCGGTCTTCAGGGGTGGCAGCGCGGTCGTAGAGCATCTTCAGATAGCGGCGGTAGGCGTTGGCGTCGGGCGTGCCGCTGGAGAACTCGTTGAACAGTTCGTCGGCGGGCACGATGTTCACACGCAGCGAGTCTTTCTGCTCGTGAAGCTGCTTGAGCCGTTGAGCCTGGGTCACGAACTGCTGCGTAGTGGGGATGATAATTACCATATCGGCGGCCCCGTCGGCATGGTGGTCCTGGTTGGTGATGCGGTAGACGAGTTTGGGCTCGGGCAGCGTGGCTGTTTGCAAGTCGGCCAGCGGTGCCGGTGTCGGCAGGGTGAGGCCGATGTAGTCGAGGCGCATTTCAGCTTCGCCCTGTGTCTGTGTCAGGGTGATGGTGTTGGTGGCCTTCAGAAGACTGTCGAGGCGGTAAGTCACGCTGCGCACGGTGGCCTTGGTGTGGTCTCTGAGGCTGGAGAAGTTGACAGTACCCAGCAGTGAGTCGTTGAGGGTCACGGTGGCTGCACACTCGCCGTTGCTCGTGAGCACCACGGTCAGCTGGCCGCTGTCGGCGTGGGCTGGCAGTTCATACTTGTTGGCCTTTTGTGCCGAGAGCAACCGGCTGTCATAGAGGTTGCTGCCAGTATGGTACCAGGCGTAGTTGTCCACTTCATATAAATAGTGGTAATCGTTGTTGGTGGGGTAGAACGACGAGACGAAGGCCGCGCTGTCCTGTGTGAGCGGTTCGCCGTCGCTCTCGGTCAGGAAGTAGCAACCATAGTCGGCATAGGGGTTGCGAGTGCGTGTGGTGGCCGTTGGCGAACTCCATCCCACAGGGCCTACGGCGTGGAACAGCCGCCGTCCGTTGGGCGTGGTGTAGGTGGGCACCTCCTGCAGGTCGTCGGTTTCGGCCAGGTAGTCGCCCGTGAGTTTTTCTGGCTGAAGGGCACCGCCATAGCCATAGATTTTCACACGTTTAGAGTTGCTGAAACCCGCCTTGCGGACGAGCGCGTCGGTCAGTTGGTAGACGCCCGTCTCCGTCACGCTGATTTTGGCCCATTGGCCGGTGGCAAGCACCGAATGGGCGGCATAGCGGCTGCTGTCGGCGGTGGCGCGGGTAACCGACCGCGAGCGCGGTACGGCCTCGGCCTTGACGGCCAGTTTGAAACTCACCAGTTTCTGGTAACGGCCCTCGCGGAAGACCAACGGAACCAGCGATACGCGCAACAGTCCCTGTCCACGCGACACGGCCACATGGCTCTCCACCACGGGCAGGGCGGGCAGCGGCTCGTCCGACAGCCGTTGGTAACGGGCCACGTCGGCTGCCGACATATCGATAAACTCAGGATATTCTATCTCCACGCTGTAGATGGAGTCGGCGAAGCCTGCTCCCAGTGCATAACTGTGGTTGAAACTGGGCACCACCGAGTCGATGCTCACCTCGTCGGCGGTGAGGTTGAAGAACGTCTGGGCAGAAGCGGGGGAAATGAGAAATGAGAAATGAAAAATGAGAAATAAGATGACACAACTGATTACACGCGCAAAGCTGCTCGTGCTTCCTGAATGTTGTATGTACATATTACTTCTCATCTTTCATTTCTCTCATTTCACGCTGGTGTCGAGTACTTTCCGCCCTTCCAGCCAGCCCTCCAGATGGTCGCCAATCTTCACCGGCCCCACGCCTGGCGGCGTGCCGGTGTAGAGCAAATCGCCCGTGCGCAACGTGAAGAAGCGCGACAGATAGGCTATCAGTTCGTCCACGCTGTAGAGCATGTCGGCTGTGTGCCCCTGTTGCACCGTCTGCCCGTTGTTGTCCAGGCGGAAGTGCAGCTCCTGCACGGGCGGCAGCTCTTCCTTCGCCACCCAGTCGCCGAGGACAGCCGAGCCGTCGAAGCCTTTGCAGACTGTCCAAGGCAGGCCCTTTTGGCGTGCCTCGCGCTGGACGTCGCGGGCGGTGAAGTCGATGCCCACGGTCACGGCATCGTAGTAACGGTG
Organism: Prevotella sp.; assembly: GCA_017960525.1. Classification (GTDB taxonomy): domain Bacteria; phylum Bacteroidota; class Bacteroidia; order Bacteroidales; family Bacteroidaceae; genus Prevotella. Next base: position 159,644 of record JAGCZA010000079.1, read on the forward strand.
GGCAAAGCGCACCGGGATGCCCTTGCCCAGCCGGCAGATGCGTACCACCAGTTCGGCCTCGTAGTCCACTCGGGCTGTCCAGTCGGGCACGAAGAACGGTTTTCCCGTCCTGAGCAGCGCCGAGTCGGCCTTGGTGAAGACCACAGGTTCCTCTGGTTTATATAACGCGCCGTCCAGCTCTTTATTGTGCAGCGCGTAGTTCATTCCAATGCCAAATATCTTCATAAGCAGTTATTATCGGCCAGGTCATTTGTGGCCAGTGTTCTACATCTTACTTATATCTTGAGCCTGTCTGTCCCAGAACGGCAAGTCCTCGAATACTTCACATTCTTATTTCTGATTATCGTAAATGCGTCCAAGTACTGTATTGGCTGAGAGTTAATACACCAGTTTCTAAAGCTTCCTCCTTTTCTAACTGGTCGCAATTTGCGACCGGTTCTGGAAGCTTTTCTGTCTTTGTTTTCTTCTTTGCCATATTATCTTAATTGCAAATAATTTCTTTTAACCTCTGTTCTATCATCCTCCAATCTTGATTCAGATTCACAGTACTGACTCGGATGACATGACTTGTATTCCTATAAACATACGAAACGTCCAACTCTGTATCAACCGTAGGATACACAAGGATTCTTCTTGTGTCCTTTGTATGCGGCTGTACGTCGGTCTCCTGGTTCATCACGTATGTTAGGATCTGTGACAGGTGGTCTCGGCGCATTTTACCCTTCTCGCCATATCGCGACACCAAAGTATCTTTGTAATACTTGGCATTGAGGATGATTTTCTTCTTAGTCTGTGGATTATAGAGTGTCACATCAGTTTCCATTACAGGCAGCAAAGTGTAGGCCTCGTCTGTGCTCTTGGAGAAAGTCATACCGTATGGTGCTCTTTGTAAATCCTTCCAAGCAAGGTGTCCTTATACCAATACCTTGTCAGCGACAGCATCTCGTACTCAGGCAGACTTTCCAAATACTCCAGCTCGAACACGAGGCGTGGTGCTTCATCATTAGACTCAGAATAAATTTCGGCCTTGTTACCGATGCGGGCCACACGAATTAGATACAAATCTCGCACTCCTTTCTCCTTGATGTAAGGCATAAAGTAGTAGAGTTTGTTGATGGCAACAGTCGAAGGGAAAGTCTTAGTTTTGCCGGTATAGTAAATTTTCGTCGGCTCTTCCTTAAGGAAGTACTCCTCGTTGTCTTTCTTCACCAAGCCAATAAGTAGATGCTTTGCTGGGTCGAGGGTGTATTGCTTCTTAGGACGATTCACCACCAATGTTTTTTCCTCATCTGCAAACAAGCCTAAGTCAAGCATCGGCTTCGCATCACGAATTGTAAAGATGGGCTTTGTAGATACAGGTGCCTCGTTGTAGATGAACTGATAAAGGCTCTTGCCAATCTGCTCCACAATACCACACACCAATGCATTTCCCATCAGGAAAGCACGTCTTCCATCAGATACCTCTGGGTGCAAAGTGTGGTTGTCTGGGAACATGTTCATACGCTCCAATTCGATAGGCAGCAGGCGGCGGTAACGACCTGACTTTGTTTTCACGACATGCTTAAAGCGTGATGGAGCTGTGCCACCTTCGCCTGTAATGATGGTTCGAGAAGGCTGGTCAAGATAGTCGGGGAAAGCCATACCACCCTCAGAGAATATGTACTTGTAGCCCTCCTTTGATACTCGCTCAATCTTCTTAGCCCCCTTTTCGTATTCCCATTTTGGCAGTTCTTCTTCAGAGATGAAGAACTCTTCTGGTACAAAATTTTCATCCACAAGATTGCCACCCAATGTCTGACGCGGACCATCATAAACAGGTTCGGCATCAACGGAATAAACGTGGCGGTCCATCATCATGCCAGCATTGCCAAATGGACTATCTTTCTTGCCTTTATTGAAACCGTCAGATACTTTCTTAATCGAACCTTCAATATCAAACTTGGACACCATTCCAGCCTTTGGTCTGAACTCAAAAGCCTTTGCCATTACACTGTCAAACTCTACCCAGTCTTCCATTGTCTCAATCTTCTGAGCTACAACGGAATCCTTCAAGTAGCCAACGATGTAAGTCCTGCGTCTGCGCTGCGGCATACCATAATCTGCGGCGTTGATGATACGCCACTCAACAACATACCCCAAATCTGCCAAAGAAGCAAGAATGACAGCAAAGTCACGTCCGCGCTGGGTAGCAGGAGAATTCAGTAGTCGGTCAACATTTTCGAAGAAAATATACTGAGGACGCTTATCTCCTTTTTCCTGAAGGATGCGATAAATTTGCCACCAAAGTACACCTTTTTTTCCTTCGATACCGCCGGAACGACTCAACGTTGCAGCCACAGAATAGTCCTGACAAGGAAAACCACCAACCAACAAATCATGATCTGGTATATCCGTTGTTGGTACAGTATTGATATCCTTATTGCAATGCCCCTTTTTCCCAAAGCGGGCCTGATATACAATCGATGCGTCCTGATGCTGTGTCGATGGTTCCCACTGATTGTTCCAAATGGTCTCATAGGCATCCGACGCTCCTTCAAGTCCGATGCGGAAACCACCCACACCGGCGAATAATTCGACTACTTTTATATGATGTTTTGCCATTCTCTATACTTTCGATTTTATCTTTGATTTTACAATGTCAAGGATATAATCGTTGTTTAACCAAAAACATTTCGGTTGAACCCTTATTCCTTGAGGTGTGTCTACTGTCTGTCCTTTTGTTCCATGAGGACGGACGTGGCAAATGGGGTGAGATTTTGTCGTGATAAAGTTGTCATAGTCTCCATCAATTACTTTTTGCTTTGTGTCATTCCATAATTCTTCTGCAACGCCCAAGTCAGAGTGAGACATATTCCAAAAGAACACTTTCTCTAAAGTCATGTTGTGCTTATTGCCACTATATGATTTGCGGAAAACCACAAAGAAGAATCTTGACGTTAGCATGTTGTACCATTCAGACTCTTCCCAGTTTTGATTCACTATATTAACGAACCTTATATATGGGAAAGACATAGATTCTACAATATAATCACGATTTGCTTCAAGAGCTATTGTTTTTAATGACACTCCAGCGTTTTCAAACTCTTTAATCTTCTTTGACTTAACTCCTAATATTACTCTACAAACATGATAGGCGAAATCCTTGGAAGAAGGATTTAGCTCTACATTTAATTGTTTAACGATTTGAGCTACCGTTTTACCGTAGTAAGGCTTCATCCTTCTCTCTATCAGTTCTTCAAAAGTCTCACCGCGTTTATAGGCCTTTAAACTTTTAACTATATTTTCGGAAGAATACTTCTTTTGAAGAGCATCCAGCCTTTTGGAGGAAATATTGAGTTGTTGGCGTAAATTCGCATCAAGATATGAAGCAAGTATTATTTTGTTTATATAGCCTGACTTTAACGAATAAGCTCTCTGTTGAGCTAGCCTTTCTGAAAAGGGCTGTTTTCTCATCTCTTCTCCGGCCTTACTGCCTTTCATGCAAGCAGCAAGATAGAAAGTAAGCCCTTCTGTTAGTTCATCAGCTTTTCCTTCCAATATCATTGAATGTATTTTGCTCCAATCATCCCTTATTATCTTCAGGTCTTCTTCAGGAAATTTCCAAGTTCTTATCAGTTTAAAAAGCATATCTACAGGGTCTACACCTGATTCATGCAAATAAAACATAAGGAGCAGGAACTTGTTTTTGTTCCAGAAGCTACTTGTCTCAAAAGTCTTATCTGCTTCTTCGATAAAGTTGATGATATTTAGAACAAGTCGTTCTTTTGACCCCATACTGCTATCTTCAAGAAGTTTCAGAGGAGTACATTTTAATTCAAGCCCCGCCTCTGGAAAATCTGGCTTTGATTCCGAATTAGGCAAATAATCATAGTGATAATACTCTACAGAAGTCCCCAAGCCGCCTTTTCCGCTAAAGATCTTTGCATCAGGATGCAATTCTTTTAAGGAATGCCCAAGCAGCCTCATTCCATAATCAAGTATTGACTGTGCAGATGTTATGTCATATTCCCTTTCTTTCATAGTACTATAGTTTTACTATCACTATTTCTGGATTGTTTTTCTTCCTCGATTGCTCTCCTTTGTGTGTATCTCTCCCTTTCTGATTTCACATACTGCATTACGATATACCTTTGGTGCATTGCTACACTTGCTGAAGAAATTGTTTAGTGACTTCTGGGAAATCAGCAACTCCTCTGATGAATGTATGTCGTAGAGTGCAGCAGGTGAACCAAAGAACTCATATTCATTGGTCGCCAATAGATGAAGTTGGATTATGCTCCTGTTTGCCATATTCTAATGTTCTCAGTTGAAATTTGGCACAAAGTTACAGTAATATTACCTGTTTTTAAAACAATCCAAGCTGCTTAACAAAAAATATGGACGGACTTAAAAACAGGAAACAAGTGTTAATCGAAAAAATTGGCTACAAATTGTGACCACATAGTTAAACAAATTTGGAAGAAAAGAAATGGATTACAACAGAGCAGATGCTTGGAGCGTTGAAGAACGACCCTGATAACGTGCATGAGTACAATCTTTGGCTTTGTGGCGTTTTTCTGACTTCAACACATTGGCTCGTTTATGATTCAGAGAAACAAATGAGAGACCACACTCGGAATAACAGTTTTGGTTGCAAGTTGAGCGACAAGTGAGATGTTAGAGAATGTCTAATCCGTCCAGACTAAAGAGGAGGGTGAACCTAACCCTAAAAAAGAACCGTCCTTTCGCTCAAATTCTCTAGCCTGAATTATTCATAGATAGGTTTTTCTCCTCACGCTTGGAATGAGACGTTCCCTTACTGGTGGACAAAACATTCCCACACCTGGTGAAAACGCCATAACAAGTCAATTCCTTCTATCCAAACGACGT
>JAGCZA010000080.1 GCA_017960525.1 Prevotella sp.
ACAATTTAATTACCTGCAAAATAGGTAATGATTTGGTAGCGGATTGCTCTCAACGGTCATCACAGCATTGCTATTTGCTCTTCTGCGCAAATCGAGGAAGAATGCTGATTTTCAGCGACTTCTGGTTTCTATTGCCTCATTCTTCCAAAGCCTGAAACCATCTTTAAGAGTTCATTTCAAGTTATGTTCCTTGCAGTAGTCGATGGCAGGTTGGTAGCCTTGGAACGTGGCCTTGTGAATCCACTTCAGTCCCTTGCGCTCGTCCTGCGGAACGCCTGTGCCGGTCATCAGGAACCAGCCTGTGGCGAACTGTGCCTGGGCATCACCGCCATTGGCTGCTAACTCATACCAGAAAACACACTCTTCGAGGTTTTTCTCCACGCCGTCGCCATTCCAATAGGCTGCACCACAGTTCTTCTGGGACAGGACATGTCCTTGAAAGGCAGCCTCGCGATACCAGAGGAAGGCCTTATGATGGTCACATTCGACACCATCGCCGAGGTAATAGGCATTGGCCACGTTCACCTGCGACTGCATATCACCCTTGTCGGCGGCTTTCATGTACCACTCAAAGGCCTTTTCCGTGCTTTGCTCCACACCTTTTCCGTGATAGTAGCACTCGCCGACGTTGAAGCAGCCATAGACATCATCCAGCTCCGCAGCTTTCAAATACCATTCGAACGCCAGTTCAAGACTGACCTTCACGCCAGTGCCACGCTCATAGCAGACACCGAGGTTGTTCATCGCCTTGGTATCGCCCTGATACGCTTTTTCGCGGTAATCGTCTGCTTTGTTTCGCTCTTTTGGCATAAATTCCTTAAAATCTGACCACAAAAGTAGCAAGAAATACCGAATTATAGCTATTTTTGCAGGAAGATTTAACTATTGTTGAATCTCGTCACGACTCAACCAACATACATGCGTGTTGGTGTTCGCTGCTCCGATATTTGGGATTTATTAGGATTTATAGTGGAACGAAATGCATATTTTGGTTCTGTAAGATTTTGTGTCGGCCAGATTTCGTCCACGTGTTGGCACTGAATCGTTCACTTTTTGGGGTGGTCCGTCCTAACCCTGAGTTTGGTTCGTCCTAACTATGGGTTTGGTTCGTCCTAACTATGGGTTTGGTTCGTCCTAATTTTGGGTATGGTTTGTCCTAACCCCAGGTTTTACCATATTATTCGCCATAAGACACCAACACAGAATCTTGCAGAATTACTTAAGGTATGTTCTATAAATTGAAGAAACGACGCGCAGCCGCTCCCCTCCCATCCAAGGGGAGGAGTAGGGGTGGGGTCTGTATTATCCTCTTTCAGAGAAAGATACTAACCCCACCCCCAACCCCGGCTTCGCCCTACCTTCGCTTTGTTCCCCAATTGCTCCCTCCTCGCAATTGCCTACAAGGGAGGGGAGCGGCTGCGCACACTTTAGCGAATTAATAGAAATCATCTAACAAAATGAGGATAATCTGGCTCACCTAAAGTAGGGTCGTATGCAAAGCCCTCGTAGCTGAAAGCATTGAGATCCTCGGGGTTGGTGATACGGTTCTCGATGATGAACCGCGTCATGGACCCCCGACAGGTCTTTGCCCAGACTGCCTGGATCTTCAAGTTGTTTCCCTTGCGAACATAAAACAGAGGCTGAATAATACGAACCTCCTTGCGGACACGCTGCCAGTCGAAAAGGTGCTGGAATTCTTCTGTAGCAAGATGAATCAGGATGCCGTCATCAGCTTTCACAGCATCAATCAGGACATCTGTCAGGCGGCTCTTCCAGAAGCCGAACATATTCTGCCCCGCTCCACTTGGGAGTTCCACATGACCCTCCAACCTATAAGGCAGAATGCCATTCAAAGGACGAAGCAGACCGTAGAGGAAAGAGGTAATCCATAACTTTCCTTGGGAATAATTGAGGGCATCCATATTCAGCGTCTCAGCTTTCAGATGCTTGTATGCCTGACCATGATAAGCCAGGATGGCAGGCAGCTTTGGCTTTTCATCGAAGAACTGCATAAACCTGAGTTTGTTCTGTGCAGCAATCTGCTGACTACATCCCAATATTTCGGATATAGTCTCTGAGGAATACTGAGCCATATCCCTGGCAAAAGTATTTGCCTCACTCTGGAAGCGAGGCGTTGACAAGCTAACATTAGGTATAGACTTTAGCTTGTCGTGCATAATTTTTGCGGAAGCGAGTATTATCTGCATGTGGTACTATTTTATAGGGTCTTCACAATAAATATTTATGAGAGTCTTTCTTTGTAATTCTTGCCAAATATTCATAATTATCGCCTTCAGCGACTATCTCAACTGCATAGCCACTTTTCCCTGCTTTTTGTCTTAGAGTATCGGCATCGTTCCAACGATGCCAATACCGTTCATCAGCATGAGGATAGTATCTCGGGCATAGAGTTGTACCTTTATTCTCCTAATCTGATGACGCTGCGGTCTTCCTCCTGTTGCTTCTTTTGACTGCCAAGGGGCTTGTAGGAGTGGAAGTTCCAGGTGAGGCCAACCCAGAGGACGCGGCTGCGATTGCGGCTGGTGTTGGTGAGGGTATAGACGGGATTGTCGGACGAGATGTCCCAGCGGCGGGTGTTGAACACGTCGGTGATGAGGGCTGAGAGGGTAAGCGACGCCTTGGGCAGTTGCTGGCGGATGCCAAGGTTGCAGTAGTGAATGGTCTTGGTGGTAAATTGCGGGAAGTACTGCGGTGTGGTGACGAAGTACTGCGCCTGGACAGTCATTCCTCGCAGCGGCATGATGTTCAGAGTGGCGCTTGTGTTGGTGGTCCAGCCCTGATTACGGATGGCGGTGCCGTTCCAGTCGGCACGCGAGCGGGTATAGAAGATGTTTGAGCCAAGGTCGATGCCGAGCCATCGCAGAGTGCTCCATCGGATGTTGTGCTCGATGCCAGTCTTCAGGTCTATGTCGCCGTTGATGTAGGTCATAACGAGGACATTATGGTCGAGATAGGCTATCTGGTTGATGTAGTCCTGTGTGTAGTTGAGATAGGCGTTGCCGCTCACCTTCAGCGTCTGGCGGGTATAGGTGTAGCCGAGGTCGAGTTTGTTGGCTTTTTCGGGCTTCAGATGCACGTTGCCGGTCTCGTATGTCTGGTCGTCGATGAGGTTGATGTAGGGATTGAGTTGCGGATAGGTGGGGCGTGAGATTCTTCGCGAAAGACCGAGCGACAGTTGCCAGGGGGCGCTGACGCGATAGTTCAGCACAAGGTTAGGGGCCACGAAATAGCAGTTGCTGGCCTCGTCCAGCCGCTCCTTATCGCTTTGCAGCGTCACGCGGCTATACTCCAGTCGCAATCCGGCTTTCATCGTCATCTGGCCGGTGAGTTTCGATGAGTACATAGCGTAGGCGGCAGGGATGTACTCACGGTGGCGCAGGTCGTTGCTCAGGGGTACTGACAATTGCCACGTATCCGTTGCCGCGTCGTGCTCGTACATCTTGTGGTCGATGTTGTTCTGGCGGTAGGTCATCTTTATGCCCGTTTCCAGTTTGCCGCGACTTAACGGAGCCGTGTAGTCAAGTTGCAGGGCAGCGATGCGCGGGTGGCCACCCGACTCGGAACGCTGCACCATCTGGCCTGCTTCATGATAATAGGAAGGACGGTGCCCGTTGATGGCCGACAGCGATGCCATGATGCTGACCTCGCGACGGCCTGGCTCGAAAAGATGCCTGTAGCCCAGCGAACCCTCCATCATTTCGCGGTTGAAGGTGATATCGGTCTGGCGCAGTTTTTCGCTGGCCATGCCTGCGTTCCCGTAGTGGTTGTGCATGGTCTGCAAGTTGTTCATCCTTGGAAAGCCCGCCTTCACATCGAGCGTCAGCACGTCCTGCTTTGTCGCCTTGTAACTTACGTTCAGGCCGAGATTCTGCCCGGTAGTCTTCTTCGTGGCATCGATGAGTTGGTCAAGGGTGCTCCCCGTCTGCACAATGCGTCGGTGCAGTTCGCTCTCCACATGGTCGCGTTCCCATTTTCCGTTGTAGTTCATACGGACGCCCCAGCGTCCGAAGTTATAGCTCATAGCTACGTTGCCGTTCATAAAGTTGTTGATGCCGTAGTTGGCCGAGGCCATTGCTGTGAAAGCCTCAGGCGTCTGCTTCTTCGATACGATGTTGATGATGCCGCCGGAGCCTTCCGCGTCGTACTTCGCATCAGGGCTGGTCACAATGTCGATGCTCTGCACATTGGCAGCAGGGATGCTCCCCAGACCGTCGAGCGTCGTCGGCACACCGTCCACGAGGATGAGCACATTGCCGTTGCCGCGGATGAACACCTGGCCGCTGCCGTCGATGGTGACTGCTGATGAACTCCTAAGCACTTCGAGCACCGACCCAGTGGCACTACTCATCGTGGCACTGGGGTTGATGCGTGTCCGTTCCGTCGTCACGCTCTTCGTCCCTGCCTTGCCCGTCACCACCACATTCTTCAGGTTTATCACCGTGCTGTCCTGCTGGCCATGCACCGTCATAGCCATCATCAGTAAGAGGATTATCCAGTATCGTCGTATCATTATTTACTCAAATTTGTCTGCGAAGGTACGAAAAAATCCCCATACTCTTATGAATACAGGGATTCTTTTGTGATAAATTAGGAGATTCGGCGCCAGCCGTTCCCCTCCCTTTAATGGGAGGGGAACGGCTGCGCCCTAAGCGAGATCGGCTCGTAGGAGTACGGGCTGTCGCTGATAGCGCCTTCCACGCCGCCGATGGTCACCGTGCCGCAAGTGCTTTGATTGGAGCCATTGCCGATGCTGTGGTCGGCATCCGTGCCCTTCGTGGCCTTCACCTTGGTCACGCCGTCGAGCGTCACCGTGGCGCCGTCGGCAATCGAAACCTTGTAGTTCCCCGCGAGCGTGCCCTTCGCGATGTTGCCGTCCTGCAGCGTCACGTCGTGCGTCAGATTCGAAAGGTCATACCCTGTTTGAGTCATCCTCCAGCCGAGGTTGTAGATGTTTCCCGAATAGTAATGCCTTTGGGTTGGCGTCTTCGTGTAGCGGTCACCGCCGGGGAATGCGGCGTTGACGGTGAAGGACAGATTTGTTGGAGACATGGCCACGTAGATGACATCCTGACCGAACGTAGTGGAGCCGCTCTTGGGGCGAATGGTGTAGTTGGCTGAATTACTGCCGAAGTCAATCACCACCTCGTTGAGGCTGCTGGTGATGGTGTGACTGCCGTCGGCGTCCTTGAGGGTGATGGCGAGGATGGCCATACTATTCTCCAGCTCCACGGCGGGCAGGGTGACGATACCTTCGTTTCTGACAATCATATCACCAAAGCCAGAACAATAATCAAAAGTGCTCTGGAGCGTCTCCAGCGTGCCGTCCTGGTTATTACGAAAGAAATTTGGATCCTCATTTGCTGCTGCTGGATAGACGTAAGACACAGTACCAGCCCCGGGGTTCGTCAGCGTCACGGTGATCCCGGCCCTCTTGCCGCCATCGCGGATGTCCGTGATGGGGTCGCTGATGGTTGTAACACGACCTTCACCAATACTGTAATATGTTATGGCAATCTGGTCGTCCTTGGCGAAGGTCTTCACGCCCGTCGCCGGATTCAGCGCGCGGGTCGTTGCTTCGCCGCCCTCTTTGCCGCCGCCCTCTTCGCCTCCTCCTGCGAGGCTGACGGTGGTGGTCACGGTCACTACGTTGTCCTTCGCTGTCGGTGGCTGCGGGTTGTCGATGATGTCGTCGCTGCCCGAGCAGCCCGCCATGAGGGTGCCCGCCACTGCCAGCGACACCATCGTGAGGAGTCTCAATGTCTTCTTCATTGTTCTCTGCGTGTTTGTGGGTTCGTTACTCTTCATAATACTCATTCGTTTTGTAGTCCTGCAAGCCGGCGCTGTTGCTGTCGCCGCTCGCTATGAGTATGCCTGTGTGTTGCAACTTGACAACCTTCATCGTTGGTCTCTCGTAGTTTTTGCGTTTCATTTCCTTTTTTTAATTTAAGTGGATATTATTGTAATTGATTTAAAAAACTTTTGTTGTTCAGTCATTGCAGCCTGTCCGTCCGCCACATAGGGACAAAAAACAAGCTGGCTTCCCTTGCGTTTCTGCAAAGAAAGCCGTAAATTGACGCGCGGGTGCCCGCGTTAATGAGATGTGCTACTGGCGAGCGCCTGAGAGAGAGTACAAATTTTTGGAATGACCAAATTTTGTGCAAGCCGAATGCCATTGGCAAGTGTTAAACTTGCCTAAATGGCTGAGGCGCCGCCCAAATTCGCCGAAGGCAAATAAATCGGCCATTCTTTTCACTCCGTTAATAATGTTTGACCTGCGGTCGAAACAGCTCGCTCGGCAAAGCCCAAACTCGTTTGGCTCTGCTCTCATTTAATCGCTGCTTTGTCCCTCGTCTCATTAGGAATTCATTTAAATATGCTGCAAAGATACGAAACTTTTTGGAAATTAATCCCTTTCCCCCCGAAAAATAAACATATCGTCACGAAAAAGGGGCGGTGTGCCGCGCCGACATCCTCGGCTTCGAATAACCCCAGCACTTCATCCGCATGTTCAAGAAGCACTACGGCCTCACGACCAGCGAGTTTCTGAATTACTCATATTTGTCTGCGAAGTTACAAAAAAGCTCCCAACTCACAGGGAATTGGGAGACGTTTTTATGATTATTTTATGAACTTCACCTTCGAGGCATCACGGGGCTTGGCTTCGGGCTGTTCGTCGGGGTAGCCGATGGCGATGATGTAATTCAGTTTGTAGTCGGCAGGGATGTCGAGACGGTCGAGGAAGAACTTGCACTTCTCGTTCGACAGCAGAAAGCGTACGGGACCGCCCAGACAGCAGGTGCCGAGACCCATCGACTGCGCTGCCAGCATAATGTTCTCACCCAGCAGACCAGCATCTAACTCGCCACCACCATTGGCTGGCGTGCAGACACAAATTAGATTGGGCGCATTGCGGAACATATTCTTGAAGTCCTTGTCGCGCTTCAGCTGTTCGGCATTAGCCTGCTTATAGACCTCCGTCACATCTGTAATCAGTCTCTGGTCTTCCACCACACGAACAATCCACGGCTGACGGTTTGCACCGCTGGGGGCATTGATGCCACACTTCACGATGACCTCCAACTTTTCGTGCTCCACAGGCTTATCAAGATATTTGCGGATGGAACGACGTGCCATAATGCTACTTAGGACAGGATTCACTTCCATACAGATGTCGGCCTCGATGTCGGTCATCTTATCCGTCGGCTCATAGCGCTTCAATGCACGCCCGTCGCGCGAAACAAGAAACTTGGTGAAGTTCCATTTGATGTCGCTCTTCTTGTCGTAGTCGGCATCCTGCTTGCGAAGCATGCCGTCCATCATCTTTCCCCGCTGGTCGTTGACATCAAAGCCGCTGAAGCCTTTTTGTGCCTTCAGCCAAGTGTAAAGCGGATGTTCATTGGCACCGTTCACCTCTATCTTGTCGAACTGAGGGAAATGGATGTCGAAGTTGGCGGAGCAGAACTGGTGTATTTCCTGAATCGTGCCAGGAGCCTGTTGTCCGAACTGGTTACAGGGGAAGTCCAGAATCTCCAGTCCCTCGCTGCGGTAATTCTCATACAACGCCTCCAACTCCTTGTACTGAGGCGTGAATCCGCATCGGGTGGCGGTGTTTACAATCAGTAGCACCTTACCCTTGTAATCAGAGAGTGACACCTCCTGACCTACATCGTCCTTCACCTTGAAATCATAGATACTCTGTGCCGAAAGGGTCAGCACACAAACCATTGCCATAAGGCAAAAAAACATTCTTTTCATATCAGTCTAATTTATTCCTGTTATAACATCCTCTCTAATTTGTCAACAGCCTGAGCGATATCCTCTCCAAATCGCTTATGGTCTCTTAGATAGTCCATCCTGTCGCAAGATATGGCCTCATAGAGTTCTTCTACGAGCGAAGCGGCAAGCCAATTACCTGGCTCATATCATCCACATAGCTGCCAATGGCCAGTTCGATGACATCTTTCTGCCAGTCGAGGGTAGAATGGATATAGACGTTCCTCTTCTGATGCAGGAAGCTATATGCGGTCTCTATGCTGTCCTTAGTAATCATTGGTCGTAGCCGATGGGCCTGAACTGTTTCTGTTGCTCACTCCAGACAAAACCTCTTTTGTAGAGGTATTCCTTTATCTGCTTTGGATCTCTGCTGAAGGCATAGCAAAGTGATTCCAGCGTATCAAACTCCTCGTCTCTAAGGAGCATGTTTGCGCTCGAAACCAATATGGCAGGGTCTTTGGGCAGGTAATCCATACGCATAATACCTAAATACACTTAAAACTAACGGCAAAGATAGTGATAATTTGTTGAAAAAAGCTAACTTTGTAACCACTTTTAGGATAGTTTATGAACTAAAGGCATAGGAGAGTAATATATGAACTTTTTAGAACTTGCAAAAAACAGATACAGTTGTAGGGCTTATAATTCCCTCGATGTAGAAAAAGAGAAGTTAGACTATATTCTGGAGTGTGTTCGTTTTGCACCTTCAGCAGTAAACAAACAGCCTTGGCTATTCCACATTGTCAGTAACGAGGAGGAAAAGACCAAGCTACAGCAGTGCTATAATCGCGACTGGTTTAAGACGGCTCCCATGTATATCATTGCCTCTGTCCTGCATGATGAAGAGTGGGTAAGAGCCGACGGCAAACATTATGGCAACATCGATATTGCGATAGCTGTGGAGCACCTTTGTCTGGCAGCAACGGAACAAGGGCTGGCTACTTGCTGGGTATGTAACTTCAATGCTGTTTTGTACAAGGAATTGTTTGCCTTACCCGAAAACGAGGAACCTGCCGTAATTATTCCTTTGGGTTATGCTGCTGACGAAGTGAAGCCTAAAAATCGAAAAACTATTGGTGAAATAGTCCACTAAAAGGGTGCAGTACGTTTTGATTTCAGCCGCGAAGCCACAAAAATAATTTAAATCACCAAAAACATTAACTTAAATATCTGTAAATCAATTAATTTATACAACATCCCTATAAACGAGAAACTGGGGATGTGCCAAGAAAGAGGCACATCCCCAGCCATAGTTCGCTGATTCTTGTTTTTTACATCATACCGCCCATTCCGGGATTACCCATCGGCATAGCGGGTTCCTTCTCGGGCTTGTCAACGATGAGGCACTCGGTGGTGAGGAACATCCCTGCGATGGAGGCAGCATTCTCCAGAGCAACGCGGGCCACCTTGGCGGGGTCAATGATACCGGCCTTGCGTAGGTCCTCGTACTCGTCGGTGCGGGCGTTGTAACCGAAGTCACCCTTGCCCTCGCGCACCTTCTGGACGACCACAGCGCCCTCAGCGCCGCCGTTGACGGCAATCTGGCGCAGCGGCTCCTCGATGGCGCGGCAAACGATGTTAATACCCGTCTGCTCGTCTGCATTGTCGCCCTTCAGGGCTTCCAAGGCATTCTGGGCACGGACGTATGTGGTACCGCCGCCGGCAACCACGCCTTCCTCGATGGCGGCGCGGGTAGCGCACAGGGCGTCGTCCACACGATCCTTCTTCTCCTTCATTTCCACCTCGCTGTTGGCACCCACGTAGAGGACTGCCACGCCGCCTGCCAATTTGGCAAGACGCTCCTGCAGTTTCTCCTTGTCGTAACTGCTGGTGGTCAGTTCAATCTCTTTCTTAATCTGAGCCACGCGGTCCTTGATGGCCTGGCTGTCGCCGGCGCCGTTGACGATGGTGGTGTTGTCCTTAGAGACAGTCAGTTTTTCGCAGGTGCCCAGCATTTCGAGCGTGGCCTGCTCCAGTTTCAAGCCCTTCTCCTCGCTGATGACGGTGCCGCCAGTGAGCACGGCGATGTCCTCGAGCATAGCCTTGCGACGATCACCGAAGCCAGGAGCCTTGACAGCGCAAATCTTCAGACCGCCACGCAGACGGTTGACGACGAGCGTGGTCAGAGCCTCAGAGTCAACATCCTCGGCGATGACCAGCAGCGGGCGTCCGCTCTCAGCGGCGGGCTGCAGGATGGGGAGGAAGTCCTTGATGTTGGAAATCTTCTTGTCGTAGATGAGGATGTAGGGATTGTCCATCACGCACTCCATCTTCTCGCTATCGGTCACGAAGTAGGCCGACAGATAGCCACGGTCGAACTGCATACCCTCGACCACGCCAATATGGGTGTCGCGGCTCTTCGACTCCTCGATGGTGATGACGCCGTCCTTCGACACCTTACGCATAGCCTCGGCCAGCAGTTCGCCAATCTCCTTGTCGTTGTTGGCAGAGACGGTAGCCACCTGCTCAATCTTCTCGTAGTTGTCGCCCACCTGCTCGGCATCGTTCTTGATGTAGTCGACGACAGCCTTCACAGCCTTGTCGATACCGCGCTTCAGGTCCATAGGATTGGCACCTGCGGTGACGTTCTTCAGGCCTTCGCTGACGATGGCCTGTGCCAAAAGCGTGGCGGTGGTGGTGCCGTCGCCGGCATCGTCGCCAGTCTTCGAGGCGACGCTCTTCACGAGTTGTGCGCCGGTGTTCTCGAAGTGGTCCTCCAGTTCAATCTCCTTGGCCACGGTCACGCCGTCCTTGGTAATCTGGGGAGCACCGAACTTCTTCTCAATCACTACGTTGCGGCCCTTCGGTCCGAGGGTCACCTTTACTGCGTTTGCCAACTGGTCGACGCCCTGCTTCATCAGTTCGCGGGCCTCAATATTGAATTTGATTTCTTTTGCCATAACTGTAATTTTCGATTAACGGATTTTCGATTTACGATTTGTTAGTTCTGTTGTTTCGATTACGATTTACATCCTTACATCTCCGAATGGCGCAGCCAAATCGAAAGTCGAAAATGTGTAAATCGTAAATGAAAGCGGTTACTCAATAACCGCCAGCACGTCGCTCTGGCGCATCATCAGGTACTTGGTGCCTTCCAGTTCGATTTCGGTGCCGCTGTACTTGCCGTAGAGCACCTCGTCGCCCTCTTTCAGGAGCATCTCTTCGTCCTTGGTGCCCTTGCCAGTAGCCTTTACGGTGCCACGAAGGGGTTTCTCTTTTGCGGTGTCGGGGATAATGATGCCGCCGACTTTCTCTTCAGCCGGTGCGGGGAGAACAAGCACGCGGTCTGCCAATGGTTTGATTGTCATAATTCTGAATTGATTTAAGTGTTATTGATGTTTTAAATTGTTTTATTTCCTACAGCAGCCACAGGGCCGCCGATGTTGTCGCCTATAGAAATGCGAAAAGCGTGCCAAACCGTCGTGTCTGACAATTTGGCACGCTCCCGGTTGTCCTGCCGGAGGATTTATCGGAACGAATCGGTCAGGAGTTTGATTTCTATCTGCGGGGCGATGCGCTCATAGAGAATGTTGTACACGGCATCGAGGATGGGCATATTGACGTGCCAATGGCGATTGATTTCCTTCATGCACTTGGTGCCGAAATAGCCCTCGGCAATCATCTCCATCTCCATCTGGGCCGACTTGACCGAATAGCCCTTGCCAATCATAGTGCCGAAGACGCGGTTGCGAGAGAAATTGCTGTAGCCCGTGACGAGCAGGTCGCCCAGATAGACCGAGTCGTAGACATTGCGTTCAATGGGATGGACGGCCTGCAGGAAGCGGGCCATCTCCTGCACGGCATTGGCCATGAGCACGGCCTGGAAATTGTCGCCAAACTTCAGGCCGGAGCAGATGCCGGCGGCTATGGCATAGACATTTTTCAGCACGCTGGAGTACTCGATGCCGATGACGTCGGTAGAGGTCTTGGTCTTGATGAACTGGCTGTTGAGCACATCAGCAAACGCCTGCGCCTTCTCCATATCCGAGCAGCCCACAGTGAGATAACTCAAACGCTCCAGCGCCACCTCCTCGGCATGGCTGGGGCCTCCGAGACAGGCCAGATTGTCGTGGGGCACGTCGAACACCTGATGGAAATACTCCGAGCAAATCAAGTTGTCGTCGGGCACGATGCCCTTGATGGCCGTGACGATAAACTTGTCCTTCAGCCGCGTCTTCAGTTTGCGCAGGTGGTTCTTCAGATAGGGCGAGGGAACCACGAAAACCAGCGTGTCATAGTCGGCCACAATCGTGTTGAGGTCGCTGTTGAAGGTGATTTCCGACAGATTGAAGTGGACGCTTGTCAGGTAACTGGGGTTATGGCTCAGTCGGCGGAAGTCCTCAATCTGGTCCTCACGCCGCATATACCAGCCAATGTGGTGCGTGTGCTGCACCACAATCTTGGCAATGGCTGTTGCCCAGCTTCCGCCTCCGATGATGGCTATTTTACCGCATCTATCCATGCCTGCACCTCAGCCACACTGGGTTTCTGGAGGTCGAGCTTGTATTTTTTCACTATCTCGCCTATCTTCTGTTGCAAGCCTTGAGCTTTCTGCTCCTTGATGTCTGAGAGCATATAGAAGCCTGCCTTGCGCAACACATAGGCCCAATCCTCGGCCACGCCAATCTCGGCCCACTCCTGAATGCTGCTCTGAGGAGCCTTCTTCTCAGGCTTCATCTGCGGGAAGAAGAGCACCTCTTGAATGAATGTCTTGCCTGTCATCAGCATCACCAAGCGGTCGATGCCGATGCCAATGCCAGAGGTTGGCGGCATACCATATTGCAGGGCACGCAGGAAATCGTGGTCTATAATCATGGCCTCGTCGTCACCCTTGTCGGCCAACCGCATCTGCTCCTTGAAGCGCTCCTCCTGGTCGATGGGGTCATTCAACTCGGAGTAGGCGTTGGCCAGTTCCTTGCCGTTGACCATCAATTCGAAACGCTCAGTCAGGCCTGGCTTCGAGCGGTGCATCTTCGTCAGGGGCGACATCTCCACGGGATAATCAGTAATGAAGGTGGGCTGAATAAACGTACCCTCACAGAACTCGCCAAACAGTTCGTCAATGAGTTTTCCCTTGCCCATCGTCTCGTCGACATCCATTCCCTTGGAGAGGCAGAAGGCGCGGATTTCCTCTTCGGTCTTGCCGTAGCAGTCGAAGCCCGTTTTCTCCTTGATGGCATCGAGGATGGGCAGACGGCGGTAGGGTGCCTTGAAAGACACAATCTTGCCGTCAATCTCGCGCTCAGGCTTGCCGTTCACAGCGATGCAGACGGTTTCCAGAAGTTTCTCCGTGAACGACATCATCCAGTTGTAGTCCTTGTACTGCACGTAAAGTTCCATACAGGTGAACTCCGGATTGTGGTTGCGGTCCATACCCTCGTTGCGGAAGTTCTTGCCAATCTCGTAGACACCCTCGAAGCCGCCCACGATGAGGCGCTTCAGATAGAGTTCGGTGGCAATACGCATATACATGTCCTGGTCGAGGGCATTGAAATGGGTCATAAAGGGACGGGCGGATGCACCTCCGGCGAGGAGTTGGAGGGTGGGAGTCTCGACCTCAGTGTATCCTGCCTCGTCAAGAACTTTCCTTATTGTGCGGATGATGGTGGCTCGCTGTAAGAACGTGTCCTTCACACCGTCGTTGACCACAAGGTCCACGTAGCGCTGTCGATAGCGCAGTTCGGGGTCGTCGAACTTGTCGTAGGCCACACCGTCCTTGTACTTCACGATGGGCAGTGGCTTCAACGACTTCGACAGCAGTTTCAGTTCCTTGGCATGAACCGAGATTTCGCCCGTCTGTGTGCGGAACACGAAACCCTTCACGCCAATGAAGTCGCCGATGTCGAGCAGTTTCTTGAACACCACATTATATAAATCCTTGTTTTCATCAGGGCAGATGTCATCACGAGTAATGTACACCTGGATGCGCCCCTTGGAATCCTGAAGTTCCGCAAAACTGGCCTTTCCCATCACGCGGCAACTCATCATACGACCCGCGATGCACACCTCACGCGGTTCGGCATCGTCGCTGAAACTGCTGACAATCTCCGTGGAGAAGGCATTGGTGGGATACTCGGCTGCGGGATAGGGGTCAATACCCATCTGCCTCAGTTGTTCTAAAGACTCACGGCGCAGTATTTCCTGTTCGCTCAGTTCAAGAATGTTCATTGCTACACAATAAAGATAAATGCTATTGCTCATCCGCCAATTAGAAGCGCATGTTGCGCCAATTGGAGGAAATCTGGTCTGATGCGTTGGTCGTAGGAGTCTGCGACTTGCGCATATTCAGGCTCTTTGCCTGCTTCGACACGTTACGTGCCACATCGTCGGAGAGGTCTCCATAGTTCACGTCGCCATTGGTCTCCTGGATGGCCTTCAGCAGATAGTAGGTGAAGAGTCCGTGACCCTGCTTGGGATAGCCCTGTGCAGTCTCGTTGCCCTGTGCAGCCGAGAACACTACTAGTGCGCCACTACCCAGACTGGCGTCATCGGCATCGATTTCCACAGCACGCAAACCCTCTGACACGCCTTCGTTGTCACGATTTACGCCACTGAAGCAAGCGTCGAGGAAAACGGAGGTCTGTTTGAACTCATACTGGCCCAGCTTGGCATAAAAGTCATCGAGGGAGATACCACGCTTGGGATTTGTGCCACGCACGTCGACAGGCAGCATATAAGGTTTGTTGTGATCCTTTACATCGGGCACACCGTGGCCGGCATAGTAGACAATAAGCTTCTTCTCCTCACGGTTGCGAATCTTTCCCACCCAGTCTTCCAATTCCTCTTCCAGAATCATCTGTTTGGTAGCATCCTCAGTAATGTGGATATTGTCGGCAGGGATGCCAAGCACCTTCTTGCAGTAGTCGGCAAAAACGCGGGCATCGTGGATGGCGTATGGCACATCGGAGGCGAAACGGTAGTTCTGGTTGCCGATGACAAGAGCATAGACGTTGTTGCGTGAATACATACCCGTGGGAATGAACGAGTCGACATCAGCAGTCATATAGTCATAGTCTATATCATTGCTTTTCGATTTCTTCACCTTTCCGTATGCCTCTTTGGCAATACCAAACTCATGGCAGTTGTTGATGTTGATGTAGGAAGGCATACGCAGAATTTCGCCATTGTAGAGTGAGTGGCGCACACGGTTGTCCTTCATCACCTCGCTGGCAAATACATAGTGGCCCAGGATGGCGGTAGGGCTGAGTTCGATGGAGTTAAGCTTGGTGCATGAGACGAAAGCCTGGTCGCCCACTCGGCACTGGTCGGGAATCTTTGCAGAAGTAAGCGAGATACAGTTGGCAAAGGCAATGGTCTCAATGCTCTTCAGCTGTACTGGTAGTGAAATAGTGCGCAGATGCGAGCAGTTGAGGAAAGCGCCCCAGCCAATCTGCTTCAGGTCTGTGCCCTCGAAAACCACTTCCAGCAAATCGTGGCAGTTGGCAAAAGCACAGGAGCCGATGCGGGCGATACCCTTCTCAATCACCACCTTGCTCACATTCAACTTCTTCTTAATCCAAGGGGCCACGGTCTTGCTCACATTGTAGTCTTCCATCAAAAGGGCTTGGTCTCCAATCTTGCTGACATTCTTTATTCTCAGTGTGAAGCCGTCGAATTCCCACTTGATGTCGGTGCCGCAGTCGCCTTCCATTTTGTATATGCTCTGTGCTGTTGCCACTGGCCCGCACAGGATGGCCATCAGAGCCATCAAAATATATTTCTTCATCATTCTTTATATTATTATAAGGTTGTGGAATAGTTGTTTTTCTTGTTCTCAGCACTTACCGCTACATTCTGTATTGCAGATAGATGCGGTTGATGGAAGAGTCGAACTCGAACTTGTCACCGCTGAACACGCTGGTGGCAAACGACTTGTATTTCAGCTTACTTGAACGATGCTCATAGCCGATACCGATGGCTTTCCACGAGAGGTTTACGCCAAAGCTGGTGGTCATACCATGCGCCCAATCGGCTGTCAAAGCGTCGTCCACATCTTCGAAGTAGTTTTTGTATACATTTGTAGAGCCATTTTTGTTAACGTCCTTGTCATCATTGAATTTCATAAAGAGTGCCGAGAACTGATAGCCAAAGTGGTAATAGACGTTGAACTTCAGATAGTGGATACCACGGCTACTTGCACCATTGAAAGGAGCGAAAGTTACAGAAGGCCCGAGCCACATACAGAAACTGGCCTCATATTTCTCCATCCTCCAAGGTGTATAGTGATAGAACTTGTCGGCCTCTTTTCCGTCTTTTGGTATGTATTCTATGCTACTGTTGTAGAACGTACCGTTTCCTTCCTCATCGTAGTGATTCACGTTGAGGTCGACACCCGTATAGTCAATGTTGAATTGTATGGCATTGGCAATCGGTTTTTTGTGCAGACGGTAGTTGCGGCCATATTGATACATAACGCCCCAGCTTGACTTAAACGTGGGGAGTTTTCCTGTAATATCAGCCACTCCGTCGGGTTTCAGTTCCGACGTGCTATAGCCAACATTCATATAGCTTCTTCTGCCCCACACGTCGGCATAGTGTCTCTCAGCAGCATTGAGCAGGGTCACTTTCTGCTGTTCCTCGATAATGTCTTTGATGGTCTTCACCTCTGTGGTGTCCTCCGTCCAGTCAATGTTGTCCTGCTTGTTCTCTTCTTCCTGGGCTGCCACAGGGGTGGCGGCTGCCAGACAGAACAGGCAAGCCATCAAAACGGTCATTTTTCTTTTCATTCTCATAGCTATTTAAGATTATTATTAGTATTAGTCTTTCGGTTTCATCACCGTCACAAACTTTTTCTCCACTACCATATCCTCGTCTCTCTGTTGTGTAAGCAGCCACTTTTGAAAGTTAGAGCTGTTAAGGACCTGATTCTTTCCCTTCACTTCAATGTCGGCAGGCCTATAGAACTTGTTGGGCGAGAAAATGATGACCATCTGGTACTTGTCCTTGTCGCCATTGTCGGCTGTCAGCGATATTGAGTTCGCCTGAGGGTCAAAGCTCTTGTCGAAGAAAGTGTATTCCTTTCCGCCTTTCACTTCGTGCAGGCCGGAAGTGTTTTTCCTGTAGGGCAGCAGACAATCGGTAACATCAGCACTCCACTGGGTGAGGTAGATGGCCACATAGCCGTCAGTGGGGGCCTTGAATGTCACATAGATTTTTTCCTTGTCCTTCTTGTTGGGATAGTCGTAGAACATCTGGGTAGCCATACGCTTGCCGTTGCCGTCTTTCATAATCTTCCACTTCAGTTCCACTTTCGACTGCTTGATTTCCCGCGCCTTGCCCCATACTTCGGCCTTCAAGACGAGCTTGCCGTCGAAGTAGTCCACGTCAAATTTTGTCGGCTTCGTTTCGCGCAGCCAGACACCGCGTGCCTTCATCTCGTGGCTTTCCATATAGTCCGACTTCGTTGTCTCGCCGTCCGACTCCGACATCGTCTCCACCACATCTGATGTCACCAGTTCGCCAAACTCCTTGGCGATGGCGTCGTTCTTGGCCATCAAGATACACTCCTCCTTAGCCTCACGGAGCGTGACGTTATAATTGAAGTCAAGCACCAACTCGCTCGTACCATGCACGCTGGCCTCACGACTGTCTGCGGTGGCGGTCATTGCCGTGAAGACTGCAAACGTCAGTACTATTTTCCTTATAGATGGTTGAAACATAGCAGCTTTAATATGATTTAAGGTGTAACTAAATAATACATTTGCACCTCCACCTTGCCGTCGGGCTTGTCGCGATAGAGGGTGAAACTCGGCACAAGTTTTTTCACGCGCTGCTTGGTGCGCTGGCTGGAGTTGTCGGTTACCGTCGTACTGCTGCTCGCCCCCTCGCTGCCCTGCACGTTGGTTATGGTCATGTCGATATTGTCAGTTATTTCTGTCTCACGCATCGAGGCCAACTGCTTCGAGGCGTTGCCCTGGGCCTTGCGCTTGGCCTGGTTTATGTCCTTGGCTTCGCCTGTGGCCACAATCGACTGCAGGCTGTCGCTACCCTCTTCCAGGGCAATCCGGTGCTTGGCCAGTTCGTCCTCCAGCACAAGAGCTGATCCGAAGACCTTCCAGCCATCCTTCTTCAGTTCCTTGCCCATTTTTTTGCACTCCTTCTGAACCTTGGCAATAGCCTTCTTGTCGAGCGTCCGGGCAGGTAGGGTGCTAACAATTAAAAGCCCTATGACAAGAAGCCACAGCGACCTGATAAATGAATATGATTTCTTCATTTTCCTTCTTTTTATTATCATTTTGGGTGCAAATATACGAATTTTTGTTTAATCAGCAAAAAAATAGGCATATTTTTTCGCCTTTCGTACAAAATGCTTACTTTTGCAGCACAGTTATCACAGGTCCGCAGAACTATGTTTCATCTATTGCATACTGACATTGCCCCGCCTGAAAGCCTCAACAGCCCCTTCCGCTACGAGCCGCATATACTGACGCTGTTGGCCGCCCGTAGCGTGTGCGACTATCTGGCCACCCGCCCCGATTGGGCCGTAGAGGTGGGTAAGGGCAAGATGTTTGGCGTGCTAGTATGTGCCGATGCCGATGGGCGGCTGGGTTTTCTGGCGGCCTACAGCGGACAGCTGTTAGGGCGGGCCGACTGGCCCTGGTTCGTACCAGCCGTGTTTGACTATCTACAGCCCGATGGTCATTTCAAGCAGGAGGAGGCCCGCATATCGCAGATCAACAGACAAGTGGCCGAGCTGGAGGCATCGGAAGACTACATCGCCCTCGTTGGCCAGCTGCAAACGGTGAGGGATGAGGCTGCACTGGCCATAAACAACTATCGCGACTACACTTTAGCCTGCAAAAGCCGGCGTGATGCTCTGCGACGACAGGGCGACTTCAACGAGCAGGAACTCATCAGCGAGAGCCAGTATCAGAAAGCGGAGTTACGACGGCTGAAGAAACTGTGGGAGGCGAAGACCGGCGAGGCAGAGCAGCGGTTGGCACCGCTGACACAACGGCTGGAAGCCCTGAAGGAGGAGCGGCGGCAACGCTCTGACGAATTGCAACTGTGGCTGTTCCACAATTTCATACTGCTCAACAGCATAGGAGAGAGGCGCTCGCTGTTCGACATCTTCGACGGGATGCCGCCGTCGGGGGCGGGAGAGTGCTGTGCGCCAAAATTGTTCCACTACGCTTTCCTGCACCACTTGCGTCCGCTGTGCATAGGCGAGTTCTGGCAGGGAAAGTCGCCACGTATGGAGGTGCGCCACCATGGCAAGTTCTACCCGGCATGCCGTGGGAAGTGCAAGCCTATACTCGAATGGATGTTGTCGTTGCAACGGACTTCAACGGACGAGATAGAAGTGCAGCGGACTACAGCGGATATGCAGCGGACTTCAGTTTATACGCAACGGACTACAGCGGACGAAGGATTGCGGATTGTTTATTCAGACGAGAGCATCTTGGTGGTCTGCAAGCCGTCGGGCCTACTTTCTGTGCCAGGAAAGAACAGACTACCCTCGGTGGAAAGCCTGCTCACCGAAGACTATGGGCGGGTGTATATGGTGCACAGGCTCGATATGGACACCTCGGGTCTTCTGGTAGTGGCTCGCACTACCGAGGCTTACCACCACTTGCAGCGGCAGTTCCTGCAACGTGCTGTGCACAAAGAGTACGTCGCCCTGCTCGAAGGCGTTGTCAGCGGTGAGGGCACCATCAGCCTGCCCCTGCGCCCCGACCTGGACGACCGGCCACGCCAGTTGGTAGACCACCAATATGGCAAGCCCGCCACCACTTACTACAAGGTGCTGGGCGTGAAGCAAGGAATTACGCACATTCTGCTCATCCCCCATACCGGGCGCACGCACCAGTTGCGTATCCACTGTGCCCACGCCGAGGGGCTTGCCACGCCCATCGTGGGCGACGCCCTCTACGGCCACAACTCCTCTCGCCGTCTCTGCCTCCACGCCCGCACGCTCACTTTCATACACCCCACCACGCAACAGCCGATGACCTTCACCGCCGAAGCCCCGTTCTAAGAGGAATGTACGGTGGCGACTCGTCCTCACGGATAAGCCGCCACCTGAGCTATATTTTATTAACTCGACGGGCTGCGCTAACATCCTCACGGACTTCGCCGCCCATTAACAAAACAAAAAGCTGCCGCACACCGCTTTCACGGCTGCGACAGCTAAATGAGTTCTTTTTATTCTTCGTCGTCGCCCCAGAGGGAATTATGACCACGTGACTCACCTACTATGCCACCTTCAAGCTCGGTATCGTAAGTAGCAACGGTTCCACCATCGGCGCTCATCTGGGGCAATGAGGCAGCAATATAACATTCTGTGCGGATGGTCACACACTGGGTTACAGGGATAATATATGTCTTTTTCATTGTTTCTGTCCTCCTTTTCTTTTACTTAATAACCATTTTCTTTCCATTCACGATGTAGAGACCCTTCGTGGGCTGAGCCACGTGGCGGCCCTGCAGGTCATAGACCTGTTCTGTGCTCTGCGATACTTTCGCAGAGGAGATGCCAGTAGCCTCTTCGTCGCCGAACTTCATAACCAGACGGGCAGCGGCACCAGTAGCAGGCAGATAAGCCTTACCCTTGGCCACCTGAGTTCCAACAGTAGAGTTAGCCTTATAGAAGCCCTGTACACCACTGACAGTAGCGAGGATGAAGCCTTCCTTCACAGTCTTATACTCCTGACTATCATCGCAGTTGTCGGCTGTCACAGCAATGAACTCATTCTGCACAGCAGCTGCAGTAGCCACCACAGGAACATCAGCAGAAGTGCTTTCGCCAGCCTTGCGAATCAGCAGACCAGTATTGGCAGGAACAGCACCAGTCACCTTAGTAAAGGTCACCTCCGAGCCGTCAGCACTCACCTTGGCAGTATAGGCCAGGATGCCAGTCACGCTGGTGAAGTCAAGGGCACAGTCGGAATTAAATGTAGCGAACTCCTTACCAGAGGCGACGGAGACAGGAACGGTAGCATCACCAGTCCTCACAATATAGAACCAGTCGCATCCACTTGCAGTAGAACCATCACATGCAAAATACAATTTCGAAGTTTCGGTTACACTAAAGTCGGAAGAGTTTCCCCAAACATTTACCCCATTAGGAATGTCGAATGAGTAAACAACTTCATCACCCACTTTGAAATTACAGACTCTTGTAGCAGAGTTTCCGTTCACGCCACGTGCATAAATTACATATTTGCCTATTTCAAGATCCGTCACTTCCAGATAGGTAGTGTTCCCGCTGGTGTAGCCCATCTTACCCATAGATGCGTATGCGTCATTGGCTCCTGCGGATGCTCCTTCAATATCCTCGGCTTCTACACTACAAACAACATTAGAAACATTTCCATTATTATATTTCAAATTGACTGTGTAATCGTTCTTGTCTGGTGTAATGTTAATAGCGAATCTTGGATTTGCCCCATTCATAGCAATGGTATAAAGGGTTGTTCCCAATAAAATGTTTTGTGTGTAATCAATTCTTTTAGCTTCGCCTTCTACAGCAGAACCTGTAGCAATTTTCTTCAGGAAAGTATCATCTGCATCAACTGCATTGACAGTATAAGAATAGTTGTTTGCCAAACGGCAAGTAACTGTTACTACTGTCTCTGCATTTTCGATAGTTACAGAAGCTGCATTGTCACTAACATAGAAATACTTATTGCTTACTTCGGACACAGTTGCCCAGAAGGGTTCTTGATAGGCTGATGAAAGAAAAGCTTTTTCGCCTACCTGGCCATTAGCCGTAGTAGACTTTAGCAAGGTTCCATTATAGCGATACTCAACCTTATAGTCAACAAACTCAGCACTCTTGTCTATGTCGGTTGTAACAATGATGTTGTCAATACCTGTTGAGCCTTTGGTAGTTGAATAATCAGAAGTATTTTTGCAACGGCCAGCCTGAATAGCAGCCCCAGAAACCAGTCCATAGGTACCGCAATCTACGCTTCCGCTAACAGTTGCAACATCTGCTGTTTGGGCCTGATTCATAATTGTCACCATAAAGTTGTCTGTCGTTGCGTTTGAATTTGACATCACAAACTCATAGTGATACCAAGTGCCAGAAGTAAGTGCAACATCGGTCTTAATGTCTGTTCCTCCTATTGAAATTGTATAGGTAGATTGATTAGAACCTTTATAGACTCTTGCGATTGGCTTGTCTGGTGCTCCCCAACTCTGTGACAAATCTGTTCCAAGCACATAAACACCTTGAGAATAATTGCCTGTATTTGTTCCTTCGTAGATAACAGCATCAAACTCAATGGTGTAGTTAGTAGCATTGAGAGTTGCCAAGTCACTTTGTATAGAAGTTCCCGTCATCCACGCACCTCGGCTACCAGTTCCACCAGACTGCTCATTCAAGTAAGTGTTTTCTGAAACAGTTTGTAGACTAATTGTTCCATTTGCCTGTGTCCAATCAGATGGTACAGCGGAAAGACCTTCAAACGTTTGTTTGTAGACTTCTTCTGTTTCAACAGCTGCTCCCGCACTCATCCCTACGCACAGTCCTGCTGCTACGAGGAGAGATTTCATTAGTAGTTTTGTTTTCATTTTGTTAGTTAATAAATTAAGTTAATAAATTAAGTGAGTTGTTCTCTTTCTCTTCTTTGGGAATCGTAGGCACACAAAAAAAGCGTAAGACTGCGGATATCTTACGTCTTCTATATTGAGGTCCTGAGAAAACCCACTTGAAAAAGATTGTAGATACAGCAACCCCACGCTATCGCGTGGAACCTCACTGCACTCATCTTGTTCAAGTTTTTGAAATTTCTCAGGTTTCAATATACAAGACGAAGCACATTTTGCTCCTTTGTTTTTACCAACGATGTAGTAGCGGTCAGCCCTTGTTTCCTCCCTTTCAGATGCCGCCGTCACCACGGCCGCAGGAGTTGGCGCAGGTCAAATCGCGCTGCAAAGGTAAGCATAAATCTGATAACCACCAAAAGAAATCACGAAAAATCACACATTTTATGATTTAGATATCAGAAAGTAACTACTCACCACCTCTAAGCAAATGAAAGAAATTTTCGTAATTTACATAATAAGCAGCCACCCGATAAGTCATTTTGGCCCCTCTTTTTTGTATGAATTACGAGAATGATGGCAATTTCTTTCATTTGCTCAGAGGTGCCGAGTAGTTACGTCAGAAAAAACGCCGCCGATACTCCCGTACCAGCGGCATTTTCAATAGATTTTTTTTCTGTATAGTTTCTCAAATATGCTTCCGTAATCGCCCACCTCCTTGATAAAATTGGGCAGTTGCAGATAAACCCGCAGAACAGCGTCTAAAGCGTGTCCAAATCGCTTTGGCTCAGTCCAAGCGACTCCATTATCTTTTGGTCAGGCACGTTGAGGTTTCGCATCTGGCGGGCTGCCAGCAAAAGGCCATTCTTCATCCCTTCCTTCAAGCCTTCCGTTCTGCCTTTCTCCATACCCTTCTCCATACCCTTCTCCATCCCTTCCAGATACTGGCCTTCCATCACGGCGATGGTGTCGCGGTACTTGCGCAGATTCTCGTCGTAGGCCAGGCGCTCCTGCTTGTTGAGCGAGGCCACGTCGGCTATGCTTGCCAGCTTCTGGAACACGGCATCCTGTGCCAGCCAGGGCATTCTCTGTAATACGTCCATGTGCTTCAATACAAATATCAGTTTCTCGAATATACTCTCACAATCATCTACCTCCTTGGTGAAATAAGGCAGTTGCAGATAGATCAGGCGCACCTTGTCGCTGAACAGCGTCTTGTGATTCATGTCCATCAGAGCCACATCGGTGCGGAACTCCTGGGAGATGTCATCACGCTTGAAGTTTAGCAGGGCTATCAGGTAGACGGCCTTCACGTCGTAGCGCCATTCCGGCCCGGGCTCGCCTTGTCGGGAGATTGCTCGGCTGACGTAGTACACGCTGCGGTTCTTGAAGTAGGGCTGGCTCTTGTTCTGCATCTCCACGATGATATGCTCGCCGCTGTCCAGTTCGCAGTAGACATCATAGATGAGCGAGCGGTCATCGGCAGAGTCGCCGGGCTGCTCCTTGTCCAAGTACTGCAAGTCGACAATGTGCTGCTCGTCCTTTAGCAGCGCATTGAGGAACGCTATCAGGACAGGCTTTGAAATCTCCTGTCCGAAGATGCGCTTGAACCCTACGTCAGTAAACGGATTGATGAATTTTCCCATATCACATTATCATTATATGCTGCAAAGGTAAGCATAAATCTGGTAACCACCAAAAGAAATTTGAGAAAATCACACATCTTAGATTTGGATGTCAGAAAAAATGCCGCCGATACTCCCGTACCAGCGGCATCAAAATGAAAAATTAACTTTTACTTTACTTAAACCCGACCGCCGATGCTCGCGCACCAGCGGCCAGACATTCACGTTTTCTTTCAGGCGGCGGCTATCTTCGCAGACCACACGCAAGGCCGCCCGTATTAACTTTTAAATAAACATTATGTAAAACTTTATTTACATACCCTGTCACACAGGGATGTGGAGCAACGACCGTGGCACGGTCAAACACACCGTCTTGCCACGGTTGTATATTGCTTATTCCTCGTTGTCGTCCCAGAGGGATTGGCGGCCAAGGGCTGCGCCCGTGGCGTTGCCACTCTGCAACTCACCTTCGGTCACGTCACCAGAAACGCTGTCTGTCTTAAGTGGCGAACCTGCCAAAATCGGCTGGACGTTGAGGAAAATCATTTCAGTTGTGGGTTTCTGATATGTAGTCTTCATAATCGTTGTTCCTTTCTTCATTAAGTTATTACTCATTTTACTTCAGAATCATCTTCTTGCCATTCACTATATACAGACCCTTTGAGGGCTGAACCACACGCTGGCCGTTGAGATTGTAGACAGAATTGTCAATGCTCAATGGTGAATGGTCAATGGTGCTGATGCCAGTAGCCTCGTCAAAGTTGAGAGCGATACGGGCAGCACTTGTAGCAGACTGCAGATAGGCGCGATTCTTGGCTACAATCTGGTTATTTGCCTTGTAGAAGCCAATACCGTTATCACCATTGAAAAGGATATAGTTGTAGGGACCCTCGCCAGTAGCTACGGCTTTATCTTCACCACGAACAAAAGCATTGTCATCAGCACCCCAAGCATCAACTGCGCTTGTTGCTGCGGGAACGCTGAATGTTCCAACACCCTGGAGCAACACACCCTCTCCGGCAGGAACAGTCGTCACTTTTTCAAAGGTGATAGCCGTGCCAGAGACGGCGGCCTTGTAGGCTTTCAGACCCGAAACGTTCGAATAGTCGAGGTCAGAATCGCTCACATAAGTTGCATATCCAACACTAGTAACAGTAACAGACTCATTTTCACTCCACTGTGCATAGAGTGTTGTGTTGGCGGCAGGCATCGTGTAATCACCAGCGGTATAGTTCGTACCACTACCGTCTTCCTCTGTATTCCATCCTGTAAAGACATAACCTGTGCGTTTGGGAGTAGTTAGTGTATAGTCAGCACCCTCAAGCACGCGGTGCGTACCATCTGCTACCGAACCATAGTTGAAATCAAGTGTAAGGGTATAAACGTTCTTGCCATCGTCGAGACGGTAGAAGTAAGCTTCACCTGGAGCACTTGATGTATAAGCATTGAAGCGAGAATTTCCTGTATTCCAGTTGAAATACATAGTATAGGCACTATTGTTTAATGTTGCTGCGAATGTGGGTAATGCATCAGTACCGCCAAGATTCCAAGTCGTATCACCGTTATTATAGCCTAACTTCTTGTCACCAGTTAATCCGATTTTCTTACCATCAGCATTTGTCATCGTCCATCCATCCGCAGTTTCATTCATAGTGAAGATTTCTGGAGTTTCGTCAAACAATTTTGCTTCGTCTGCATCAATTGTTCCATGTTCACCAACAGCTGATGCATGAAGATAAGTGTCTGTTCCCATCGCTGTTGCAAACTTCCATGTAGTTACGTTATTGGACGTATTAGAGCCTACCATGATGTACTTCGCACCTGTAGCAATGTCGTTCTTGCCCGATTTCTTCCAGGTGATCAATGCACTACTATCCCATTCCCACTGTGCTTGTACAGTCACATCATTTGTAGGCTCGTAATCAGCACCAGCATCATACGAAACTGCACCTATCTTCCAGCCAGTAAAAATATATCCCTCACGTGTAGGAGTAGTTTTCAAAGTATATGACGAAGCCTCGGCTTTCAGTACACGTACTTCCTCATTAGCAGTAACACCATCATTATAATCGTATGTCACTACCCAGTAATTTATTTCTGCGAAGTTTGCTGTTACTATAGCATCAGAGGTTCCCATAGTGAACGTTGTCTCTGCATCAGTAGTGGAAGTAACAGATGCGCCTGTACCGGTATAAGTCCAATTTACGAAATAATAGCCTTCGGCCGGTTCTGCCTTTATATCAGTGGTCTTGCCTTCGACTATAGAAGTAGAGCCAAGGGTTACTGTGCCTGCGGCACTATTTGGAAGAACTTCAGAAGAAAGCGTATGCTTGGTACCCATTTCTTCATACCAAACTTCAATTTTGTTAATGTAAAGTGCTTGTTCGACCTCATACTTGATTTCGAGAGTACCACCTGCACCCGAATTTGTTTCAGAACATGTTACTATAATCCAATTTGAAGTTTGTGAAGTGGTAGCTGTGCCAATGGTAATGTTACCTTGTTTAACTGTCAAAGAACCAGCTTTTGATCCGTTGTGTTTTAGATACAAGCTAACTTTAGTTATGGCTACGTCATTGAAGGCACCTGTAGAAAGGATGACAGGATTAAAATATTGTGAACTTGACGCGCCAAATTTAATACCATAGGTACTACTGTAGCTACCAATTGTTACAGAAGGCGTTCCTTTTTTCACTTCCGTATCAGCATAACTCCATACGTGATTTTCATCAACTGTGAAAGTTTTTGCCGTTGTGTTCAGTTTACTGGCATCCCCATTGACAACTGTATACGACCAATTAGGTTTGTCTTCTGCCCACGCACTTCCGCTTCCTGCTATAAGGGCGAACAGCAGGAGCATTGTTTTTGATAGTAATTGTTTTACCATAATTGTTAATAATGTTAGTTAGACATAAAAAAATGTTTCCTCTCTCTTCAGGTGGAAGTCTGAACTAACCTTATTATAATAAAGAAGCGCAGGCCATCACCATATCTGCCTCCGGCCTACCACAGCCACCACGTATATATGGTTTACCTACGCTATTGCGTAGCCCATATTATACGTGATTTTGCTCCTAAATTCTATCTGAGGTGGTAGTTCGAGGCAGAATTGAGCATCGTCCGCGAGTCCTTCTCGCGGATATTCGGTGCAAAGGTACAAACTATTATTGGAACGACCAAAGAAAAAGCTGAAAAAGTTTCCAAAACGGACTTTTTGGGAATTTTCCCCAAAAGGATTTGTCTGTTTCGCAGAGATTAGCTACCTTTGCATTATGGAAACGGCTAAAGCCTTTATCAAAGACAAAATCTATGGCGAAAGATTATTAGTCAGCACTAAAGCCGATAAGACGGAGTTGGACGACAACATCCGAGTGGCACGGGTACTGCTTAGATGTTTTGATGATATGTATATTATCATCAACGAGCACTTGTTGACAATAGGCCATAAGAATCCTGAATACACCATCAACGGAAAGCTTGGCGACAGGAAAGGCGTTGAGAGTGAGAATGGCATCAAGTCCGCCTTTCGCAAAGCGAAACAGCAGGGGTGCAAGGTTGTAGTGTTAGATTTTGATATGCACATGTCTGAAAGTGTTCTGAAAACCAGGAAAATAGTTTCCGGTCTCTTCGGTCGCCATGAGGATTTCAGCCAAGGAACTCTTGATGAATGTTACGTGGTTCACAACAACAAGGCTGTTGTCATAAGGTCTGATGCCTTTGACGCTCCAGACAAAGAGGGTATCAAGCAGTTGATATCCAGGGTTATAGAAGAACTGAGGACATAACCTTGCGGGCTATGTCCCCGAATGGTGGTCAGAAAGGTCCAGCTTGAATATTGCTGTAAAAGCAAATGGTTCGCGCCCTCTGACGACATTCTGACGGTGCAAAGTTACAAACTATTATTGGAACGGCCAAAGAAAAAGCTGAAAAAAGTTTCCAAAACGGACTTTTTCAGCTTTACAAAATAAAAAATTTTAAGTTTATCTCTTGTTAAATATGAAATCCAAGCCTTGTTTCCTATAGAAGTCAAATTTACCGTCACTGGAAATGAGCGGCAAGTGCTCGGTTATGGCGTGTGATATAATAACATGGTCTGATGGATCCTTATGCCCCTGTGCCCAATTAACCTCTAAGTGCGCATACGTTCGCATGTGCTCCCTCTTCAAGGGCAGCGTCTCTATAAAAAACTCGTCGTGTATGGCATCTATCATTTCGATAGCGGATTTCCACACACGCGATGCAATTCCGCCTGTATTGAAATTGACAATCAGTTCGCGCTCGGTCTCTGCACTAATATAAAAGGTGTTGTCGTAGTCGTGAAAAATTGCGTCCACATCGTTACTCAGCGAGTCTGGGTCTATGATGTAGTCAAGAAGGACACAAGTGTCAATGAGTACTCTCATCAGTAGAGCAAGGACTTGTTGTAAATGATGAGAGTCCCCTTGTATTTTTCAGCGGCAGCCCACATGCCGTCAATTCTTTTTTTCCTTTCATCGAAAGAGAATTCTGGCGCTTCCTTCTTTTTCATTTCTACTGCTTCCATACTTGTATTGTTTATTGAGCAACTGCTTGCAAGTCTTTCTCGCAAATACCGATGCAAAGTTACAAAGTATTATTGGAACGGCCAAAGAAAAAGCTGAAAAAGTTTCCAAAACGGACTTTTCCAGCTTTATTCGTGCAGTCAGGCCGCAAAAACAGTTACAAAGTAGCTCCCTGAATTACTGGTGCGGGGAAGGATGGTTTTTTACACCAGCCACGCATTATCCAACAAACAGAATTTAAACCTTACCAACTGCAGACCTTCGGAAGAGACGAGTCCACCCAATCGGTCGTAAACGTTTCCAGCCCTAATTTCCTCTTTGTAGCAGAGGAAATGACTGTGGCGAAAGAACCTGTATCAACTTTTGCGTCAACTATACACCTCGTTCCAGTTGGTGGGTTCTCCAGCACTAATGGAACGTGAATCTGTACGCATGGGGCGGGTAATAATACGTTCATGTCCATCGTTCTTTTTGCCGAAACTTAAGATGACAGGACGTGGCATACCGGGATGCCCATTGCCGATGCGATTGATAGACGGCACTTGCTTGAATTTCCTTGTCTCCATAATTAATTCGGTGTCATTCCCTTATTGTTGCCATAAATCGGACTGGCGGCTGCCATCGCCCATAATCCGATATTCGATGCAAAGATACAAACTATTATTGGAACGACCAAAGAAAAAGCTGAAAAAGTTTCCAAAACGGACTTTTTCAGCTTTTCAGCTTTGATTTCTTTTATTCGTGCATATTCTGCGCGTGGGAGGCATCGTGCACTACAACGGTGTCACCTTCTATCGTATAGGCGAAATACCATTTGTCGGTATTTGCCATTAAGTATCTGCTCCATCGTTCAAGGATGGGCTTACGGCGTAGTAGACTTATTTCAATAAGAGATATAGAGCGTACAGCATCTTGAATGTTTTTTACCATATCTTCTTCTGCATACGTATGCCTGTACTTTCTTGCTACGTTGCGGTAGAAAGACCATATTTTTCGAGATGCATTAGGCTTTATAAGATATTTATACGGCATCCTTCAACTGATATATTGAGTGAATGTCATTGACAATCAACTCTTCCAGTTCTTCTGGCGTCAAGTCTCTATCGGGCATAGGCAGCTGAGGGTCTATGTCGTATAGGCTCTTGTCTCTAAAGTCAATGTTGGTTCCTCTTTCCATTATGATGTCATTTATAAGTAATTTTATCCACGACTCCTTCTCGCGAATATCGGTGCAAAGGTACAAACTATTATTGGAACGGCCAAAGAAAAAGCTGAAAAAGTTTCCGAAACGAATTTTTTGACTGATTTTCCCTTAATTCCTTGGTAGTTATAATATCTTTGCTTACCTTTGCAGGCAAATTAATGAAATGAGGAAGATTATGGAAGCGACAAAGAAAAGGACACGAGAGGAAGTTCGCGCAGCATTCAGGGCTTTTATGCGCGAAAGAGAAGATGAGCAAAAGGCAGCTCAGATGAGAAGTGAAATGTTTCGTTCGAAAGGTCAGTCCGTATTTGCATAGTACACCTGACTTTAGCCTTGGCCTGTAATGAACGCTTTGAATCTGGAAAACATCAACAGAGTGTCACCCTACAAAGTGACACTCCGGGTGGAAAGCCCTAGTGTGTTTTCCTTCTACACAGACTTCGGGGTTGAATACGAAATTGTCATTAAGTCCAACGACATATTTATAGCGAGTGGGGGATATGCACTGGACATCATCAACGTTTGGCACCAGCCTTCCCCGGGCGACCCGAAGTTCAGGGATACGCTGATGGCCATAGTCGAAGAGTTCTTCAGACAGAACAACGATGTGATGCTCTACGTCACAGAGACCAAAGACAGCAAGCAGGCATCGCGCAACCGTCTCTTTGTGCGATGGTTCAATACCTACGAGCATCGTGACCAATTTGTGATAAAGACTGCCGAGGGGAAGATGGACGGACAGCTGAATTTCATGGCCATCATCCTTCGCAGGGACAACCCGCGACTACAGCAAGTCTTTGAAGAGTTCGAGGAAACAATTGTCTTTCTCTTTGACTGATTAAACCAGCTTTCCCTTCTCTTTATGACTTCCTTTGTCTCATTCATTCTTTAGTGCCAACGGGTGAAGAGGTCTCGGCATACGTTGCTATTGGTGCCAGCCTCGCAGCAGTTTGCTCCGTCCTTTCTTTCAAATTCTCTAGCCTGAATTATTCATAGATAGGTTTTTCTCCTCACGCTTGGAATGAGACGTTCCCTTACTGGTGGACAAAACATTCCCACACCTGGTGAAAACGCCATAACAAGTCAATTCCTTCTATCCAAACGACGT
>JAGCZA010000081.1 GCA_017960525.1 Prevotella sp.
CGAAGCCGTACAGGACTGGTTCAACGTCAATGCCGAAATGCCCCACACCGACGGCAAGCACAACTGGTGCAACACCCGCGAGGAACTCCAGCAGTTCGACCCCGACCTCTACGCCCTCCTCGCCGAGTATTTCCCCGCCACAAAACTGCAAATCAGCAAGCACAAGAAAGTAAACGATATAGGCAAGTATTAGACTATCTGAAAGACTATGAAAATACAGAAAGAAACTTTTGCACGCCGCCGCGTACAGCTGAAGCGTGACATGCAGAGCGGCCTGCTGCTCTTCCTCGGCAACGACGAGGTGGGAATGAACTATGCCGACAACTCTTACCGCTTCCGACAGGACAGCACGTTCTTCTACTTCATCGGCCTCGACTATGCCGGACTGGCCGCGGTCATCGACGTGGACAACGACACCGAGACGGTCTTCGGCAACAATCTGACCATCGACGACATCGTGTGGACAGGCACACAGCCCTCACTACGCGAGAAAGCCGCCGCCGTGGGCATCAGCAACACCAGGCCCCTCAACGAACTGAAAGCCTGTTTGGACAATGCCCGCGCCAAAGGGCAGCCCATCCACTTCCTGCCACCCTATCGGGGCGACCACCGTGTGTGGCTCTACGAACTGCTCGGCATCGAGCCAAAAGCGCAGCCTGCCGAAGCCTCCGTGCCTTTCGTCAAGGCTATCGTCAGCCAGCGCAACCACAAGGACGAAGAGGAACTGCGCCTGATTGAGGAGAGTGTGGACCTGAGCACAGAGATGCACCTGGCCGCCTACCGTACCGTGCGTCCAGGCATACACGAGAGCCAGGTGGCCGCCATCGTCGAAGAGGTGGCCTGCCGTCACGGCAACGTGCTCGCCTTCCCCACCATCGCCACCGTGCAGGGCCAAGTGCTTCACAACCACGGGTTCATCCACGACCTGAAGGAGGGCGACATCTTCCTGCTCGATGCCGGAGCAGAGACCAAGAACCACTATGCCGGCGACCTCTCGTCGTCGATGCCCGTAGGCGACAAGTTCAACGACCGCCAGGCCGAGGTCTACAACATTCATCTGCGCAGTTTCCAGGCCGCCGTCGACAAACTCCAGCCGGGCAGGCCCTTCCGTGAAGCCCACCTGGCCGCCGCCACCGAGATTGCACGCGGTATGAAAGAACTGGGCCTGATGAAGGGAGACCCCGAAGAGGCCGCACAAGTGGGTGCCTACGCCCTCTTCTTCCCCTGCGGACTGGGCCACATGATGGGCCTCGACGTGCACGATATGGAAAACCTGGGAGAGCAGTACGTGGGCTATGCCGACGGCCAGGTGAAGAGCAAGCAGTTCGGATTCAAGTCGCTCCGACTGGCCCGCCCGTTAGAAAAAGGTTTTGTCTTCACCGTAGAGCCAGGCATCTATTTCATCCCTGAACTGATGGACAGATGGGAGGCCGAGCACCAGTTCACCGACTTCATCTGCTACGACCGGCTGCGCCCCTGGCGCGATTTCACCGGCCTGCGCAATGAGTTGAACTACGTGATAACCGATGACGGCGCCCGCCTGCTCGGCACCCTCAAGAAGCCCATGACCATCGAAGAGGTCTATGCCGCCAAAGGCTAATCGTTCACCTCGTAGTGGAAATAGTCGAAGCGGGCAATGCCTCCCCCGTCTCCAACATTATAGCAATAAAGTCCGATGCGTGAGCCTTTCCAGTAGCCCATCTGCAAACTGAAAGGCTCGCCCACGGGCGTGAAAGTGCGCCCGTCGGTGCTGACCGAAAACTGGTGGGTGGTCTCGCCGTCGTGACAGATGGTGACACGCAGGAAGACCGTTTTCCCGCGACAGGGGAAAAGAGCTTTGCGCTGGCCGTCCTGCTCCAGATAGAACATATTGCGGCCCTGCTGGCGGCAAATGCCGACGCCCATGAACTGCTTGCCCGTGCAGAGCAAGCCCGCATGACCGCCCTCGCGCAATCCGGAGCAGTCCATACGTGTGGTGGCTTCGCTCTCGTAGCCCACCGTCTTCTGCGTCAGCATATTGCGGCTCTCCTTCAGGTTCTGGGCAGGCAGGGCGTGCAATGTCAGCCAGCCGCGCTTCTCGGTGAGGCTCCAGGCCGAATCGACCGGATTGTGGTTCCATTGCCATTGAAGCCCCAGGGCGCGTTGCCGCTGGCCCGTCCAGTAGAGTTGTCCGACCTCAAACTCGTCCTTATTACCATTATTATAGATGACACCTGGCAATGGCTTTGTCCAGACGGCCACCGGCTCGCCGATACCGTTGCCGTCGATATCGACGCCTATGAGCGGCCAGCCGTCTTTCCATCGGGCGGGTTGCAGATGAACCACACGGCCACGGGGATGCGTCTCCTGAAAGTGATAGAACCACCAGGTGCTGTCGGCGGCTTCAACGAGGGCGCCCTGATGGGGGCCATTCACATCGGTGCTGCCCTGCTCCAGCACTACGCGCTTCTCGTAGGGGCCGTAGATGCTGCGCGAGCGGAGCACCGTCTGCCAGCCGCAGCAGACGCCCCCTTCGGGGATGATGAGATAGTAGTAGCCGTCGCGCTTCATCATCTTGGTGCCCTCTGCCACCGGCCCCGTATAGACCGTCACGCCGTCGTCGGCCAGTTGTCTGCCGTCGGCACTCATCTTGTGGATGATGATAGGCCCCGCTCCATACTGACTGCGCCCCAGATAGGCCTGGCCATCGTCGTCCCAGAAGGGGCACGGGTCTTCCCATTTCTCCACGGCCTTGATGCAATGGAGCGCACTCCACGGGCCACTCGCATCGCGGGCCGTAGCCATGAAAAGGCCCTCGTCGGGTGTGCAGAAATAGACGTAGAACAGTCCGTAGTGATGGCGGATGGCGGGCGCCCATGAGCCGCCGCCGTAGTGACCGTTCTCGTCCCATCCGGGCAGGTCCAGGCGGTCGTACACGTGGCTCACAATCTTCCAGTTCACCATATCGGCCGACTCCAGCACGGGCATACCCATAAAATGGAAGTCGGAAGCCACCATATAATACTTGTCACCCACGCGGATGACGTCGGGGTCGCTGTAGTCAGCGTTCAGCACAGGGTTCTTGTACGTGCCGTTCAACTGGTCGCCCCAGTCCAGCGGACGTTGTGCCAGCATCGTCGTTGCGACGAGCAGGACAGCCATTATCAGCCATTTTCTTTCTTTCATTTCGCAAAGATAATCATTTTTTTTGTCATCCTCTCACTTTTTCGGGAAAAACTTTCATATATCCCACTTTTGACGTATCTTTTTACCACTATAAATATAGGTTTTTAGCTGAAACCAACACAAAATCTTGCAGTAATCTTTTTTTGTCCGCTTTTTTTTCTTCTTTCAAAAATTTGTTGTACCTTTGCCATCGGATTTCGTATTATTGCGATTTCCGAACTGACATTGCTGGTTAAAAAACTGACATTCACTGTCTTTAATGCCAATCGGTACAATTTTTCCGGCTTTCGACGTTTAATAAAATAGAATCATTAACATTAAAACCATATAATCAAAGGTAATTATAAATCAAACTATGTACGATCAGCCATTACCGCAAGATATTCTGTTTTTTATGCTGTATGCCGCAGTAGCAATGACGGCCATCATAGCAAGCTGCTATCTGCTGCTGCGTAGGGCCAACGCCTTTGCGCCTGATAACACACCGCCGCTACGCCTGCGCCAGTGGACGGCAGCCTTCTTTGCCAGCTTGGCTTTAGCCAATCTGTGGTATCTGCCAATGGCGTTCTTCACATCAAGCGAGGATATCAAGCTGAACTTATATGTTGGCGCCGTGCTTGACTTCATAATCTGTTTCCCGCTGGGCATCATCGTTATGTTAGTCATGCTGCAAGACCGCAGGCGACCGCTTTGGGCTGCTCCCTTGATGATGGCACCGCCTGTTATAGGATTGGTGTGGTGCATGGTTAGTGGCAGCGAGGTGCTTCTGCCAGCTATCTTTGCCTACCTCCTGTTGCTGGTCATTGGCTTGACAATATATATGGTACGCGCTTTGAGGCAGTACGAACGATGGCTGTGCGACAACTATGCCGACCTGGAACACAAGGAGGTGTGGCTGAGTTTTGCAGTGCTGGCCAGCATTCTTCTCTTGCTCGGCTATTATGTGTTTGGCATCAAAGGCCCGGCTTACGAATACATCCTCCAGATAGCAGCTTTCGTGCTTGTCTGCTTCCTCTTATGGCGCGTTGAGACGCTGAGCGACCTGAGCATCTCCCAGCCCCAGCCCTCTCCTATAGAAGACGCTGCCATCACAGAAGATATGGAAAAGAACAGTCTTTCGCAAGACACATACGACAACATCAGTTCCTTGTTACAACGATATTGCATAGACACGCAGCTCTTCTTACAACATGACTTGACCCTCACCTATTTAGCCCAAGCCATAGGCACCAATCGCACTTATCTAACCTACTATTTCTCCAGTCAGGGTATGACTTACAATTCCTATATTAACAATTTGCGCATCAATCATTTCGTCGGTCTCTATAGCGAAAAAGTTGCTAAGCGGCAGCCCTTTACTGCCCAGCAGTTAGCCATTGATAGTGGCTACCGAAACTACTGCACATTCAGCATCGCCTTCAAACAGCGTATGGGACAGAATGTGACAGCGTGGATGCGCGACAAAGCCTAAAGCACAAGGCCGCTACGACTTAAATGCAGGATGCTGACTTATAAAATATACAATTTCGTTTGTAATATTTACAATTTCTGTTGTTCAAAACGTATCAGCAATATTTTGTTTCATCTTTTTTTTGTATTTTTGCAACGATTATCTTGCAAACTTCACAAACGAATAAAAGTGGAAAAAAGAACGCTATGGTATTAGTTTTGAAAAGGATTGTATCATGTTTGGCTCTGATGGTGGTAAGCGTTGCACTTGCCGCCCAGCAGGGGTCTGCAGGCCAGGAGAAACAACAACAGCCCTCGGAGCAGGAGCAGGCAATGGTTCAGCGCCTATATGAGACACAGATAAGTGGTAGTGACTCAGACTTCTATGAGGCGCACCAGACGTTTATGGACTATTTGGAGAGTCGCCAAGAGTGGGATAAGTACTATCGCACGTGGTTGAATCGCGTGATATATGAAGTGAACCATAAGCGTTTCCATCGTGCTTTCGGCGAAATTCATCACATCAACGATGACATTAAAGAGCATCATCAGGAACATTATCTCTACATCTCGAATATGGGACTGGGCTTTTTCTACAATGGGTGCAACCAGCCGGAGATGGGCGAGAAGTTCTTCCGGCGTGCTTTGCAGGGCATTGATGCTGAAAAGAATCCTGTGGCAGTATTCAATGCCTACCTCTCGCTGGCGCAGTCACTCAGTTTCAAGCGTCCCGCCGAGGCTATGGCGTGTCTTGACAGCCTGCCGAAGCAGATGCTCGCCAATCCGATGTATGATAGCGGGGTGTTAGGTTATCGTTGTATCATCGCCAACAAGATGGGCGACCACGAGGCTTTCTATCGCTATTTCACAAGGTATGACAGCATCCGCCATCATCTGCCGGCACAGTTTAATGCTGCCAACCTGCAACAGGTGATGGTGTGCCACAACCTCATACAGAAAGACTATCAGCAAGCCCTCGCCTGGTGCGACTCACTCGACGTGCCGCTGACAGCTACAGAGTTGCGCATCAATGTCTATGAAGAGATGGGCGACTGGGAGCAGGCCTTTCGTGCCTCACAGCTAAAAGACAGTCTTGACCATGCAAATGAGCATGAATCAATAGAGTTACACATGGCAGATATGATGCATGACATCGACCTGATTCAGGCAGAGCAGGACAAGGCCGAGATGCGACGTGTGCAATTGGTGATAGTAGTCTTGATGTCTGTGGCTATCATAGCCCTGCTCATAGGTATGCTCATCTTTCGCCGCAAAAAGAACCGCCGACTGGAGGAGCAGTTCCTCCAGTTGCAGGAGGCTCGCAATAGCACTAAGGCAGGGCAGGCCATCCGCCGTGCCTTTGTCAGTACAATTCAGCAGAAGCTGAAGTCGCCCATCAACGTGCTGAGGGGCTATGCACGCATTTTCAACAACCC
Organism: Prevotella sp.; assembly: GCA_017960525.1. Taxonomy (GTDB): domain Bacteria; phylum Bacteroidota; class Bacteroidia; order Bacteroidales; family Bacteroidaceae; genus Prevotella. The sequence continues at coordinate 6,051 of JAGCZA010000081.1, forward strand.
GGATTTTCTCTTGAAATCAGAGGAGCGCCCCAAGCGATACCACGACATCCTCGCCGCCGCTCGAAGCATAGAGTCGCTGATGGACCCCGTGCTCGACTCCTTTGCCCAAGGAGCAACAGGCATTACTGAAGAGGAGAGGACAATCTGTAGGGAAACACTACGCTCGCCCCTGCTCACGCTAATCAACACAGCAGAAATCATTATTGACGGAAAGGGGCAGATATCTCAAGATGAATATCTACAGCTACGCGCCGACGTATGCCACAATGCCTACCATGTGGCCTCTGCCACCCATCAGCTTATTCTGTTCAGCCTCTACGGCGATGAATTTTCTACACCTAAGCAAACCAGAATAGGCTTGAATGAAATGGCACGCTCCATCTTGAGCAGTTACGACCGTCACCCCTCGATAGATGAGAGCCGCAACGTGGCCACAGAGTTCAAGACCGATGTGGCAGACGACGTGATGATTGACACCAGCCCACTCATGCAGGACTTGCTGAACTGTCTGCTTGACAATGCCGACAAGTATGCCACAGGAGGAACTGTGTTGTTGAGCTGTCATGACGATGGCAACGGTACCTACGCCATATCCGTCACCAACGAGGGACCCGCCATCCCAGCTGCTGACGCACAACGCATCTTCGAACCATTCGTCCGTCTCTCTTCCAGTGAACATAGCCTCGGCATTGGCCTGGCTTTAGCCCGCCGCCTTGCCATATCAATGGGTTACAATGTCTCGCTCGATCTGGAATATACCGATGGTGTTCGTTTTGTGGTCACGGGCATCTGACTGAACCTTTATACAGTTTTTACGGGTCAGTCGATAATTCCGGTGCATATTGCTGCGCCGTAATGCACCTTTTATGTTTTTCCGCATCTTCCGCCCTCATAGTGTGCGCAGAATGTAATATTTCTGGCTGCGGCTGCCCTTGTAGGTGATGCCCGAAGCGGGGTTTTCTGCTATGCGGCGCAACTCCATCGACGCCGCCGTGTGCGACAGCCCCGTCAGCCCGGCATAGTCGTCAACGCGCATCAGCGGGTGTTCCTTCAGATACTGACGCGCTTTCTCCATACGCTCCTCCAGCGTGCCCTTCGGCTTGTGCAACCGGCTCACGCCGCCACTCTCCAGTTGGCACCTCTCACTACAGTTGGACACCAGGTCGCGGTCGGCCCTATACGATACGCCTTTCACCTCGATGGCCCCCGCATTGTGGCGCCGCTCACCCGGCTCGAAAGCGTCGGGCAGCATATCGTCGCGCACCCCCAGTTTCGCCGTGAACGTGCCAAGGCCGTCGATCTTCACCGCACGCCCCTCGGCCATGCACAGAGCCAGTTTTTCCGACACCAGCGTCAGCACACCCATAATGGCATCCTTGGGCATAGCCCCCTCACGGCAGCACAGTTCCACGAACCCCTCGTAACTCAGCGGCGTGGTCTGCATCTTGTAGTAAGCCTGCGTCTGACCCGTACCGTTCAGGTCGGGATATTCTCTCTTGATATACTTTGCAAACATAGTAACCTGTTGATTTCGTGAACATTAAGAAGTATTTCAAATGTTTCCAGCCCTCGTTCCAATTGCAAAGATATACAAAAGGTCTGAAAAAGTTAAATCAATGACAATGATTTAACGTTCAATGTCATTGATTTAACGTTCATTGTCATTGATTTATCATTCATTGTCATTGATTTAACTTTGCCCCCGTCCATCCACCCCATCCCGTCCGTCCAATCCCACCTTTCCCCCGCACCAGTTTGACGGTTACCCGTAACATATCAGGAAAAACTATTTTTGATATTTTTTTTGCCATTTCCCTTGCTCGTTTCAATTCTTTTCCGTAATTTTGCAAACGCTATCCGAAAGGTGTGCTCAGACATATTGAAACGACGAAGCGTTATGCTCGACTTGCTGATAGGAACGTGAGAAACTTCTAAGACCATCATGAGTGCGCCCAAAGAAGCGTTCACGCAAACTGTTTCTTTTGTGCAGAATTACATTCCTAAAGCCTTTGAACTTCGAGTGACAGTTGTTGCAGGAAAAGTGTTCTGTTGCAAAATAGAATCTCAGCATTTGGCTGATGATTGCGGAAGAATTGATTGGCGCCAAGGGGATAATAAGGGATTGAAATACTCTCCCTTTACACTTCCCGATAATATTTCCCAGAAGTGCTTGCATTTCCTTCGTCTGATGAAACTCAACTTTGGTGCCTTTGACTTCATCGTTACTCCGTCAGGAGAATATGTGTTCTTGGAATGTAATCCTAATGGCCAATGGCTATGGATTGAATTAGAAACGGGTCTGAAAATATCAGAAGCCGTTGCCGAGGCTTTGGAAACAGGCAAAGGATTAATTACAGACTAAAATAGACAAATATGGAAACAAAGACAAATATATTCTTTCATGCCCCAAAGGAACTGACAACAGATGCTTTCCTTGTGTGGCTCATTTACTTCCTTGATTCGGACGAAGAGAACAAGGAATATAAGCAGACCTTCTTCGATAGTTTGATATTGAAGAAAGAGGATTGTGGCAGGGCGGTTGGCTCTTTTGAATTAAAACGACAGGAGAATAATGTCGATGTATTGCTGAAGTTCCGCTTTGAGGACAATGGCGAGGAGCAGACGGTCTTGTTTGAAGATAAGACGTGGAGCATGCCGCACAGCAAACAACTTGCCCGTTATAAGGAAATATATCCGAATTGCTACCGATTCTTCTATTACAAATTGGGCTATATCAATTCGCAGGAGGAGAAAGAGATTGCACAAGAGCAATATGAAGTGATTAATGCTGGTATGATGTCTTCAGCGCTTGAAAAGATGACAGAACTGCATCCATTGATAAAGATGTACTATGACTACATTACCTATACCTTTGTGGATACCATCAATTCTTTCCATGAGAAAATCTTTGTGAAGCACGACTACGATGTGCTGTGGGGTGCGGATGCACAGAAATACTTCTGCGATACTATCGTGGAGAACATGACAGAGCAGAATGTTCCCTTTCTTAGAATCACAAACGGAACAAGTTACGGCAGGCCATGGACTGAAATAGCAATTACAGAAAAAACGGATGGCTATTGGGAATGTCTCTTTTGGCGTGTTGACATTCGCTCTGGAAAATTCTATATCCGCCTGAATCAATATGCAGAACCTTCAGAAAATGAAGTGGATTACAAAATGCATCGTCTGGAGATTCTAAGGAATGAAGCAAACCGTATCGTTGGAACTATGCAAGACTTGCATTTAGGTAAAGTTGAAAACAGGGCCATCAAGGAAAGCGAAGTTTTGATATTCTTCCTTGATGATAATGATTTAGACAGGCTCATAAAGTCTATACCCAAGATTTCAAGTTACATGATTGAAGTTTTCCAGAAATTGGATTGAAGAAGTCCACACCACAGGGCGGGAAGTCCGAGCCGAGGATGTCGATTTGGACTTCCCGCCCTGCGTGCACACCATAATTTTTTGTGCAGGAACTGGGGTGTCGGGCTGAAGACTTTCTTGCAGAACTGGAATTGGAACAGACAATAGGTGTGACATTTTGGCACATCTACTGACACGGGTCAGTTCCAATATATACCATTAACTATTTTGGCATACGCTTTGCTGTTTTGTTGGTGATTTATGCCCCCGCGTCGGTGGGGCGTACTTCAGAAACAAAGAATAATAACAATTAAAATAGTACAATTATGGGAAAGATTATTGGAATTGACTTAGGTACAACCAACTCGTGCGTCGCCGTCTTTGAGGGCAACGAGCCTGTTGTGATTGCAAACAGCGAAGGCAAGCGTACCACGCCTTCAGTAGTGGGCTTCGTCGAGGGTGGCGAGCGCAAGATTGGCGACCCCGCCAAGCGTCAGGCTATCACCAACCCGAAGAAGACCGTGTACAGCATCAAGCGCTTCATGGGCGAGACTTGGCAGCAGACCGAGAAGGAAATCGCCCGCGTGCCATTCTCGGTGGTGAATGAGGGAGGCTACCCGCGTGTCGACATCGACGGCCGCAAGTACACCCCGCAGGAAATCAGTGCTATGGTGCTGCAGAAGATGAAGAAGACTGCCGAGGACTACCTCGGACAGGAGGTCACCGATGCCGTCATCACCGTGCCTGCCTACTTCTCTGACAGCCAGCGCCAGGCCACGAAGGAGGCCGGACAGATTGCCGGACTGAACGTGCGCCGTATCGTCAACGAGCCGACGGCTGCCGCTCTGGCATACGGTATCGACAAGACAAACAAGGATATGAAGATTGCCGTCTTCGACCTTGGTGGCGGTACTTTCGATATTTCTATCCTCGACTTCGGCGGCGGCGTGTTCGAGGTGCTCTCGACCAATGGCGACACCCATCTGGGCGGCGACGACTTCGACCAGGTCATCATCGACTGGCTCGTGCAGGAGTTCCGCAACGACGAGGGCGCCGACCTGAAGAGCGACCCGATGGCTATGCAGCGCCTGAAGGAGGCTGCCGAGAAGGCCAAGATTGAACTGTCGTCCACG
>JAGCZA010000082.1 GCA_017960525.1 Prevotella sp.
ACATCGTCTCTTACCGTAGTCAGTACCCGCACATTGGCCCGAATTCTTTTGCATGTTTCACCATATTCCTTAGGGATGTTGACACAGACTTTGTTTTCGTTCAGGGTCAAAGGGATCTTCTCACCATTGTAGTAATAAAAATACTCTTGTGCATTCGCATGTGTTGAACACAGGATGACCAACAGCAACAATAGTAAACAATTTCTTTTCATAATTGCATAGTTTATTGATTAGTATAATGATTTACAAATCTAAATTTAATTCTCTATTGTAAGTGTCGTGCCTAATGGTACTGTCGTGGAATTCTTTATCTCTATGTAGTCTGCTTTCAGCGTGATGTCACCTTGGCCAAGGATAACATCCCCGTATGGTTTTGTATCTGTAACATCCCTTCCCACATAAATGCTGCCTGCGGAAAATAGTCTTGTGCCAGTTATCGTTTCGTTCTGAATATAAACATCACTTGGGGTGTCTACTACAGATTCATAAGCCCTAACAAGGCCGTATCCGTATTCAATATTCCATGTTCCGTCAGGCTTTGTAACGTTGAAATTTACTCCTGAAAGTTTCTTTGCATTCCTTTGAATAATACTATTAACTTGGGTAACGGTTAATTCAGAGTTGCGTTCCAGTATTAATGCTGCAACACCAGCAACATGTGGACAAGCTATGGAAGTCCCACTTTCTAATCCTGTTAGATTGTTAGGATAAGTTGTTGGGACAAATTCGCCGGGGGCGACTATGTCAAGCTTAGTTCCGTAGTTAGAAAAATCAGCTCTCGTTCCTGTTTTGCTAATTGCACCAACAGCGAGAATAGTGTCATTGCAGTTAGCGGGATAATTAACGCTGCTACTGTATTGATTTCCAGAGGCAAAAACAATAATGCAGCCTTTGCCATTCCGACCATAGATGAAAGCATTGTTTATAGCTTGATTTATTGCAGGATTATCTAAAGAAATCCACGAATTCGAAATAATATCAGCACCATGTTGATAAGCCCAATTTATGCCGTCTGCTAATTTTAATGCATTATTAGCTGTTATTGATAATGAGTTGCTTATGGGAATAATGGTAGCATCTGGGGCAACCCCGGCAATTTGAATGTCATTGTCCTTTACAGCTGCGGCTATACCAGCACAATGCGTACCATGGTCCCCCCAAATAACACTTTGTGAAGAACTTGTTTCTGTATCATAAATCAAATTGCTAATATTTGGCGCCAAGTCTATATGGTTCTTATCCACTCCTGAATCCAAAATGGCTATTTTGATATTTTTACCAGTAGCATAATTCCAGGCGGAACTTACAGATATGTCTATGTCTGGATATTCATTATTTTGAAGCCCCCATTGCTGGTTAAACATCGGATCATTAGAACAAATATAGTTGTTAAAGGCTAAATCAGCCAAGGATTCTGCAAACTGCCCACTCTCATACAACTCATTGGCACACTCCAATGGATTCATATTACAATCCGGGGTGACAGCCAAGATGTACCATAAAGGCATCGATGGAACATTCTTAATTATTTTAAGTCCATACTTTTCCGCATACAAAGTCAGTATGTCTAAGTCTTGCTCCTTTTTTAGCTGTACATTTATATATGGTGTCGAGAAAACTTCACTATTGTCCGAAGTACGATAGCTAGGAGTTGATATTACAGATTTTGAGTGTTCTTTCCAAGATTCTGAAGATGTCAACTTCTCAAATTCCAACCGATGAATGACAGCGATGTCAAAAATTTCGTCAGATATTATATCCAGGACTTTGACATTTTTGAAGAATCTTTCTGTTGTTTGTTTATCCTCTGTGGGTATACTGACACATACCTTATTGTCATTGACTATTAAAGGAATTTTCTTTCCATTACAATAATAGCCTGGTAGCGTTTTATCACTATCTGTTTTGAATGGCAAAATATCACCCTTGATGCTTTGTCCTAAAGAAAACAAAACAGAAAGCATTAATAATGATAGAATTATGGATATTCTCTTCATATCTTTTACTTCTCAATATTTACTATTTTTGCAAAATTACAAACTATTCCTCTGCCATTGGCCAAAGTTAGGAAAATTTAACTTCTTATTAGAGATATTGTACTTCTATTTCGACAATATCATTCTCTTGGTATCAATCTCCTGGCCACCGACCACGAGGGAGTAGAGGTAGATGCCGGCCTGAAGCTCGTAGCCGTTGATGGTGATGCTATGCTGGCTGGGGGTCACGAGAATCTGTTTCTGCATCTTGCCCGTCATATCGAATATGTAGATGTAGGCCTGCGGGGCGTCATCGGGCAGGGAGAAGCGGATTTCGGTCTGGGCGGTGAAGGGGTTGGGGGTGTTCTGGTAGAGCACGGCCTGTGACTTGACGGGAGTGCCTTCGATGGCTGTCGAGCCGGCACGAGTAGTTCGGGCTTCGGCCTTTGCGTCGCTACCGTCCATAGCCGAAAGGCGGGCATTCAGTTCGTTGATGCACTGCACCAGCAGGGGCACCATCTCTACGTAGTTGATTTGCTTTGTTCCGTCAGCCATCTCGTAGACCAAGCCCGGGAATGTCTTTTCCAGCTGGTCGGCATCGAGGGCATAGTGGGTGTTCTTTGCGCTCTGGCGACCAATGTAATTGTTCTCATCGGCTGAGGCCATCGTTATCGTGAGGCTGTCGTCCACCTTGATTTTGGTCAGCGTGGCCTCGAAATCCTCGGCCCTCATCTCGTCTTTATAGGCAAAAGCATCAAGGCTTGCAAGCAGGCTGACGGTGCTTCCTCCCCGGTCCTGCGCCATTTCCTGAAGTGAGGTGGAATTGTTGGGATTTGCGGAAGGATTGAGCAAGGTGCCGTCTATGCAGCCGTCGACTTTGAGATTGCTGGTCACCTTCACGTCGCCAAAGAACAAACCTGCATAGCTGTGGTCGAAAAGCGTGTAAGACGGAACGGTAGTAGTAGGACAACCTACCACACCAGCGCCGGAAATGTTAGAATCAACATGTCCAAGCACGCCGATGCCGTGTGGCGCCCCTTCCGACCTCATAAAGGCACCCACGCCAAACGCATGCGTATTCTGGGCCGTGAAAGGATACGACAAAGCAGTAAGTGCCATCGCGCAATCTACTGTCTGTGCGGGCTGGAGAATGAAACTTGAACCGCTCGTAGCTCCGTTTGTGGCAGCGTAGAGGAAGCGTTTGGGGCCTTGGTAGGACATATAGGCGGTGGAATTACCCGCAGTATTAATACTGATGGGGCTGACGGGCGTAGCCGTCGTGTTGATGGAAATCTTCCCATCGCTATGAATCTTGAACTGTGCACTGGCTGTGATGACTGCGCCGATAAGGCAGAGAGCCAAAGTAATAATCTTTTTCATAATTGTTCGTTGTTTTTCCCGGCAGTTTCCTTTTGCCGTTCCTATATATAAATAGATAAGCGGCAAAAGTACTGCACGGGGTTAGTTGATTTTAATGTTTTTTAATATGATTTGAGGGGTTAGAGGTTAATTGTACCATAAAAATAGATACCACTACCTGTGTAGAGGCGAATCTCGTAATTGCCACTGAGAGAGGAGGGGAGCGTGACAGTTGTTAGCGTAGAAGGCACATAAGTTGTGTAGACAGCCTCGCCATCTTCATCAAGGAGCTGAAGCATGTAGTCTGAATGGTTTGCTTCAAATGTTATGACTAAGCCATTTTGATCTATAAAGGGAATGAAATTGGGTGTTTTTGGATAATCAGGCATTGTTCCAGTTGGATCGTCAATTCCAACTGTCAGAGGTACTGGCTTGGCCGATAACTTTACTCCACCATATAAAAATGTGGAGAACATCAGTAAGAATAAAAACTTCTTTTTCATAACATTTGTGATTTTGAAAATAAATTGTTTTAAAGGTGGAATTCCGCTGCAAAATTATGGATAACAAAAGAAAGTTCCAAACAATTTGGAACTTAAAAATTAAGTAAAAATTAAGTAGCTTGTTGTTCCCCTTTTAATCTTCTGGAAACCAGCCTCTTGTATATGCCTTTTTTGATTTAGTATGGTTAAATATTGGTGGAAATCAAGTCGGTTCTATCGAATTTTAATAATTCTTTCTTCAATTCCTTGCTGTTTCCTGACTCCGAAAAAAGGGTTTTAGCCATATTCTTGCTAATTTGTGAAATATAAGAAGGTGACACACCTAGTAGATTTGACACGTCCTTTACACCAAGATGTAATCGGAAAAGAAAACAGGTATAACGCTTCTTGTTGTCTGACAAATTGTTGGATTCCAAGAATGAGTATAAACTTTGCATGTTCTGCTGTGCAAAGTTCTCAATTTTTTCCAAGTCTTCATCTGATAATTTATTCCCTTTTTTTATTTTTGGCTCCAGTACCTCGTAAATATCTGATTTTTTGTAGACATTCTCCAAAGTGTCTGTTATATTGAGTGTATCTATATTATAATGGTTAAGTTTGTCTTCCAATTGTTTGATTTCTTTAGCTTTTTCCTTTATAATGTCATTTAGTTTAGCTCTGTTACTTTCTTCTTCGTCCATAATGTTCTTTGCCAGATTATTGAGTTCCTCTTTTTCCTGTAGCAGCTTACGGTATTTTCTTTTCGTTTCCTCATATTCGTTTCTTTCTTCTTGCTGTTTCTTTACTTTTCTCCTATATAATAACAAACCGAAAGCCCCTGCTAAAAATGATGTAGTGCCAAGGATAATGAAACGCAAATGCTCCTTGTCTGCCCGTTCTTTTTCGCGAATGGATTGCTCTTTGTGGCGGGTGTAATTGTATATGTTTTGGGCTTTCTCAACTTCTGCCGTTGCCATTTGTGCATAAACAGAATCGTTCATTTCATAGCTATAGATGGCATACTTGGCTGCAGAATCAGGCATATTCTTTTTTAGGAAAAGTTTGGAAAGCCCCCTTGATGCCATATTCTGGTTCATGATGTCCTTTCCGGCTGTTAGCTCTTTCCTCAGATAATACTCTGTGGAATCTAATCTGCCAACAGTTTCGTAGTATAGTCCCTTGTAATTGTAGAAGGCTTCTCTTCCGCTCATAATATTTCCTAAAGAGTCAAAATAGCCAGATTCTCTTTCATAGATGTCAATGAAGTTTTTGGCTTTTCGTTTCAATCCCTTTTCGAGAAGGCTGGGAATAACAGCCGCAAAGTTTCTTGAGACAAATTGTTTATAGGCACTTTGGTAATATTGATTGAAGAGGATGTCGCCCACGTAGATGACAGAATCGTGCATCTGAAGTCTTTTGTAAGAAGGAATCTTGTGTGCATAGGCATTAATAGCCGAAAGGGTGTCTTTTCCTTTCAACCCATATCTGATGGATTGTTCTAAAGCCACAAGGTTGTCTTTCACCAGATTCTGTTGATAGAAAATCTTTGCCATTTGAGCGTAGACTCGGCAGAGCTGGCGATAGTTGCAGTCGCCGGCGGCGGTGTCGGCATGGTCGATGGCATCGTGGTAGGCGGCGATGGCGGCGGGGGCTTCGCCTCGGTCGGCGTGGGTGCGGCCCAGGAGGTAGTGGGCCTCCATCTGCTCGTTGGGCGTGCCGTGGTCGTCGAAGTAGTCAGCCAGGGCCTGCGCCAGCGAGTCGTCGGTAAGCAGCGAGTCGGCCTGGTTGAGGACCTGAAGGTTGGCCAGTTCGGCCACCATACGGTCGTGGCGGCCTGGATGGCAGGCCGCTATGAGCAGTATGGCGCAAAGGAGGTATGCCCCCAGTCTTGTCGGCTTCATTCTCGCTCTATCTTGCATTGGTGGGTCTTCGTTTCGCGGTCGTAGCTGATGCCAACGAGGATGATGGCGGGCTTGGTGACGTTCTTGCGGGATAAGACGATTTGGTTTACCTATTGGCCTTGGGCTTTTGCGATGGCGTCGCGGCACTGCTCCATCAGCCATTTAGGAGTGCTGGTGGCTCCGCAGATGCCTATGGTCGTGACGTTCTGGAGCCACTGGGGGTCTATCTCGTCAGGGCCTTCGATGAGGTGGGAGTTGGGATTGACGCGCAGACACTCGTTGAAGAGCACCTTGCCATTGCTGCTCTTGCGCCCGCAGACGAAGAGGATGAGGTCGTGACGCGAGGCAAAGGCGCCGATGTTGGGCATGCGGTTGGCCACCTGTCGGCAAATGGTGTCGAAGGCGCGGAAGGTGGCCCCTGGGGCAATGTGGCTCTGAATGTAGTCGGTGATGCGGTGGAACTCGTCGAGGCTCTTGGTGGTCTGCGAATAGAGGTAGATGTCGCGTGAGAAGTCCAGCCGGGTCACCTCGTCCAGGTTTTCCACGACGATGGCGTTACCCTCGGTCTGGCCGACGAGACCCAACACCTCGGCGTGGCCCTTCTTGCCGAAAATGACGATGGAGGGGAGGCTGGCGGGGTCTTCGTACTGCTTCCTGATGCGTTTCTGCAATTGCAGCACCACGGGGCAAGTGGCATCTATGATTTCAATGTTGTTGCGGCGGGCCAACTCGTAGGTCTCTGGCGGCTCGCCGTGGGCGCGCAGGAGCACCTTCACGTCGTGCAGACGGTGCAGGTCGTCATGGGTGATGGTGACGAGTCCCATCTGACGCAGCCGCTCACACTCCATACCGTTGTGCACGATGTCGCCCAGGCAGTAGAGCGTGGGCCTGTCGTCGTCGCTTCCCTCGTCGCGCCGCTCGTTGAGTACCTCCTCGGCCTTCTGGATGGCCGTGGTCACGCCAAAGCAAAAACCGCTGGCATTGTCTATTTCTATCTGTAGCATAGAAGTATTGTTTTTAGTTGCATCTGTATGCATAGCGTTTGCAAAGTTACTATCTTCAGCCTTCATTCCACAAACTTCAATCTTAAAAAATACTAAAAGATAAGGGCAGTTGGTCATTTTGTGCGGGAAATTTCGTAAAATTGCACCAAATTATGCAACCTAAACGCTGAAGATTATGAAAAAGTTTACGCTAACACTTGTGGCTGCAGTAGCCATCTGCACTGCCGCCACCGCACAAAACAGAGTGAAGAACGTCTATGCCAGCAGCCCCAAACTGAATGTGGAGCAGCTGCAGAACCAAGAGCAGACGGTACAGGTGAACCGCTATTTCTTCGCCGGTTATAACACGCTGTGCCTGCCCATGTCAATGACTGCCGACCAGTTGGCCGAAGCCGCCACCGACATCACCGTGGAGCGTCTCGCCGCCATCGGCCAGGAGGGCAATGTGCTCAACCTCTACTTCGTTCCCTGCACGTCGGAGGGCATCGAGGCTGGTGTGCCTTACCTTGTCTATTCACCAAAAGCCCAGTATCTGCGCGTGAAGAACACCGAGGCCATGACCATCGACAGCGAACTGAAGGCTGTCCGCATGATTGACGGACAGGGCAACCAGGTGACCTTCTCCAGCAGTTGGGAGGCTATGGCAAAGGATGGCCGCTACGGCATCCCCGCACAGCAGAACGTCACGCCGCTGCAGAGCATCCTCGTGCGCACCGAGGGCGACAAGACCTTCCTGCCCACACGTTGCGGCTTCTCGTGGGACGAGCAGTCGTCAACGGCCAATGAGTTGAAGATTCAGCACATCACGCTGGGCGAACTCACCGCCATCGAGGGTGTCGAGGCTGCAAAGGCTGCAAACGGCATCTACTACGACCTGAACGGCCACAAGATGAACGGCCAACTCAAGAAAGGCGTCTACGTGAAAGACGGCGGCAAGGTGCTGGTGAAGTAACCATTTCCGGCAAACAATTGCATTAAGGCACGCGGATTGCACAATGGGCAAATCGCGTGCCTTATTACTATCATACTATGGAACGAAAGGCAATAGTGATGGGCGCCTCTTCGGGCATTGGGCTTGAGGTGGCACGGCTGCTGAGGCAGAAGGGATGGACGGTAGGCGTGGCAGCCCGCAGGGTGGAACGTCTGGCGGAGTTCCAGCATACGGCGCAAATCGACGTAAACAAGGCGGAGGCAGGCGGGCAGTTGCTGGCATTGATTCAGCAACTGGGCGGTTTGGACCTTTACGTCCACGCTTCAGGCATTGGCCACCAGAACCCTTCGCTGCAGGAGGACATCGAACTGCAAACCGTGGAGACCAACGGACTGGGATTCACGCGGCTGGTGGGCACTGTTTTCCGCTATATGGCCGAACACGACGGAGGCCATATCGCCGTCATCTCGTCAATTGCTGGCACGAAAGGGCTGGGGCCTGCCCCTTCCTATTCGGCCTCCAAGGCTTTCCAAAACACTTATATCCAGGCGTTGGAACAACTGGCCAACGACCGAAAACTCGGCATCCGCTTCACCGACTTGCGGCCAGGTTTCGTCAACACCGACCTCCTGAATGACGGACGGCACTACCCGATGCTGCTGGACAAGCGCGACGTGGCCCACGATATAGTGGAAAGCATTGGGCACCACCGCCACGTGCGCGTCATCGACTGGCGATGGCGCTTGGTCACCTGGCTGTGGCGCCGCATCCCCCGCTTCGTCTGGCGGAGGCTTCCGCTCACTTCACCGTTGTCTTAAACGTCGCGTTTTCCGTCTTTATCACGTAGATGCCCCTGGCGAGGCTACCTTTTGCCTTTGCCAGCGAGGCGTAGTTGCCAACGAAAATGCCGCTGGGGGTGTAAACCTGCACAGCCCCTTCTGCTTGCGAAGGGGAAGAGACAGCGGTGACCGTGCTTCCTGCTTCTGTCTGCGAGAAATACATCTTCGACAGACTTGCCAGCGGGAATGTTGCGCTGCCAATGGGGTTCTGGAGCACCAACTGATCGCCAACAACAGTCATTACCAGCAGGCTGACTGGAGCCGACTGCTTTTTCCCGTCAGCCGTCTGGAACGTCAGATAGGGGTAGGCGAAATCTTCGGCTTGCACCACAAGTGCTGCCAAGAGCACAATAGTCGTCATCATCAGTTTTTTCATCGTTCGAGTCATTTATGTTATTTTCGATTTACTGATTTTCGATTTTCGATTTATAGAAAGTGCTACAAAGGTATGACGACAACGGCTCAAGGCCAAAAATATTCAGCAAACGCCCCTTTTCTTTCTGCAAACAGAATAGTCAAGGTGATTTTCGATTTACCAATTTTCGATTTACTATTTAGATTGGGTTCGGTTTTTAATAGGTCTGCAACGCCAGTTTGACGGGTTTCAGGCCTGCTGCGGTGGCGGTGAGGGTGACGGGGCCTGCTTGCCTGGTGGAGCGCAGGATAACGGTGCACAAACCGTTGAAGAGTCTGCGCTTGTTGCCTACGGAGAGTTCGTCGGAGTTGATGTCGCCATTGATGACGCCCACTATCTCCGCATTGCCTCCGACGGTGAATGTCACCTCGTCGGTAGCCGTCTGCACGCGGCGCCCTTTCTTGTCGAGGGCTGTGATGCGCACGTGCATCAGGTCGGAGCCGTCGGCAAGCCAAGGAGATTTACTATTTGACGATTTACTATTTACGGCTGCATCAAGGTCGGGTTCGGCTTTGAGGCGTGTGGCAGGGCCGGTGGTCTCTATGCGGTGGCGGGCCACCACTTTGCCGCCGGTGCGGGCGATGGCTTCAAGATAGCCGGGCTGATAGACGATGTCGGCCCAGTGTATCTGGTTGCGGTGCTTCGCGTCTGCCGTGGGGTTCTGCTTCTTGCCGAGGCTCTTGCCATTGAGCACCAGTTCCACCTCGTCGGCATTGGTGTAGGTGTAGAGCGACAGTTTCTGTCCGCTGACGCGGTGCCAATGGTCGCTCATACCGTCGTTGCCTGTCTGTACGCCGTTCCACATCTGGTCGCCCTTCTTGTCGACGATGCCGATGTGCACCACCGGCTCCTCGGGTTTGAAGAAACTCTTCATCAGGTAGGCCTTCGGCTTTGGCTCCAGGTCGATGTAGAACACGCCCTGGCTCCAGCCTTTTGCCGGCCAGCCCTGGCTCTCGCCCAGATAGTCGATGGCGCCCCAGTAGGCCAGTCCGATGACTTTGTCGCGGTTCATCTCGAAGAAGTTGGGACCCATAGCCGCGATGGCGGCCTCGCTCTGGTAGAACGTCATCCAGGGGAAGCGCCGGCCGTCGCCGGGGAAGTACATATAGCGGTAGTTGTACGACTGCACGTCGGTAATCTTGGCCAGTTCGCAGGGCAGCGAGTCGGTCTCCCAGTTGCGGTAGCGCGGGTGCATAGCCACGGTAACGAGTCGTGTGGAGTCGTAACGACTCACGAGCGGGCGCATCAGCCGATACATCGTCACGCCGAAGTCGTTGTAGGGCATATTCGGATCCTGCTGCAATTCGTTGCCCAGGCTCCACATCACCACCGAGGGCGAGTTGCGGTCGCGCTTCACCCACTCCCTTATGTCGTTCTGCCACAACTGCTCGAAGGGCACACGGCCGCCGGTGTGCTGGCGGGTCCATTTGTCGTAGAGTTCGTCCACGACGAGGATGCCGTACTTGTCGCACAGTTCGATGAACTCACGACTATAGGGGTTGTGGCTGGTACGTATGTGGTTGATGCCAAACTGCTTCATCAACTGCAGCCGCTTCTCTATGGCACGAGGATAGGCGGCAGCACCAAGGGCACCCAGCGAGTGGTGGTTGGCATAGCCCTGGAGCAGCACCTTCCGCCCGTTCAACTTCAGTCCGAAGGCGGGGCCAATCTCCACGGTGCGCAGTCCGAAAGGCTCCTGGTAAGTGTCTGCCACGGTGCCGTCCTGCCTTTTCAGGGTCACCACGGCGGTGTAGAGGTTGGGGTGGTCGGTGTCCCACAGTTGCGGGTTGGGAATCTCTATCTCCGGCAATTGCTGCTCAGTCGTGCGCGACGGCGTGCTTCGTTTCACGACGGCCTCGCCCTGATACACCTTCTGCCCCTGCGGGTCGAGGATGGTCACGCTGACGGGCATCTGCTTGTCCTTGCCCATTGTGGTGGCCTCGACGGTGATATTGACGAACTTGTTGTCGCGTGTGGTAATACGCAGGGGATAGCGCTCCAAGAAGACATCCTTCGACGTGGCAATGAGTTTGACGCTGCGGAAGAGTCCGCCGCCCGTGTACCAGCGCGAAGCCTTCGTGTCGCGTGTGTCGGCCTTGACGGCCAGAATGTTCTCTTCGCGTCCGAACTTCACCTTGCCCGTCACGTCGATGGCAAAGCCCA
Organism: Prevotella sp.; assembly: GCA_017960525.1. Lineage (GTDB taxonomy): Bacteria > Bacteroidota > Bacteroidia > Bacteroidales > Bacteroidaceae > Prevotella. Next base: position 11,071 of record JAGCZA010000082.1, read on the forward strand.
CGTAGCCGTAGTCGGTGCCGCCAACGCGCTGGCCATTGAGGAAGACGTCGCCGGTGTACATAATGCCGCCAAAGTCAATCAGCAGACGGCGCGAGCGCAACGAGTCTGGCAGGGTGAGGTGCAGACGATACCAGCCCTGGCCCATCTCCTTGAAGCCACGGGCTGAAAGGCGGCTCTTGATGTTGGCAGCGGCATCGCTGTTGTCAGCCTTCTCGTCGGCAGCGGGAGCCACCCACGGCTGCTCTATCTGGAAGTCGTGAGGCAGGTTCACCGTGCGCCAATTGCTGTCGTCGGTGGTCAGCAGTTCTGCCCCCTTCACGTCGCCAGCCTGGAATCGCCAGCCAAAGTCGAGGCTCTGCACCAGTCGCGTCTGTGCAGAGAGGGCAGCACAGAAAATCAGTAAGCAACAGATAATGGAAGAAAATCGTTTCATCTTCTGCGGGGCTTTTTGTTTGATTCTTTTTTCTCCAAGTCTCTCTCCAGCAAAATCTGCACGTTTTCCTTGGTGATGTTCTTACAGTTCTCAAAGATGGCGTCTTCTTTCGAGAAGATGAAGATGTCCTTCAGGAAAATGCTGTCGATGGGCATTTCGGGCAGTCCGTTGAACTCCATTGCATAGCCGGCATTGTGGCAGATGACATTGCGGATGTCGATATTGCGGAAAATGGGCGTCTCTTCGGTCACTGGCACGGTGTCGGGCTTCTGCTGCGCGGTGCTGTCGGCCAGCACTTCGGCCACAGACTTGCCACCATAATACATATTAAAGGTAAGGGCATAGGTGGCAATGTCGGTCATTGAGACACCGTCGATGAAGATATTCTCCACCACGCCGCCACGTCCGCGAGTGCTCTTGAAGCGCAGGCCCACGTCGGTGCCCACGAACTGGCAGCCCTTCACGCTGATGTTCCTCACGCCGCCACTCATCTCCGAGCCGACGACGAAGCCGCCGTGGCCAGCGAAGACGGTGCATCCGTCAACCACCACGTTCTCGCAGGGGCGTCCGCGCTGGCGTCCATCCTTGTCCTTGCCGCTCTTGATGCAGATACCATCGTCACCGGCATCGAAGCGAGAGTTCACGATGAGGGCGTTCTTGCACGACTCCAAATCGAGGGCATCGCCGTTCTGGGCGTAGGCCGGGTTGCGTGCCAGCACCTGGTCGATGATGATGTTTTCGCACATCAGCGGATGGATGTTCCAGGCGGGAGAATTCTGGAAAATAACGCCCTGGAGCAGCACGTTCTTGCAGCCCACCAGACTAATCATCACGGGGCGGAGGAAACGCTTGATGCTCTTCCACTCTTCCAGCGAGAGCGGCTTGTCGGGCACATTCATCGACGAGAGTTGCTCGCCTTGGTTGTAACTCTCCGAGGGCACCCAGTAGTCAGGGCGCTTCATCACGCCGCCGGGCTGCGAGGTGAGTTTCTTCCACATACCGTCGTTCACCTTTCCCTTCTTCAGCGGACGCCAGTACTGGCCGTTGCCGTCGATGACACCTTCGCCCGTTATCGAGACGTTCTCCAGGTTGATGCCACTGATGGGCGACTGGCAACGACGGGTGTCAAGACCCTCAAACGAGGTGGTCACCAGCGGATAGAGGGCCTCATCGGCCACAAACTGTATGATGGCTCCCTTCTCCAGATGGAGGTCGATGTTGGAGCGCAGCACAATGGGGCCGGTGAGCCACACGCCGCGTGGCACCACCAGATGGCCTCCGCCACGGCTGGTCAGGTCTTCCATTGCCTGGTTGAAGGCGGCAGTACAGATTTTCTGGCCCGTATTGTCGGCTCCGAACCTATCAAGGGATACTGTTCTGTCGGGGATTTGTGGTGCACGCACCTCGTCCATCTTGAAGGGCAGACCTTCTTGGAATTTCTTGTAAGGATTGGTTTCTTCGGCACTGACACCCAGCGACACGGCCAGCATCAGCAGCATAATAGTAGTTTTTCGCATGTTTGTTATAATTGTATTGGTTTTAGTCATTTGCGGTGCAAAGGTAAGAAAAAAAGATGAAACGCCTACTATTTTTTGATTTTTTTTTTGCAACGGACAACAGCGGACTTGGTTTTGCAACGGACGATAGCGGACTTTTTTTTTGCATCGGACAACAACGGACTTTTTTTTGCAACGGACGACAGCGGACTTGTTTTTGCAACGGCAGTAGAAGGGAGAAAGGTTGGCGGAAAGAAGTAGAAAGGTCGTATGTCTGTGGGAGAAAGAACGTACCCCTTTGGTTCGTAGCGGGCGGGGAAAATATTTGCAGCGTGCGCTGCAAATATTCGCAGCGGTCGCAGCAATTGTTCGCAGCGTGCGCTACAAACCAAAAATAGTCCGCTGTCCTCCGATGCAACAAAAAAGTCCGTTGTTGTCCGATGCAAAAAAAAGTCCGTTGTTGTCCGATGCAAAAAAAAGTCCGTTGTTGTCCGATGCAAAAAAAAAGTCCGTTGTTGTCCGATGCAAAAAAAAAAGTCCGTTGTTGTCCGATGCAACAAAAAAGTCCGTTGTCATCCGATGCAAAAAAAAGAGTCCGCTGTAGGAAGCGGACTTGCGAGCCTCTTGTCGGATTCGAACCAACGACCCCGAGATTACAAATCACGTGCTCTGGCCAACTGAGCTAAAGAGGCGGGTGGGCAAGCGGTCTGCATC
>JAGCZA010000083.1 GCA_017960525.1 Prevotella sp.
AGATTCAGGAAGAACATCATCTGGAAGAACACACGGCTCTGCAACTCCACAAAGCGATTGTAGGACACGGCATCGGGGAAATCGGACTTCAGATGCTGACGGATGAAGAACAGGTAGTAGTGCTTGAAGTTGCGGAAGGAATCGAACTCGATATCGCCTTCAAAAATGCGATTTCGATAAATGTTACGTGTTACGATGTTACGTTTTCGCTTGAAACCCCAGTAAATACGCTGGAACCCGCCCATTTCAACACCTTTCGCCGCCGTACCGCTTTGCTTACGGCATTTTCCCCGTTTGCTCCGTCCATTTGCCCCATCCCCTTACGGCATTTTCCTGTTTCCCTGCTACGTCTGCCCGTCAGCCCAGCAGTTGCTCTATGTCGTGCTGGGGGAGGATGCAGATGATGGCTCGCCCGTCGGGGGTATAGTTCACGTTGGAACAGCGGAAAAGTTCGTTCACGATGTGCTCCATCTCGTCGTTGCTGAGCACTTGGCCCTGCGGGATGGCAGCATAGCGGGCCAGACTCATTGCCAGTCGGGCGTTCAGGGCCTCGGCAGCGTCGGCGGCTCCCTGTGCGGCCTCCTCGACGATGCTGCGCACCATGCTGACAGGGTGCAGCCCTTCGAGACTGGCAGGCACGCCGTTGATGGCATAACTGGTGCCTCCCAGGTGGCTGATTTCAAAGCCCAGGGCGGCCAGGTCGGGCAGGAGTTGCTGCAGCAGGATGTTCTCTGAAGGCGAGAACTCAACCATTTCGGGGAAGAGCAGGCGCTGGGTGCTGGCTGTGCTGTGGCTCATCTGGTCCAAATATCGCTCGTAGCGGATGCGCATATCAGCCCGCTGCTGGTCGATAATCATCAGGCCCGACTTGACGGCGGTCATGATGTAGCGGCCCTTGTACTGGTAGTGTACGGGCGACTTCTCCGCCACCAGCGACTCCTCGGGAAAGAGTTCCTTGTCGGTGGGCTGTGCCGTTCCGCTGTTGACGGCCGCCGCCGGCTCATAGAGTTGCTGCCAGTCGGGGGCAATGGTGCCCTTTCTGTAGTTCTCGTCGCTCTTTGAAGCGTGACCGGCAAAGGGGTTGTACGACGGGTTGTACTTCACGTCAGGCATCTCAATGGCGTGGTGCTGCGGGTCGAAAAGCGGGATGTCCGGCTTCCCCTCAGTATCGAAGTCGATGGCGGGAATGTCGCAGAAACGCCCGAAAGCGTCCTTGACGGCGGCAGAAAGCAGTTGCCAGATGCTCTGCTCGTTCTCAAACTTCACCTCCGTCTTGGTGGGATGGATGTTCACGTCGATGTCGGCGGGGTCCACCTCGAAGTAGATGAAGTAGGGCACCTGCATCCCTTCAGGCACCAGCCGCTCGCAGGCGTTTATGACCGCCTTGTGGAAATAGGGGTGACGCATATAGCGCCCGTTGACGAAGAAATAGTCGTGCGCCCCCTTCTTGCGTGCCGCCTCCGGCTTGCCCACGAAGCCCGTGATGCGCCCGAAGGCTGTGTCCACCTCCAGGGGCAGCAAGTCCTGGCTCGTCTTCTTTCCGAAGACGTCGGCAATGCGTTGGCGCAACGAACCTGCCTTCAGGTTCATCATCTCCTGGCCGTTGCTGAAGAAAGTGAAGTTGATGGAGGGATAGACCAAGACGATGCGCTCGAAGGCCGTCAGGATATTGTTGAGTTCCGTGGCGTTGCTCTTGAGGAACTTTCGGCGTGCCGGCACGTTGAAGAACAGGTTCTCCACCTTGAAATTGCTGCCCACAGGACAGGCCACCGGCTCCTGCCCCGTCACCCTTGACCCTTGCAGCGTGAGGCGCGTGCCAATCTCGTCGGTGGCCATACGTGTTGTCAATTCGACCTGGGCCACAGCGGCTATCGAGGGCAGGGCCTCGCCACGGAATCCCATCGTATGAAGGGCGAAGAGGTCGTCGGCCTTGCGTATCTTCGACGTGGCGTGCCGCTCGAAGGCCAGGCGGGCGTCGGTCTCCGACATACCGCAGCCGTCGTCGACCACCTGGATGGAAGTGCGCCCCGCGTCGACCACGAGCACCCTGATGTTGAGCGCCCCCGCGTCGACGGCGTTCTCCACCAGTTCCTTGATGACCGATGCCGGCCGCTGGATGACCTCTCCGGCGGCTATCTGGTTGGCCACGCTGTCGGGAAGTAGTTGTATGATGTCACTCATCTCCTTTAGATGTGTCTTTGTCTGTTCATTTTTTGGGGTTCGTCCGGTCGAAAAGTTTGGTTCGTCCAAACTACCAGTTTGGTTCGTCCAAAGTCATAGTTTGGTTCGTCCAAACTTAAAGGGTCTTGAACTTGGCGAATTTCAACAGCAACTGCTTGGTGCCGACATTGCGGAACTCCACGGTGGCTTTCTCGTTCTCGCCCGTCCCCTCCAGTTTCAGCACTTTGCCGATGCCGAAGCGCTGGTGCTCGATGACGCTGCCCACGCTGAGGCCATAGGTCGCGGACGACTGGTGGAGGCTCGGAGCCTGCTCGCCCCTGACCTGCTGGAGCCTTCGCTTGAAGGAGGGTGAGAATGGTTCTACGGGCTTCTCCTCACGCCGTGGCGCCACCGCCCTGGGCATAGGGTCGGCCTTGAATTGTGTGGCCACGGGATGGGCGTTCTGCATCCACGGCAGCCGGCTGGTGCCGAAGTCGTCACGGTCTTCCCCACCCTTGGCGTCCGCCGTGCGTATCAGTCGGGGATCAATGTCGCGAATGAAACGCGAAGGGGTATCGTACTCCATTCGCCCGTAGCGGAAACGGTTCTGGGCGCAGGTCAGGATGCAATGGCGCTCGGCCCTCGTGATGGCCACGTAGAGCAGTCGGCGCTCCTCCTCCAGTTCCCTCATTGACCCTACGCACATCGGCGAGGGGAAAATGTTCTCCTCCAGACCGACGACGAACACCGTCGGGAACTCCAGGCCCTTGGCCGAGTGGATGGTCATCAGCGACACCTTCGGCTGGCTGTCGTCGCCGTCGCTGTCCAGGTCGGTGAGCAGCGCCACCTCCTGCAGGAAGTCGCCCAGGCCCACCTGGTCGCCCTGCCCTTCCTCCCGTCGGCCCTCCACGAAGTCGTGCATACCGCTGAGAAACTCCTCCAAGTTCTCCTGGCGCGAGAGGTCTTCTGGTGCTCGTCCGCTGTAGAGGTCGTGTGCCACCCCACTCTCCTGAATGATGGAATGGCCCAACTGGTAGGCATCCTCCGCAGCCACCCGTGCCGTCCATCCCTCCACCATTTGGCGGAAGACGGCCAACTTCTTGACGGCAGCCGGCGCAATGCCCACATTCACAGCCCCCATAGCCGGGATGTCGCCCGTCAGCCCCTTGATGACCGTCCAGAGCGACACGCCTTGGGCGTTGGCGGCGGCCACAATCTTGCCGACGGAAGTGTCGCCGATGCCTCTGGTGGGATAGTTGATGATGCGCTTCAGGGCCTCCTCATCGTCGGGGTTGGCCACCAGTCGGAAGTAGGCAATCACATCCTTGATTTCCTTGCGCTGGTAGAAACTCAAGCCGCCGTAAATGCGGTAGGGAATGTTGTCCTTCCGCATTTGTTCCTCGAAAGAACGGCTCTGCGCATTGGTGCGGTAGAGGATGGCGAAATCACTATATTCGCCGCCCTCCTCACGGTGGAGGCGCTTGATGTCCTTGCACACGATGATGGCCTCCTCCTTGTCGCTGTAAGCCTCTTTGAGCGTGACATAATCGCCCTCATCATTCTGGCTGAAAACGTTCTTCTGTATCTGCCGCTCGTTCTTGCGTATGAGGCTGTTGGCGGCCTGCACGATGCGTTGCGTACTGCGGTAGTTCTGCTCCAACTTGAACAACTTTGTGTTCTGGTACAACTGTCCGAAGTTCAGGATGTTGTCGATATTCGCTCCACGGAAACTATAAATGCTCTGCGCGTCGTCGCCCACCACGCAGACGCGCTGCCGCTCACGGGTGAGTTGGAACACGATTTTCTGCTGGGCGAAGTTGGTGTCCTGGTATTCGTCGACAAGCACGTAATGGAATTTTTCCACATACTTGCGACGGATGTCCTCGTGGTGCTCGAAGAGTTGGAAGGTATAAACGAGCAGGTCGTCGAAGTCCATCGCATTGGCCTGCCGGCACCGCTCCACATAGCGTTGGTAGATGTCGTGCACCTTGGGCCGCTTGTTGTCGAAGAGCGAGCAGTTCGGGAACTGGCTGGGCAGTATAAGGTGGTTCTTGGCCATCGAAATCTGGTCGCTGACGGTCGTCGGCTTATAGACCTTGTCGTCGAGTTGCATCTCCTTGATGATGCTCTTCACCAGCGATCGGGCGTCGGCCTGGTCGTAGATGGTGAAGTTTGACGAGAAGCCAATGTGCTCGGCCTCCACGCGCAGGATATGCGAGAAGACGCTGTGGAACGTGCCCATCTGCAAGTAGCGTGCACGCTCCATACCCACCAGGTGGCCTATGCGCTCCTTCATCTCGCGGGCGGCCTTGTTGGTGAAGGTCAGGGCGAGGATGTTCCAGGGGGCCAGCCCTTTCTCCTCCAGCAGATAGGCAATCTTATAGGTCAGCACGCGGGTTTTGCCAGAGCCAGCCCCGGCAATGACCAGCGAGGCACCGTCGCAATAGGTGACGGCCTCCCGCTGGCTCTCGTTCAGTTGCGATAAGTCGGTCATACGCTCTGCTAAGGGTTAGCGCATCGCCTTGGCAAACGCTCCGCTGGCAATGCTGACGGCATCCTCCTCGCCAGAGAACTCACGGGCCTGCTCCGAGCGGTCGATGAAGGGCACAACCTCGTCATCGTCGGTGAAGGAGCGTGAGTGGTAATAGTTCTGGTTGGAGAAGCCGCCGTAACTGCCCGACCGGTTATAATAGTCCCAATCGTTGTAGGCCACGTTCTCGAAGTCGAACTGTATGCGCCTGTTGCTGTAGTCGCGTATGTAGCCGTAGAAGCGGTTGTCGTACAGATGGTAATCGAGGATGTAGATGGGTGTCCAACGGTCGTCGTCGTAGATAAGGGTGATTTCGCCGTCGACAATGAACCACTTGAACGTGCAGTAGGCATAGTCGTAGCGAGGTGAGCGCGTGTCGTAGTCGAGTTCCATGCCCCGTCCGCTGGTGTAGTAGTCCTTGGCCGACGTGAAGCGCATCACGGTGGCATACGTCGTGCCGCTCAGGCTCCAACGGTTGGTATAGTAGGCGCCCACATAACCCTGCCAGTCGGCATTGCGCAACTGCTTGGCTATATAATCGTCGTCATTGTCACGACAGCTGCTGAGAGTGGTCAGAACGCCCGTTGTCAGGACAAACAGCAAAGCCAGATGGCTGATAGTTGTTTTCATAGTTTCGCCAATGATGATGTTATTATGGGTGCACAAGCGTACCGATGTCGTCGCCCTCCATCACGCGCTTCAGGTTTCCTACCACGTCCATATTGAACACATAGATGGGCAGGCCATTGTCCTGGCACATACAGATGGCGGTGAGGTCCATCACCTTCAGCCCTCGAGCCAACACCTCTTTATATGATATATCGTGGAACTTTGTGGCCGTAGGGTCTTTCTCCGGGTCGGCGGTGTAGATGCCGTCCACGCGGGTGCCCTTCAGCATCACGTCGGCCTCAATCTCGATGCCGCGCAGCGAACTGCCCGTGTCGGTGGTGAAATAGGGCGAGCCTGTGCCGGCGGAGAAGATGCACACATAGCCCTGCTCCATCGCCTCGATGGCACGCCACTTGTTGTAGAACTCGCCGATAGGCTCCATACGGATGGCCGTCATCACGCGGTTCTTCACGCCAATGGCCCCCAGGGCCGACGAGAGTGCCAGCGAGTTGATGACCGTGGCGCACATACCCATCTGGTCGCCCTTCACGCGGTCGAAGCCCTTCTGGCTGCCGCTCAGTCCACGGAAGATGTTGCCGCCGCCGATGACGATGCCTATCTGCACGCCCATCTCGGCCACTTCTTTAATCTGCTGGGCGTACTGCCCCAGCCTTTCAGGGTCGATGCCGTAGCCCTGACTGCCCATCAGGCTCTCGCCCGACAGTTTCAGTAGAATTCTCTTGAATCTTGCCATAGTTGTTGTTATTACTATTGTCTCGTTATTACGTTATATCGTTATCACGTTATTTCCTCAGATGATGAACTGCACTTCCTTGAAGGCCAGGCGACAGGCGCCGCGTTCCTCGGAGAGTAGCAATAGATGGCCGTCGTCGGTGACGCCCGTCAGTTTGCACCGCTCCACGCTGCCGTCAGGGAACCTGTAGCCGTGCGTCTCTTCGAGGCGGTACAGGTGATTGCGGTAATGGGTGCGTATGGTCTCCCAAGCGCCGTCGGCCACCATCTCCATATATTTCTCTATATGCCTCAACACCCTCCGCAGCACCTCCTGACACTCGACCCCGTGGCCGAGGATCTGCCGGAGCGACACAGGGTTTGGCGCATCGCTGACGAACCGTTCCTGGTTCACGTTGATGCCCGTGCCGATGATGCAGTCCTTGACGTACTGCCCCTGCAGGGTGGTCTCTATGAGCGTGCCACAGAGTTTGCGGTCCCGCCAATAGATGTCGTTGGGCCACTTTATGGTGACATCGTCCACATAATCTACCAGCGTGTCCCTCAGCGCAACGGCATTGGCCATCGAGAGGATGAACTGGTCGGCAGCACGCACCTCCTTCGGGTGGATGAGCACCGAGAACAGCAGATTCTGCCCCGCCTCGCTCTCCCAACTGTTGGTGCCGCAACCGCGACCTGCCGTCTGGTGGTCGGCCCACACCGCCACATCGTCTGTTGCACCCTGACCGGCCAACTGTCTGCAATAGCAGTTGGTGGAGTCTGTCTCGCCGATATGAATGACACTCAGTTGCATCGTTGCTGCAAAGGTAGCACATTTGCGGCAATATTCGGCGGTCTTTAACTCCCTTTAACGCCTTTTGCGCTTCTAACTGCGGAAAAAGCACTACCTTTGCACCCTCATATATGACAAACGAAGAACTTCAGAAGCGCGACGAGCGCTATATGCAACTGGCACTTGCCGAAGCCCACAAGGCTTTGGACAAGGGCGAAGTGCCCATCGGGGCCGTGGTGGTTTGCCGCGACAAGGTGCTGGCACGCGCCCACAACCTGACGGAGACGCTCTGCGACGTGACCGCCCACGCCGAAATGCAGGCCATCACGATGGCTGCCAACCAATTGGGCGGCAAATACCTGACCGACTGCACACTCTACGTCACCGTCGAGCCTTGCACCATGTGTGCCGGGGGCATCGGCTGGGCACAAGTGCCGAGGCTGGTCTATGGCTGCGCCGACGATAAGCGCGGCTACAGCCGTTTCGCCCCCAACGCCCTCCACCCCAAGGCAACGGTCACGGCAGGCATCCTGGAAGAGGACTGCCGCCAGTTGATGCAAGACTTCTTCCGCCAGAAACGCTAAAACACTAAACATAATTTATAAACAATGAAAAGACAACTTATTCTTTCGGCCATGCTCATCGCCGCCAGCGGCGCAATGGCCTGCACCAATTTCATCGTGGGCAAGAAAGCCTCGAAGGACGGTTCCGTCATCTGTTCCTACTCCGCCGACAGTTACGGCATGTTCACCGGCCTGCGCCACCAGCCCGCCGCCAAGCACCAGAAGGGAGACATGCGCAAAATCTACGAGTGGGACACGAACAAATACCTGGGCGAGATTCCCGAAGCCGAGGAGACCTACAACACCATCGGCAATATCAACGAATGGCAGGTGACCATCGGCGAGACGACCTTCGGAGGACGTGAAGAGATGGTCGACACGACGGGCATCATAGACTATGGCTCTTTGATTTACATCGCATTGCAACGCTCGAAGACCGCCCGCGAGGCCATCAACATTATGACGACACTCGTGGAGCAGTACGGCTATTGCTCCGAGGGTGAGACGTTCACCATCTGCGACCCCAACGAGGCCTGGATTATGGAAATGATGGGCGCCTTTATGCCCGACTCCTTGAAGGCTACGCTGAAGTCTGCCGCCCGCAAGCAACTGGGCCGCACCGTATGGGTGGCCATACGCATACCCGACGATATGATTTGCGGCCACGCCAACCAGAGCCGCATCACGACCTTCGACCAGAAGGGCAAGAAGGCCAATGGCCTGTGGTCAATGGCCAATGCGACGGGCGACGTGCTCTTCTCGAAGAACGTGGTTACCTACGCCCGCCAAAGGGGATGGTTCACGGGCAAGGACGAGGATTTCTCGTACAACGCCGCCTATGCCAAGCCCGACTTCACAGGCCGCCGCATCTGCGACGCCCGCGTGTGGAGTTTCTTCCGCCGTTATGCCGACGGTATGGACCGCTACCTGGCCTGGGCCGACGGCCACGCCAAGGATGCCGAGGTGATGCCCCTCTGGGTGAAGCCCAACCGCCTGCTCACCGTGGCCGACGTGGAGGCAGCCATGCGCGACCATTTTGAGGGCACGCTCTTCTCGCTCGACCAGGATATGGGAGGCGGCATCTGGGAGATGCCCTACCGCCCCACCCCGCTCTACTTCGAGGTTGACGGCAAGAAATACTTCAACGAGCGCCCCACATCGACACAGCAGGCAGGCTTCGTCTACGTGAGCCAGATGCGCTCATGGCTGCCCCGACAAGTGGGCGGCTGCTTCTGGTTTGCCAACGACGACGGCAATATGGTGCCCTTCACGCCCGTCTATTGCTGCGCCACAGAGGCTCCGCGCCCCTACAACACCCCTGGTGCTGACGACCTGAACTTCTCCTTCGACAATGCCTACTGGGTGCAGAACTGGGTCAGCAACATGGTTTACCCGCGCTACAGTGTGCTTTTCCCCAGCCTGCAAGAGGTGCGCGACTCACTCGACCAGTCCTACTTCCGCGCACAGAAAGAGGTGGAAGACCGCGCCATAGCCCTCGACGAGGCCACCCGCGTGAAATACCTTACCGCCTACACCGCCGAGAAAGCCAATCAGATGCTTGCCCGCTGGAAGCAACTGGCCACCTATCTCATCGTGAAGTACAACGATATGATATCCAAGCCCGAGGAAAACGGCCAGTTCGCCCGCACCCCTTACGGCTTTGGGGCCACGGTCAAGCGTCCGGGCTACCCCACGCGCTATGCCAAAGACCTCATCAAGCAGACCGGCGACAAGTTCCTGGTGCCGAAAGAATAAGGCGACCGGATGAAAACTGGCGTCCCCACGCATTTTTAGACTTTTTATAGATAAAGAGGAGGGATAATTGCAGAAAAAGTCGTAACTTTGCCCACAGTTTATGAAGACATCGGACAAGAAGGACAGTGTGTGGCAGGCCGTCGAGCGCATACTGGACAGTTATCTTGAGATGAACAATCATCGGAAGACGCCTGAGCGCTACACCATCCTCAAGGCGGTCTACAGCACCGACGGCCACTTCACCCTCGACGAACTGGGTGCCAAACTCGCCAACGAGTACCGCTTCCCCGTGTCGAGGGCGACACTCTACAACACGCTCAACCTCTTTATGGAACTGCGGCTGGTCATACGCCACCGCTTCCACGGCACCACGAAGTACGAAGCCTGCTATGCCGACAACAACCATTGCCACCAGATATGCACCGTATGCGGAAAGGTGACCGAGGTGCGCTCGCCGGAAATATCGCAGGCCATAAACGAAATGCACCTCAAGCGCTTCCGCAAAGACGGCTATTCGCTCTACATCTATGGCATCTGCTCGACGTGCCAGGCGGCCATTACCCGACAGAAGAACAAGGCGGCACCCCACAAGGGTACAGAAAAGGAAAAAGAGAAACATAAAAACTAACAATACATCTATGAAAGCAAACAACATGACAGGAAAAGTGGATGTCCTGCTCGGACTGCAGTGGGGCGACGAAGGCAAGGGCAAAGTGGTCGACGTGCTGACCCCGCGCTACGACGTGGTGGCACGATTCCAGGGAGGCCCCAATGCCGGCCATACACTGGAGTTCAACGGTCAGAAATACGTGCTGCGGAGTATTCCATCAGGCATATTCCAGGGCGGCAAGGTGAACATCATCGGCAACGGCGTGGTGCTCGCCCCCGACCTGTTTATGGACGAGGCGAAGGCACTGGAGGCCAGCGGCCATCCGCTGCGCGAGCGCCTGCACATCTCGAAGAAGGCGCACCTCATCATGCCCACGCACCGCGTGCTCGACGCCGCCTACGAGGCACAGAAAGGCAAGAACAAGGTGGGCACCACAGGCAAGGGCATCGGCCCCACCTATACCGACAAGGTGTCGAGGACGGGCCTGCGCGTAGGCGACATCCTGGAGAACTTCCCGGAGAAATATGCTGCCGCAAAAGCCCGCCACGAGGCAATTCTGCGCTCCCTGAACTTCGACTACGACATTACCGAAGTGGAGAAGAAATGGCTGGAGGGCGTGGACTATCTGCGCCAGTTCCCCATCGTCGACAGCGAGCACGAAATCAACGGCCTCCTGCGCAAGGGGAAGACCATCCTCTGCGAAGGTGCCCAGGGCACGATGCTCGATGTGGACTTTGGCAGTTACCCCTTCGTCACATCGTCGAACACCATCTGCGCCGGAGCCTGCACAGGCCTCGGCATCGGCCCCAACCGCATCGGCGAGGTCTATGGCATTATGAAAGCCTACTGCACCCGCGTCGGTGCCGGTCCGTTCCCCACGGAACTGTTCGACGAGACCGGCAAGCGCATCCGCGACCTGGGCCACGAGTACGGTGCCGTCACAGGCCGTGAGCGCCGTTGCGGATGGATTGACCTGGTGGCCCTACGCTACTCCATCATGGTGAACGGCGTGACGCAACTCATTATGATGAAGAGCGACGTGCTCGACGGTTTCGACACCATCAAGGCCTGCACCGCCTACAAGGTGAACGGCGTGGAGACCCGCGACTTCCCCTACAACATTGAGCACGGCATCGAGCCTATATACCAGGAACTCCCCGGCTGGAAGACCGATATGACCCGCTTCACCAGCGAGGCCCAGTTCCCCCAGCCCTTCCGCGACTACATCGCCTTCTTGGAGAAGGAACTTGAAACGCCCATCACCATTATTTCCATCGGACCCGACAGGGAGCAAACCATTCTTCTTAACCCCCTAAGTTAGGGGGAAGGGGGTCTGAACAGGCGCAGACTCTTTCCACAAAAACCAAATGGTCTGATTGACGCTTGTTCAGACCCCCAACCCCCTAACTTAGGGGGCAAAAACAGAATGAAACCGTCAATAGTAAAAGGAACACGCGACTTCGGACCACAGGAGATGGCCCGTCGCAACTATATCTTCAACACCATACGGCAGGTGTATGAACTGTATGGCTTCCAGCAAATTGAGACTCCAGCCCAGGAGACGCTCCAGACGCTGATGGGCAAATATGGCGAGGAAGGCGACAAACTGCTGTTCAAGATTCTGAACAGCGGCGACTTCCTGTCAAAAGTCACCGACGAAGAACTGGACGAGCGCAACACCCTCCACCTGGCCTCAAAGGTCTGTGAGAAAGGCCTGCGCTACGACCTCACCGTGCCCTTCGCCAGATACGTGGTGATGCACCGCGAGGAACTGCAGTTGCCCTTCAAGCGCTACCAGGTGCAGCCCGTGTGGCGCGCCGACCGTCCGCAGAAAGGCCGCTACCGCGAGTTCTACCAGTTCGACGGCGACGTAGTGGGCAGCGACTCGCTGCTCAACGAGGTGGAACTGATGCAGATAGTCGATACCGTGTTCACCCGCTTCGGCGTGCGTGTGGAAATCAAAATCAACAACCGTAAGATTCTCACCGGCATCGCCGAGGTCATCGGCGCCGCCGACAAAATTGTCGACATCACCGTGGCCATCGACAAACTCGACAAGATTGGCATCGACGCCGTGAACGACGAACTGCGCAGCGACGGCCTCACCGACGAGCAGATTGCCAAGTTGCAGCCCATCATTATGCTCCAGGGCACCAACGAGGAGAAACTCAACACCATTGCCGAGGTGCTCAAGGACAGCGAGACCGGTCTCAAGGGCATCGAAGAGACCCGCTTCATCCTCTCAACCCTCAGTTCCGTCTGTTGCGATGGCATCGCAACCAACGGAGCAGCCCTCCACAACTCCATCCAACTCGACCTCACCCTGGCCCGTGGCCTGAGTTACTATACTGGCGCCATCTTTGAGGTGAAGGCCCTCGACACGCCTATGGGCAGCATCAGCGGCGGCGGCCGCTACGACAACCTGACGGGTATCTTCGGCATGCCCGGCCTCTCTGGCGTCGGCATCAGTTTCGGCGTAGACCGTATCTACGACGTACTCAACGCCTTAGACCTATATCCCAAAGATGCACTTCAGACCACACAGGTGCTCTTCATCAACTTTGGCGACCGTGAGACGGCCTACTGTCTGCCCATTATCGCCAAGGTGCGTGCCGCCGGCATCCGTGCCGAATACTACCCCGACCAGGCGAAGATGAAGAAGCAGATGGCCTACGCCAATGCCAAGCAGATTCCCTTTGTCGTCCTCGCCGGAGAAAGCGAAATGGCCGAAGGCAAGGTGACCCTGAAAAATATGGCCACCGGTGAGCAGATGCTGCTCACCTCAGACGAACTGTTGGAGAAGGTATCACGCGGGTAATCTCGAATATGGGATACAAAGAACAATACAGAAGATTCCGCCAGTGGCAGTTGCATCCGATAGATTATCAGGAGGACACCGAAACACATCATTGCATCAACTGCGAGAGAGAATTCCGTGGCAACTTTTGCCCCACCTGCGGCCAGAATGCGAAAACTGGTGCGGTGACCTGGACCAGCATCCGTCTGGGCGTGATGGACGTATGGGGTATGGGCGGCCGCTCACTACCCTATACCATTGTCCAACTGCTCTTTCGTCCGGGCTACCTGATTGGCGACTACCTGGACGGGCGTCGGCAACTCAGTTTCCCTCCGGTGAAAATGCTGGTGCTGGTAGCATTGGTGGCCTATCTGTTTGGCGAGGTGCTATTCCCTGATGCCATTGATTCTTCGTCTCAGGAAGAATCGGTAACCATTATCGACCGATTCATAGACTGGGTGGACGACCATTACGACTATGGTCCACTCATCTGTTTCCTGTGTTTGTCCATTCCCTCGTTCATCATTTTCCAATATTCGCCACGCCACAATCGGCACACCATACCCCAGGAGTTCTTCATCCAGGTATTCAATTCCATCCAGTTACTTATTCTGATGATACCTTATGTTGTATTAGACGATTTCTGGGCTTTGGCATTTTTACCTTTTCTGATGGTATTATTCTGGCAAATCCTCGTCACCTACAAACAACTGTTCGGCTACAATTGGTGGGGAACGGTCTGGCGTTTATTGACCTGTCTGCTGCTTTGTTCCCTTTTCATTATCATTATCATATATGGCGTGAATGTAATTGTATTTCACGCCCCGACCGAGACCAGCCTTACGAATGTTTACTGGCAGACCGGCAGTCTCGCTCTCGGCTTCCTCCTTATCTCCTGCATCGTCACCATCATCAACCGCAGGGGGGAAGCCCGCCGAAAGCATTGAGCAAACTGCCCTTTGCCATTATTTTTTTGATTTTTTCCCTAAGAGGGGTATTTGATTTTGCATTTTAAGGGTCATATAAGTGAATAAAGACAAAACAGACTTGTATGGACTACAGTAAAAAAACGTTTGAACACCTGTTCAAGGACAGTTATCCGCTGATGTACCGTATGGCATTCTCGATGGTGGAGAACGCCGACGATGCGAAGGATGCCGTGAACCAAGTGTTCACCCAGATGTGGCGGGGCAAGCCCAAGGTGAGCGACGACAGCGTCAGAGGCTATCTGCTAGCGGCCACGCGCAACCAATGCCTGCACATCCTGCGGCAACGGCAACTGCAACGACAGATGGAAGACGAACTGCTGCGACAGACGGAAGCAAGCCGGAACGAGGAGCGCGAGGAACTGCTCCAAGCGCTGCAACAAGCCATCGACAACCAACTGACGGAGCAGGACAAGCGCGTGCTGCGGCTGCACTACGACGAGGAGATGACCTACCAGGAGACGGCCACGATACTCGGCATCAGTACGGCAGCGGTGAACAAGCACATCACGCGCTCGCTGGCAAAGATTCGTGAAACCCTTAAAATTGCAAAGTAAGATGAAGACAGAAGATATTGACAAGAGAATCGGTATGCCCGACGTTGATGCAGAATGGGCAAAGTTCGAGCAGGAGGTCATCAGCAAGGATACGGCCTCGCACAGGAGCATCGTGTACTGGGGTCTCTCCCTCGCCGCCTCCGTCGCAATAGTGGCCGGCATCTTCCTCTTTTGGAACGATGACAAGGAACAGGCAGAAATGACGGTCGCAATGGCCGAACAACCTGTTGCACCAACCACTCAAGAAGAAGTTGAAACGCCAACCAAGACTGAGCCGGCACCAGTAGCCGAGCCACGTACAAAACCTGACTTGATTGCTATGGCAACTCCCTCGAAGCCCAAGAGCAACAAGACTGTGGAGGCAACCGTAAAGGAAGAGAAAGTCTACGATTGTGGGGAGGTTATGCCACGCTTCCGAGGCGGCGACAAAGCCTTAGTGGAGTTTATCAAGGAGCGTCTGGAATATCCCGACCTGGCAATGGAATACGGAGCAAGAGGGCGCGTCATCATGACATTTATCGTAGACTCTCTTGGCTATTTGTCGAGAATGAGGGCCACCAAGTTTATGCTCAAATACGACACACTACGCATGAATCATGAACCGGAGGAAAGACAGATGGAACTGAAGGAGCAAATCCAGTTACTTATGGAGGAAGAGTGCACTCGCATCCTCTGCATGATGCCGAGATGGGCGCCCGGCAATCAGTTTGGCAGGTTTGTTTCAGTAAGATACACCGTTCCCTTCACATTCAACCCCTCCGAAGCCGAGCGACAGGAATACCTCGTCCTAAAAGACGATGCCCTGCAAGGCCGGATAGCAGGAATGGACATCGTCCCGAAATCGAAAGACGTCCCGAAATCGAAAGACTTAGGTCAGGGGAACATTATGCGACTGAGGGGACTGCGCAACCGCAACGGCAACGACTCTATCCTCATCGTGGTCAACGGCACGCCCTTGTCCGACTCCCTGTGCTTCACTTCAAGTACCAAACTGATTGCAGACCTCTACAGGCAAGGGCAGTTCATAGACAGTATCAAGGTGTACAAAGACGAAAATACCAAGAAACAATACGGCGAACGGGCCAAATACGGCGTAATCGCACTAACCACCTCTCCCGACACGCTTTGCGACGCCTACATCCGCCAGCATCCGGAACTGAAGCAGACACGCCATTACGTGGAGGGCTACGTCCTGGACGAAAACGACAAGCCGCTTGCCGATGCCTGGGTCGGCATCACGCTAACAGCCGGCGCTGCCACAGATGCCAAAGGGCACTTCGCCCTTTGGCTGCCACAGACCCAACAAGACCTCTTGGCCAGCTGCACAGGCTACAAAAGCTTACGACTTCCAGTAAAACCCGGCTCCATCCTGACCTTCCGCCTGGCTGAACTGCGAACTTTGAAGGACATCATCATAATGCGCGGAAAGAAAAAGGAAATCCCGGTAAGAGAAATAGCGACAAGAGGAAACGCTATCAATAAAACACAGCGAAAATGAAAGACTTCCCAGACAGGATGACGCCGGAACAGGCGCGGACATTTCGCGACGACGTGCTGAACATTGTCAGCCAGATTCCACCTGGCCGCGTCACCACCTACGGCCACATTGCCGTCCTCGCGGGCTGGCCCAGCCACTCACGAATGGTAGGCCGCACCCTGCGCTACACGCATGGAGCCGAGTTGCTCCCTTGCCACCGCGTGGTAAACATCACCGGTCGCACCGCCCCAGGCTGGAGCCGTCAGCGCTCCCTGTTAGAGGAAGAAGGTGTCACCTTCAGTCCCAATGGCCACGTGGATATGCGAAAGCACTTTTGGGGCAAAGACATTACGGCAGTTACCTAAAAAGGTTACGGCAATTGGGGTAAAAGGTTACGGCATTTGGGGTAAAAGGTTACGGCAATTGGGCTAAAAGGTTACGGCAATTTGGGAGGGGGGAAATGGACGCGAAAAGGTAAAGTTACTAAAAAAAGCAAAAAAAATAAGCGGTATGGTTTTTTTTGCTTACCTTTGCATCTTAAAACGGAACCTACCCAAATGAAGAACATACGCAACTTCTGCATTATCGCACACATTGACCACGGCAAGTCGACACTCGCCGACCGCCTGCTGGAGCGCACCAAGACCATACAGGTGACCGAAGGGCAGATGCTCGACGACATGGACCTGGAGCGCGAGCGCGGCATCACCATCAAGAGCCACGCCATACAGATGGAATATGAGCGCGACGGGCAGAAATACATCCTGAACCTGATTGACACACCGGGGCACGTGGACTTCTCATACGAGGTGTCGCGAAGCATTGCGGCCTGCGAAGGGGCGCTGCTCGTGGTCGACGCCACGCAGGGCGTGCAGGCGCAGACCATCTCGAACCTCTACATGGCCATCGACAACAACCTGGAAATCATCCCCGTCATCAACAAGATAGACATGCCCAGCGCCATGCCTGAAGAGGTGGAGGACGAAATCGTCGACCTCATCGGTTGCGACCCCTCCGACATTATCCGCGCCAGCGGAAAGACAGGCGAGGGCGTGGACGACATACTCAACGCCGTGGTCGACCGCATCCCCCACCCCGTCGGCGACGAGGAGGCACCGCTACAGGCGCTCATCTTCGACTCCGTCTTCAACTCCTTCCGGGGCATCATCGCCTACTTCAAAATCACCAACGGCGTGATTCGCAAGGGCGACAAGGTGAAGTTCTTCAACACCGGCATGGAATACGAGGCCGACGAGGTGGGCGTGCTGAAGATGGACATGATACCCCGCCCAGAGTTGCGCACCGGCGACGTGGGCTACATCATCAGCGGCATCAAGGACTCGAAGGAGGTGAAGGTGGGCGACACCATCACCCACGTGGCGCGACCCTGCGACAAGGCCATCGAGGGGTTCCAGGAGGTGAAGCCAATGGTCTTCGCCGGCGTCTACCCCATCGACCCGACCGACTACGAGAACCTGCGCGCCTCGCTGGAGAAATTGCAACTGAACGACGCCTCGCTGACGTTCCAGCCGGAGAGTTCCGTGGCCCTGGGATTCGGCTTCCGTTGCGGATTCCTCGGCCTGCTCCACATGGAAATCGTGCAGGAGAGGCTCGACCGCGAGTTCGACATGGACGTTATCACCACCGTGCCCAACGTCTCCTACATGTGCTACACCAAGCAGGGAGAGGTGAAGGAGGTGCACAACCCCAGCGGCCTGCCCGACCAGACGCTCATCGACCACATCGAGGAGCCCTACATACGGGCCAGCATCATCACCGCCTCGGCCTACATCGGCCCCATTATGACCCTCTGCCTCGACAAGCGCGGAGAACTCATCGACCAGCAATACGTCAGCGGCAACCGCATGGAACTCCACTTCATGCTCCCCCTCGGCGAAATCGTCATCGACTTCTACGACAAGTTGAAGTCCATCTCCAAGGGCTACGCCTCATTCGACTACCACGTGGACTGCTTCCGACCCTCGAAACTCGTCAAACTGGACATCCTGCTCAACGGCGAACCGGTCGACGCCCTCTCCACACTCACACACCAGGACAACGCCGTCACCTTCGGGCGACGCATGTGCGAGAAGTTGAAGGAACTGATCCCACGCCAGCAATTCGACATCGCCATACAGGCCGCCATCGGCGCGAAAATCATAGCCCGCGAGACCGTCAAGCAAGTGCGCAAGGACGTGCTGGCAAAATGCTACGGCGGCGACGTCACCCGCAAGCGCAAACTCCTTGAGAAACAAAAGCGAGGCAAGAAGCGCATGAAGCAGATAGGCAACGTGGAAGTGCCCCAGAAAGCCTTCCTTGCCGTGTTGAAACTCGATTAACCGATGTTGAGAGTTGAGAGTTTAGAGTTTAGAGACTTTAGACTCTCACGCTGAAGACATACTAAAGTCACTAATCTCTAAACACTAAACACTCAACAAAATATGGCAGCCTTAAGTTTAACTCCACGCGACGTGGCCCGCGAATTGGCCCGCAGATACAGTACGATGACGCACGACGAACTCGACATGCTCGAAGAGATTCTCGTGCCGATGAAGTTTGCAAAGGGTGAAAAGATACTCGACGAAGGACAAGTGTGCAACAACATCTACTGGATAGTGAAAGGCCTGGTGCGCCAGTTCTACTACAAGAACAAAAAGGAACTCACGGAGTATATGGCCACCGAGAACACCATCTGTATGAGCATCGAGAGCCTCTTCCGCGAGACACCGTCGCAACAAATCATACAGGCGGTGGAGCCTACCATCCTCTACGCCATCTCCATGCACGGCCTGGAGGCGGCGGCCATCAAGAGCGTGAACATACAGATGCTCTACAGGAAGATTCTGGAAGAATCGCTCATCATCAGCCAGCAACGCGCCGACATGCTCCGATTCGAGAGCGCACAAGACCGCTACCAGAAACTGGTGAAAACCTCGCCACAACTCGTCCTCCGCGCCCCGCTCGTCTACATTGCCAGTTACCTGCAAATGACGCCCGAGACCCTCAGCCGCGTCCGCACCGCCGTTCTCTTCAGCAACGACTGACCACCATCACCTTTCCCCCCAACGGAAACCAGCCCCGAGATAACTATAGCGCTTGTTGTCGGGATTGACCACAATTTGCTGAACGACGATTTCGGGGTCAATCAGAATGAGTTTCAACGTGTGCTTGCCTGAAACGGCATTGGGGAAGGCGACCTCCAACCACCGGATATTGTCGAAAACCTCATCGCGGCGAAGTTGCTTCCTGCCCTTCCAGTAGCCACTAAGCAGGAGGTTGTTGTGTGGCGGCAGGGGCTTCAGCACTTTCGATTGGGCAAGATTTTTAGGCGTGTATTCACCAAACTCGTCGTGCAATCCCTGACGGGCGTCGACGGTCTGCATGGGCTGGTCGTCAAGTTGAACACCCAACCGAAGGCCACGGGCAGGATAAATGTCCTGCGTAGGCAAAATGCCTATGGCAACGTTCCCACTCCCAGCCAGTTCAATCTCATATTCCAGCCTCGGGCCATCGCCCTTGGGAAATTCCTTCATCACATCGGCAGCACCCACGCACCCTTCTCCACGGCCAAGCCCCGGCAGGAGCACCCAGCCCTCGTTGATGCACTTGCAATCAATGGCGGGAATGGAGTATTCCTTCGTGTCCTTCGAGGCGCTCAGGTCGTGGCCGACCTTGTAGCCAAGGGTCATCGGGTGGCGGTTCTTCTCGGGAATGCTCCACTTGGTGTAGCCAATGTGGTTGTCGAGCATCATACCGCTCCATTTGCCGCCCGCCATCACGTTATTGTAATAGTCGGTAAGCCTGCGGTCTTTCTCCATCAGGTTGCACACGGTGAGGCTATCGCCCATCGTGGCGGCGTTGTAAATCATAGCCACACCGGCACTGGCCACGGCAGGATAATAGACCAACTGGTAGAAGGCGTCTTGTGCCTCGTCGGGCATCTGCCCCTTCAGAGACTCGCAACGCAGGACAAGCGATTGCCACTGGTTGTTCAGGCGGAGCATCTCCTCGTGGTTGAAGAGGCCGGGCACCTGCACTTCGGGCTTGCGCAAGAGGTTCAGTTTCGAGTATTGGGCGATAATCTCCGCACACTCCTTGGCGAAAGAGCCGCCGAATATGCTGGCCGTAAAGCGTTCCAGCCAAGCCTGCTCGTCGCCCGCCTTGACGCTCTCAGGGTTCCAGGCATAGTCCATTATGAACGAGATGGGCATTTCCTTCGGCTTCAAGTCGCCCACGTTGATAATCCAGATGCGGTCAATGCCTGAACGATAAGCCTGGTTCAGTTGTTCGCGGAGTTTGGGCACGGTGGTGGTGTTCACCCAGCGGTCGTTCCACGGGCCGCCGTTCATATCGATATGGTAATAAAGGCCGAGACCGCCCTTGCGCTTCCGCTCGGCTTCGGTTCCCTTGCGGCGGATATAGCCCCAGTTGTTGTCGCAAAACAAGAGCGTCACGTCGTCGGGCACGGTGAAGCCCGCGTCGTAGTAACGTTGCACCTCGGTGAAGATGGCCCACAACTGGGGCACGGCATCAGGGCGCCCGTAGATATCCTTGATGATTTTGCGCTGGCCCTTGACGACCTCGGCCAGTGTTTTCATATTCTCCGCATCGTCACCCTTGCCCATCGCCACGTCGCCGTCGCCTCGCATACCGATGGTCACGAGGTTGTCGTAGTCCTTGTTGCGCTCCATACCCTCACGGAAGAACTGGTCTACGCGCTCCTTGTTGGTGGCATAGTCCCAGGGGCCGACTTGCTCCTTGCGGTGCAGATACTCCTGGTGCGAGCGCATCATCGGCTCGTGATGGCTGGTGCCCATAACGATTCCCATCTCGTCGGCCAGACGCGGACTTTCCTGGTCGTCTTCGTTGAAGGCCGTCGCCCACATAGCCGGCCAGAAATAGTTTGCCTTCGAGCGAAGGAGCATCTCAAAGATTTTCTCGTAAGCCTTTGAATTGACGCCACCGAAATGCTTCTCGCACCAAGTGCCAAACGAAGGCCACTCGTCGTTGATGAAGATGCCGCGATACTTCACCTTCGGGCCGTCAACGATGGTATTGTCGGGCCACCAGAGTTCGTCTTTGTGAGCCACAGGTGCATCGGCCATCCAGTACCAAGGCGACACGCCGATACGACGGGAAATCTCGTAGATGCCGTAAATGGTGCCGCGCTTGTCGCTTCCGGCAACGACCAAGTTCCCGTCCGTGACACATATCTGGTATGTCTCCCAGGAGCCTTTTATCCTCTTTACGTCGAGTTTCTTCTGCTTGACGAGTTTGTCAATCACTTTGCTCTTCCCGATGGTGCCGACCACTATACAACCGCCCTTCGTTATTTGTTCATTTGTATTGAGCGAAGCACTTGTACCCGTCACCTTTCGCACATCATCGCCGAGGTCGCGTGCCGCCCGGACAACGCCTTTCCAGTCGTTCTCGTCCACCACAATGGTTGCCGTCTTTCCTTTACTGGCGATACAAAACCGCTCCGCCTGAGCCATCACGCTCATACTCGCCCATAGCACTAAGGCCACCAATACTACTCGTTTCATATTATATTCTTTTTTATTATTTATTGTAACGCAAAGTGACACCTTCCGAGGTGACGTTGAGAACCGCCCTTGCGCCCGTCATCAGGGGAAAGTTGCGCAGATGGGCGTGACCCACGGGGAAGTCGAAACAGACGGGAATGTCGTAGTGCCGCACATACTCGTGAAGCATCGCGTACATATCGTCGAAGCCGTTTTCAGGATGATTGTATTTGTTGAATTGCCCCACGATGATGCCCCTGACGTTTGGGAGCAGGCCGCGTATCTCCATATTGTGCAACATACGGTCCACCTTGCTCATCCCCTCCCCCGTGTCTTCCATAAACAGAATGATGCCTGGCAAGAGCAAAGGGTCGAAGTCGGAGCCTGCCAGGTCGTTGTAAACCGACAAGTTGCCCCCAACGACAATGCCTTCTGCCTTCCCCTCGACATTGAGCGGATGAGGCGCAACGCGATACTCAGGCAACTCGCCCTCCAACATCCGTCGCAACGTCTGGCTAACGGTGTCATTGCCCTCATAGGTCTTCAGGGCGTGACACATAGAGCCGTGAATCCCCCTATTGCCCGCCCTCGCCTCGGCACAGAGCAACGCCGTAACATCGCTAAATCCGACTATCAATTTGGGGTAGCGGCGAAGCGTATCGAGCGACAAGCGACCCAGCAGATGCGCCGCCCCATCACCACCACGAGAGCATACGACGGCCTTGACCGACGGTTCGCGCAACGCCCATAGCAAATCGGAAAGACGCTCGTCGATGGTGCCGGCAAACCCGTGGCCGTCGTCGTTGAGCGCATTTCGGCCCACCACGCAACGATAGCCCCATTTCTCCAACGTCCGCACACCGCCGTTGATGGTGGTCGTATCGGTGGCACTCGAAGGGGAAATGATGGCGATGGTGTCGCCACTATGCAAGAACTGGGCCGAAACGACCTCCACCCAACATAGCACCAGCAGGAGCAAACAACCTTTCTTCATACTATCAAGCCCGATTTTTGCGCAAAGGTACAAATTAATAGTCACCAGACAAAATAATTTTTTGTATATTATTTTGCGAGAGTCGCAAATAATGCGTACCTTTGCAAAAACTTCCACAAAAACAATCATTAACTATGAAACAAGCAAGAAGCATTGGCCTGCTATGGCAATTAGTGACGCTGGCACTCCTGTTGCCAGTGGCCGTTTTCGCCCAAATGCCGGAACGCACATCGGAAGCGACGGCACGTAAATTCACGTTGAACCTGACCGACGACGGGAAGGCGCAGATGGTGTGCTTCCTGCCCAAGGCTCCTTCGGGGAAAGCCGTTGTAGGCATTCCTGGCGGCGGCTACTCCATGTTGTCAAACACCCACGAGGGAACACTGGCCCACGGTTGGATGAACGAGCAGGGCATTGCCTACTTCGTGGTGAACTACCGTCTGCCCGACGGCGACCGCACCAAGCCCATCAGCGACGTGGAGCAGGGTTTCCGCATCGTCCGCGACTCGGCCCAGGTGTGGGGCATCAACCCGCACGATGTGGGCATTATGGGCTTCTCGGCTGGCGGGCACCTCTCGTCGGTCATTTCCACGCACTCGCCACTTGAGGTGCGCCCCGACTTCACCATTCTGTTCTATCCCGTCATTTCAATGGACGAGCGCGTGTCGCACGTGTGGTCGTGCCGCAACTTCCTCGGCGAAGACCAGAAGAATCCCGCCATCGTGCGCGACTTCTCTACCGACAAGGCCGTGCGCCGACACCTCACTCCGCCCGCCTGTATCATCATGGCCAGCGACGACCGTCTCGTGCCGCCCGTGACCAACGGCGTGCAATACTACTCGGCCATGCGCAACGCCGGCAACGAGTGCGCCATGTATATCTATCCTACTGGCGACCACGGTTTCGGCTTCGGCCCTTGGTTCAAGTACCACAACCAGATGCTCACCGACCTGGGCAACTGGTTGAAGGCCCGCCATACACCGAAACCCGACGCCATCAGAGTGGCTTGTGTCGGCAATAGCATCACCGACGGCCACGGTATTGATATGGCTCCCGCCTACGGTTATCCCGCCGAACTCCAGAAGATGCTTGGCGACAAGTATTGGGTAAAGAACTTCGGCGTGAGTGGCCGCACGATGCTCAACAAGGGCGACTTGCCTTATATGAACGAAATGGCTTGGCGCGACGCCATAGCCTTCAAGCCCGACATCGTCATCATCAAGTTGGGCACCAACGATTCGAAGCCTCAGAACTGGCAACACGGCGCGGAGTTCAAGGCCGACCTGCAACAGATGATTACCACGTTGCGCCCCGACCTTGCCCAGCTGGCAACAAAGAAGAAGAAAAAGAAGGGGAAGAAAACCGTAGAACCTCGACCCACACCTGAGATTTACCTCTGCACACCCATCCCCGCCTTCAAGACGACGTGGAATATCAGCGATGAGGTCATCACCAACAACATCATTCCCATCCAGCAGGAGGTGGCCAAGGAGTACGACCTGAAGGTCATCGACTTGCACACCCTCTTTGCCAACGATGGTGACAAGATGCTCTCCGACGGAATCCACCCCGACGGAAAAGGTGCCCGCCGAATGGCCGAAATCATTGCCGCAGAGACTGGTCTGAAGGAGCAATAAACAGACGCTCCAGTTCGGCAGTATCCTCCTCGGTGGTAGCCCAACTAGTGACGAACCGACAGACTGTGTGGTGCTCATCGAAAGGGCACCACACTTCATATCCGATGTGCTGGCGCAGACGCTCCATATCATCGTTGGGCATAACAAAGAACTGCTGGTTGGTAGGCGAGTCGATATAGGGCCGATAGCCCAAACCATCTACGAAAAGACGGCGCAGGCGCATAGCCTGCCCAACAGCCTGGCGGCCAATCTCGAAATAAAGCCGTGACGAGAACAGGGCCTCGAACTGCACGCCGACGACGCGGCTCTTGGCCAACAAGGCTCCGTGGCGCTTGATGCGACTGAGCATGTGGGCGGGTGCATCGCCCTTTGGGAACACCACGGCCTCGCCACAAAGTGCACCGCATTTCGTGCCGCCGATATAGAAGACATCGACCGTCTGCGCCAGCAATGGCAACGTCACGTCTGGACTTGCCGCCAAACCGTAGGCCAGGCGTGCACCATCGACATAAAGCGACAGGCCGTACTCCTGACAGACATCGTGCAAGGCCGTCAGTTCCCCGGCGGTATAGAGCGTGCCCAACTCGGTGGGGAACGTCGTATAGACCATCCCGGGCCGCACCATGTGCTCGGCGGTCTCGTCGGCGAAATAGGCCTTGAGCCACGCCCGCAGTTCCTCCACATCCAGTTTCCCATCGTGAGCCGGCAGGGCAATGACCTTATGGCCAGTATACTCCACCGCACCAGCCTCGTGCACATTGATGTGGCCCGTCTCTGCGCAAAGCACGCCCTCGTAGGGTTGCAACACGCAATTGATGATGGTGGCGTTGGTCTGGGTGCCGCCAGCCAAAAACCACACCTGAGCGTCGGGTGCCTCGCACGCCTTGCGAATCAGTTGGCGTGCCGACTGGCTGAAGCGGTCGTCGCCATAGCTCTGCGTCCGCTCGCCGTTGGTTTCCACTATGTGGCGCAACACGTCCTCATGCGCCCCGTTGTTGTAATCGCTTTCCAGATGAACCATTCTTCTTTGATTGTTTGATAAGGGCACAACTATACAAATAATGGCCATAGAAATTTGGACGAACCAAACTGGGAGTTTGCCGTAAGCAAACTATGAGTTTGGACGAACCAAATTTTAAAGGGGCTTACTTCCTCAGGAATGAGGTGATGTAGACAATGATGATGGCGCCGATGGTGCCAGTACCAATCTGACCCAGTATGCCTCCCCACTCAGGGATTTCGAGCAGACTGAAGAGCCAACCGCAGAGGGCACTACCAAAAAGACCGAGCAGCACGTTGATGATGCAGCCGTAGCCTTCGCCTTTGATTAACTTGCCGGCAAGGAAGCCGGCCAAACCTCCAATGATGAGAGAACCAATAAAACCTGTCATAATAATAAATGTGTTAAAGTGTGTTCGGGTGCAAAATTAGTTCTTTTTTGCGAAGGAACAGCCATCAGGGGCGTTAAAGGGAGTTAAAGGGCTGAAGAAAAGCCCAAAATGTTGTAACTTTGCAGCCTGATTCATCATTATTGAGAATGGAAAAGACGAAAAAGAACGAGGTGCTGCTTCACACTACTGAAATGTTGTCGCACCTGAGCGAGAAAGAATTGTCGATGATGCCTGCCGGCTCGGCACCCCTCCCTTCTGTGGAGGAAGTGCGCCGCATCGTGAGCCTTTGCAAGGATATTTTCTTCACCGACTACTTCCATAAGCGGCAGAGCGACAACCAGATGCGTGCCTACCACATAGGCGTGAGTATGGACGAACTGTTCACCCTGCTACTCCGTCAGATTGGGCGCGGTCTTCAGTTTTGCGAGGAGTGTAGCGAGGGCGACGTGCTCTGTGCCGCCGAGAAGACCACTATGCACTTCATCAAGGCATTGCCCGAAGTGAAACGCCTGCTCTATACCGACGTGGAGGCGATGTTCCAGAGCGACCCTGCGGCCAGGAACTATGGCGAGGTGATTTACTGTTATCCTGTGATGAACACGATGACGCACTACCGCATCGCCCACGTATTGCACCAGATGGAGGTTCCCGTCATTCCGCGCATCATCACCGAACTTGCCCACTCACGCACGGGCATCGACATCCACCCTGGCGCACAGATAGGCGAGTATTTTGCCATCGACCACGGCACGGGTGTGGTCATCGGCGAAACGGCCATCATCGGCTCACACGTGACACTCTACCAAGGTGTGACCCTGGGCGCAAAGAGTTTCAAGTACGATGCGCAGGGCAATATGCTCAACATTCCGCGCCATCCCATCATCGAGGACCACGTGACCATCTACTCCAACGCCTCCATCCTGGGCCGCATCACCATTGGCCACCACTCCGTGATTGGCGGCAATATCTGGGTGACAACCGATGTGCCGCCCTACTCACGCATCCAGCAGAGCAAGGCCGTAGATGCCACGTTCCAAGGAGGACTGGGGATTTAAGTGATAAGTGAAAAGTGATAAGTGAAAAGTGAGAAGTTTCACTTATAGCCGCTTTAGCCAGTAAACTTGGCCAGCACGACAGTCAGCCACGCCGAAGACGCCCTTCAGCGTGGTTTTCTTTTGCACTTGCTTCATTTCGCCTGTGGCGGCATTGATGGTATAGACGGCATACTTGCCCTCCTCTACGGGCAGGCTCACCATATCGCCAAGAGCATAGACCAGATAGCCTACACCCTGCCCTGCCAAGACCACGCATCCCTCACCTCCATCAAGCGGCTGCATACGGGAGAGGTCTTTGAGCAGTTGGGAGTGACTGCCCAAAGGCACGTTGGATAGCGAGCCTCCAGCCATCAGGATGGCCCAGCCGTAACTGGGATATTGCTGGGCATAGAAAGTGACGGCCTTCTGCGAGTAGCGGTCGCGCATCTCACGCACGGCACGGTAGGCCTCAGCGAAGCCCGTCTTGCCCACCTTCATCTTGCGCATCCATTGGCGCGGAGCCAGGTTGCGGCCTCCCTCTGGTGCCCAAAGGCCATCGGTGTTATAGTGCCAATAGCGGATGTCAATGATATCGACCACCTTGGCCAGCACAGGGTCGGCCAGCAGACTGTCCTGCACATCGCGGGTGCAACTCAGGGCAATGAGCGGGTGACGACCCGTCTCCTGCTCCCACTCGGCAATGGTCTGAAGCCAAAAGCGGGTGAAGTGGAGCGGCCCCGTGTATTCGGCACTGATGAGGTGCACCACGTTTGGCTGGTCTTTCACCTGCTCTAAGCACATACGAATATATTGGCGGTGGAGGGGACGCAACACGGGGTCTTGCTCATTGTAGAACTGCTCGGCCATAAAGATGCGCTTGTCGCCAGCGAAAGGCACGGGTTCGGGGAAAGGACATTCCTGTTGAGAGTTTAGAGTTGAGAGTTGAGAGACTTTAGTTTTGCTGGCGGAAGGACTAATGTCACTTAACTCTGAACTCTTAGCACTCATCTGAACATTGTTCACTGGCCGCCAAGGGCAGTCCACCCAATGGGCACCAGCCTCGAGGATATTGTGCTGGAAGTAGTGGTGGTGGAAGAGCAGGATATCCGCTTCTGCCGCCTTGTCGGCAAACTGGCGCAGACGGCTCCAGTACCACTCGTTAGGGCGTGTAAGGTCGTAGCGGGAGAGGCCGTCCCAAGCCGTGCCCTGACCAGAACGGGCGAAAGGCTGTTCGTAGAAGGGAGCCCACACGTCGCCGTCGGCACGTCGCACCCGCTCGTGGTCGGTGCGCCGGAGGTCGTACCACAGACCATAGTTATGGCTCAATGAACTGTAGTGATGGGCTTTCAGGAAGGCCACAACGCTATCGATGCGGTCAGTCCACCCCCTACCCTCGCGTCCTGGCACAAAACGTGTGATGGCCGGCTTGGCCTCCCGTTGGCAGAAGTTGTCCTTCACCCGTCCGCTCCACCAGGGAATGGCATACTGGTCGCCAGTAATGACCAGACCGCCAGAGCCGACAAGCAAGCCGGCGTTGAGGGAAATAGAGTTATTAAGTTCTCTTGGACTTATGGAACTCATCGTAGCCACAGGTTTCACAGGACTTGTAGGAGCCGTAAAGGGGATGCTGTCTATCCACATTTCCATAGTGAGGCGGGGAGTGGTAAGCGACTCCTGGGCCATACGCATCGCCTCTTCGGCGGTGGGCGAACTGGTGGCATTGGTGGACATAGGCAGAAGATACGGGTTCACCGTGCTCTTCACACGCTGCTGTAGTTGGTGGTAGAAGAGCGAGCGGGGCTGCACGTGGTCGTTGCTGCTTGTCCAGTTGCCATTGCCGGTGAGCGTACCCCAGCAGCCGTGGGCGCTGGAGCGGTTGAGGGAGTCGGGCGAATAGCACTCTATGGTCGACGCCGTACATTGCCAGAACATAGAGTTGGCCGTGTTCCACCCCGTACCAAATTGGAACTGCTCCAGATTGGCAAAGCGCAGGTCGTGGCCGTCGATGTTCACAATGTCGAAGAGCAGGCCTGGCGCCCACGAGCCGATGCTCCCGCTGAAACCCAGCGACTGCTCGCCCTCGCATTGCACAAAGGCGTTTGGACCTGCCGCACAATAGCCTGCGGCAAAGTCGTGGATGCCTTGGCGCGACACACACCGCTGGAAGAGCGTCTGCTGCCCTCTGGTGAGGAACACCTGGCGGCGCCAGCCACCAATCTCGCTGACAGGCTCTTGGGCTATGCAATCCTCGACGGTGACACGGCTGACGGCGCGTTGCAGGTTGACGGCAGAGCCAGCGAAATGGCGGAACGAAACGCGGCGCACCCAGCAGTCACGCACGTTGTCCATAAAGACCGCATCCCAGCAATGGTCCTCGTCCTTGGGGTTCCAGTCGTTCACGGCACTCTCCAATGTCAGGTTCTCCACGCCGCACTCCGTCAGTTCGCCCCCGTGGCGTCCTGCCACGATGTAGGCACCACCATATTTCTTAGTAAGAGCAGTAGTGATGGGGGCGTCAATCTGAAGCGTATCGCCGCGCACACCCAGGACGGTACGATCCCAGCGCAACTCAATATCAGTTGGCTTCCAACCCGTATAGTCCAGTCCACCACCGAAGTCGTCCATACGAAGACTCTCTATCCACTCCCAAGTGCAGGGGCGCACAATGTCGATACGGTCTCCCGCTTTTACCTTTGACCACTTGCCAACGAACTTCGTGCTGCCTGCGGGAACAATGTCGGAAGCGATGAAAAGCGTGTCTGCTCCACGCCCCTGCTCCTTAACACCTTCTATATAAAGGAGTGCGCCACGGTCTGTGCCATGCTTCACCAGACGGGTCTTATCGCGCCCCATACCCCTGAGTGTCACACCTGAAGCAGAGATGCGCAACGGCTGGTCAAGACGGAAAACGCCCTCGCCCAATAGCACGGCGCCACGATGGCCGTTGGTATCGGGCTTGCGCCGCGACACCTCGTCGATGGCCTGCTGGATGAGGGCCGAGCAGTCGCCGTCTCGCCACTCCACGTAAGCAGCCACCGCCACGCTGGGCAACGGTTGCTCCGAGGCATGGTAGCCACAGGTGGAATAGTCCATCGGCACATAGAGCGTAGGCTTGGGCTTCTTCGGGGCAGCCTGCATCTCGGCTCCAAAAGCAAGCAAGGCAAGGGCTGCAAGGCAATAGCAAAGAATCTTCATAGCTGCATCTTGGTATATTGATGGCGCAAAGATACAATAAACTCTTCGTCAGAAGGCTTTAAAAATGACAAAAGTGTTTCAAGAGGGTGTGCGTATCTTTAACAGTTTCAAAACACAAGTGGGCAAGAAGGGCAAATGCCACTGCTTGATTGAGGTGAAGGACATATAACCCTTATTTCTTCAGGGGAACGAGCACGCTGAACACGGAGCCATTGCCAACCTCGGACTCGACCATCACGTCGCCACCATTCTTGCGGGCAAAATCGGCGCAGAGCTGCAATCCAAGGCCGGAACCTTCCTCGCCTCCGGTGCCGTAGGTGGTCTCTCCCTTTTTGAAAATAGTGGCAAGCCTTTCAGGTGCAATGCCGACGCCGTGGTCACGGACGCTGATTTTGGCAAAGTCGCCCTCGGTAGTCATTGAGATATTGATTTCACTGTCTTCAGGCGAGAACTTGATGGCATTCGACATAAAGTTGCGCACCACGGTCTTCAGCATATCGTTGTCGGCACGTACCACCAACGGCTCGCTGGTTTCCTGGTATTTGAGCTTAATGCGTTTTGTCTGGGCTATAATCTCGAAGATGTCCACCACGCCGGGAATGATGTCGCACAAGTCCAAATCCTGCGTCACCACATTCAGTCGTCCCGTCTGGCTCTTTGTCCACTTGAGCAGGTTGTCCAACAGGTCGTGCACTTCCTCACTCTCCTTGTTGGCCTTGTCGAGCAGTTCGTAGAGTTCGGGGCCGATAAGGTCGGGCGACATAGCCGTTGCCACCAGGTTGAGCACCATACGGATGCTGGCCATAGGCGAGCGCAGGTCATGGGCGATGACGGAGTACATCTTGTCGCGGTTGGAAATGGTTGCCCTGAGTTCGGCGTTCTGCTTCTCGATGATGCGGCGTGCGGCCACCAGTTTGATTTGGTGGAACACGCGGATGACCAGTTCCTCCTTGTTGAAGGGCTTGGTCAGGAAGTCGCTGGCGCCCACTTGGAAACCGTGCACCAGGTCGCTGGGGTTGTTGAGGGCCGTTAGGAAAATGATGGGTATATCGGCTGTAGTGGGGTCTTTCTTCAGGATGGTAGCTGTGTCGAAGCCATTGATGTCGGGCATCATCACATCGAGCAATATCAGGTCAGGACTTTCCTTCTTGGCCTGTTCAATACACATATTACCACAATTAGCCGTGCACACTTGATACTTCTCGTTGGCAAGAAGAATTTTCAGGAGGAGCACGTTGCTCACTACGTCGTCTACAATTAATATTTTGAAGTCACTTTTGTTGATGATTGACTCCAGGTTCTCATTCTCTGTCATGCAAAGATTAGTTCTGCTTAAGGTTTTCGAGTGCAAAAATACAGTTTTTATTTCTTTCCTGCAAATTCTTGGGTAATTATTTGTGTTCTTCCTGCCAAATATTCTAAATTTCTGCTTGTATGTGTGGGAAAAAGTGTAACTTTGTCGCCGATTATGGAAAAAATCATTATGGGCATCGACCCTGGCACCAACATTATGGGCTATGGCATCCTGCGTGTTGTCGATGGCAAGGCGCAGATGGTGACAATGGGCATCATCGACCTGCGCAAGTTTGGCGACGGCTACCTGAAGTTGGGTCATATCTTCGAGCGGGTGACGGGTATCATCGACTCTTATCTGCCCGACGAACTGGCCATCGAGGCTCCTTTCTTCGGCAAGAACGTCCAGTCGATGCTCAAACTGGGGCGGGCGCAGGGCGTGGCCATTGCCGCCGCCATCCACCATAGCGTGCCCATCCACGAGTATGCGCCTATGAAGATTAAGATGGCCCTGACGGGCAACGGCAACGCCTCGAAGGAGCAGGTGGCGGGTATGTTGCAACGCCTGCTGAAGATTTCAAAGGAGGAGATGGGCACCTTTATGGATGCTACCGACGCATTGGCCGCCGCCTATTGCCATTTCCTCCAGATGGGCCGCCCGGATAGTGGTGCGCCCCATTACAAGGGGTGGAAGGATTTCGTGAACAAGAACCAAAGCAAAGTATGGACGGGAAGAAAATCATAGCGATTGCCGGATTGAACGGTAGTGGGAAGACGCAATACGTTGAGAAGATGCGCCGCCAGATGGCCAGCGACACGGTTCGCTACATCGCCTTTTGCGACTCCTACGGGGCTGCCACCGACAGGGCCTATTATCTGCAATTGCGATGGAACCAGCACGACATCGATGCCGAGACGCCTACCGTGGGGCAATTGCTGGAGCGGTCGTTCCTGCTCTCCGGCCCTGACACCGACGAGCGGCGCACGTTGCAACGGCGGCTCTATCGGCTCTTCAACCTGGAGGGCCTGCTCGACAAGTATATCATCCTGCTCTCCAGCGGCGAGTTGCGCAAGTTCCAACTCGTGAAGACGCTGATGGCCCATCCCCAGACGCTTATCCTCGACAATCCTTTCATCGGCCTTGACGCCCAGACGCGCCAGCAATTGAGGGATTTGCTGCTCCAGTTGGCCGAGGAACAACAACTGACCGTCTATCTCGTGGTGTCGCGTTGTGACGACATTCCCGACTATGTGGACGAGATTGTCTGGTTGACGCCAGAGAGTGAGATGAGGGCCGTGCCGTGCCGTCTGGACGAGCCAAGCCGCCAGTTGCTGCTTTTCTTGGAGTCAGGCCCCGTGCCAGCCAGCAGGGCCGGCGTGGTGGTGCAGATGAACGATGTGAGCATACGCTACGGCAACCGAACCATCCTGGACCATATAGACTGGACCATCCAGGAGGGCGAGCATTGGGCCTTGTCAGGGCAGAACGGTAGCGGCAAATCGACGTTGCTCTCGCTCATCAGCGCAGACAATCCGCAGGCCTACGCTTGTGACATCACCCTTTTCGGCAAGCAACGCGGCACGGGCGAGACCATTTGGGAAATCAAGCGGCGCATCGGCTACGTGTCGCCTGAGATGCATCGTTCCTACCAGCGGAACCTGCCTGCCCTCCAGATTGTTGCCAGCGGATTGAAGGATACCGTGGGCCTCTACACGCGCACCAATGAGGCCGAGCGCGAGACGTGCCGCTGGTGGATGCGCCTCTTCGGACTGGGCGGCAAGGAGGAGCGGCCCTTCCTGACGCTCTCAAGCGGCGAACAACGGCTGGTGCTCCTGGCACGTGCCTTTGTGAAAGACCCTGCATTGCTCATCCTCGACGAACCGCTCCACGGCCTTGACACCCACAACCGCCAGCGCGTCAAGGACATCATCGACACCTTCTGCCTGCGCCCGGGCAAGACGCTCATTATGGTGACCCATTATAAAGAAGAACTTCCAACGTGCATTGACCATTGGAAGACTCTTTAAAATCGAAAATCCGCAAATCGCAAACCCCTATAGTCTGACGTTGATGCCTTCGCCGTAGAGGTATTGCTTCAGTTCCGGGATGGGGATTTCCCCGAAGTGGAACACGCTGGCGGCCAATGCCGCATCGGCGTGTCCGAGGGCGAAAGCGTCGCGGAAATGCTCTTTACGGCCTGCCCCTCCGCTGGCGATGATGGGAATACACAATTCGTCTGACAGGCGGCGCAAAGCCTCGTTGGCGTAGCCCTCCTTCACGCCGTCGTGGTCCATCGACGTGAAGAGAATCTCGCCTGCACCACGCTCCTGCGCCTCGTGTGCCCACTCGAAGAGACCGCGCTCCACACGCTCACGGCCACCCTTGACGTAGGTGAACCACCCGTCGCTATCGTGGCGGGCATCGATGGCCACCACGCACACTTGGGAGCCGAAGCGGCGGGCTATCTCCTCAATCAGTTGCGGACGGCGCAGGGCAGCGCTGTTGATGCTCACCTTGTCGGCCCCGGCATAGAGCATGCGCTCCACGTCGGCCAGTTCGTTGATGCCGCCGCCCACGGTAAACGGGATGTTGATTTCCTGGGCCACGCGGGTCACCATATCCGTGAACGTCTTCCGCTCCTCGAAGGAGGCTGTGATGTCGAGGAACACCAGTTCGTCGGCCCCTTGCTCACTATAAGCCTTGCCCAGTTCCACGGGGTCGCCCGCACTTCGGAGGCTCACGAAGTTGATGCCCTTGACGGTCTCACCGTCCTTCACGTCGAGACAGGGGATGATGCGCTTTGCCAGCGCCGAGCCTTTTTCCTTGTTCATCTCTCCCGCCTGCTATTTGCTGCCATAATGCTAAGGATTGTGGAGATGTCGGCCACGTCCACTTCATTGTCGTGATTCACGTCGGCCAGTTCCAAACTGACGTTCCCGCCTCCGGCCATACAGGTGAGCACGGTGGAGATGTCGGCCACGTCGACCACGCCGTCCGCATTGACGTCGCCCTGACGCAAGTTGATGTAGACGGTGTAGCTCACCTGTAGCGGAGCTTGGCGGTAGTCGGTCTCAGCACCCGTGACGGTGATAGAGGCGCGGCCTGGGCCTACGGGAGTGAGTTCGCCCGTCTCAGCATCGACCTTGACAACCTTCTCGTTGCCCGACTTGAAGGTCAGCTTGCCGTCGTAGTCCTGAGAGCGAGTGACCGTCGGAGCCGTCAGCGGGTCGTTCCACAGGGCGGTGACGCTGTTGGTGGAGAGGCGAATCCACGAGGCAGGCTTCTCAACGTTGGAAATGTAGAGCCTGACGGGCAGATTGTTGTCCTTCGAGTTTTCCTCCACCCAGACGTAGGGCCACTTCGTCTCGTATTCGTAGGTGCTGGTCTTGCCCCTCAGGGTCTCGGCATTGGCTCCCTCGTTGCTGAAGACGATATAGCGGATGCCGTCGATGGTGGTCTCTGTGGCGGTCACGCTCTTGCCGTTGGTCTTCAAGTTCAGCATACGGGTAGGATCCATACGCTCGTGCACGCGCAGTCCGACCTCGGTGGGGGACAGTTTCCAGGCCATGGCGCTGGGCGTCTGGTTGTCGACCTTGAACCAGCTTACATCACTAACGTCATAGTTCTCCACATGACTCATATCCAGCCACATCAGCTTGTTGTTCTCAGCATTGACGCTATACAGGTGTGGACTGTCGTCAATAATCAGGTTATGGAGGTTGTTGTCAGCACAGCCAACACCGGTCAGTGCTGGGCAATTCTTGATGGTCAGGTTCTGGATGGAACAGCCACTGCACTCTATCCCACCCAGATTTGCCATATTCTCCACCGACAGGTTCTGTGTGTTACACTGAAACAGTTGAAGGGCGTAGAATATAGGCAGTCCACTGAGTCGGACGCTCTGTAGCTTCACGTTCCCCATTCCTAATTCCCATAGTGCGTTACAGCCGGCCACATTGACAGAGTTCAGCTCATAATCTATCATTTCACCGTCTGCATTGTAATCTCCAGCAACGCTGAGCCATTGAAGCGTTGGATGGTTGCTGACATCAATGTCCTGAATGCCCGTCAACTTGAATTGGAGACCTGTGGCGTTCTTGAA
>JAGCZA010000084.1 GCA_017960525.1 Prevotella sp.
GCACAATCAGCACCATCAGCACCATCAGCACCATTCTGACCGTCTACACCGTCAGCACCATTCTTTCCAACAGCTGACACGTAGTTGCCATTAGCATCGGTATAGATATCACCATTCAGATACCAGAAACCATCGACACCGATTGTCCAAACACCGGCATCCTTACCATTCTGACCGTTCTGACCGTCCTGACCGTTCTGACCAGCAGGGCCTTGAGGACCTTGAGGACCCATAGCACCCGTCTTACCGTCGCGACCAATAGCCACATATTCGGTCTTCACGCCATCCTGATACCAGAAACCATCGGAACCGATAGTCCACTGAGTACCATTCTTACCATCCTGGCCATCCTGTCCAACAGCCTTATAGTCGGTCTTCTTGCCGTTATCGTACCAATAACCGTCTGTACCGATGGTCCATACGTGATAGTCCTTTTCCTCCAAAGCCTTGACACGATCCTGCAACTCCTTAAGAAGGTCAGCGTTGTCCTTAGCCTGAACCTCCAAGGTGCTGATGGTCTGCTGCATAGTAATCAGCTGGTCATTCCAAACCAGAATCCAGTCAGTAGCTTCTTTGATGCTCTGCTGCAGCGGCTCGAGGTTGCAAGTGCAACTCTTGATGCTGCTTGCGAGGTCGTATGCCTGCTGTGCCAGAGTCTGAGCTTCGATGATAGCCTGGTTGATGGCATCAATAGAATCAGCCACATTGATGAGAGATCCGTCCGGCTGGCTGAGGACACCGTCGATTGCATCGATAGCGGCCTGCAAATCAGCAACAGCCTGTCCACCACCCAGAGGTGCATAGAGTTTGTCAGCCTGCTCCTTGGTAAGCCAGTCCTTCAGTTCACACTGGCAGCTCTTAATAGTGGCCTTCCAGTCCTCGAGTGCTTTCACTCGCTGCTCAACACCACTAATCTTACCGCTCAGGTCTACGTACATGTCGTCCTCGTAGTCCTTACAAGAGACAAATGACCCCACAGCCGACACTAATAGCGTCGCCATGAGAAAAGCGTTAATAATTTTCTTTTTCATTTGAATTAAAAAATTAGTTATAATTAAACATATTATAATATCTTATCTTCCCTTTAATATAATAAGGTGTATTCCTCACACTTCCCTCTCGGATATGACATCAGCACAAGCCTTTTCCACATAATCCGCGACAAAATTAGGAATTTTTTTAGAAATACCAAAAGAAAAAACATTTTTTTTTACTCTAAGGGCAAATTTTTACCAAACTTTTTGACTTTCATCATTATTTTTACTATCTTTGTGGCCAAAAATGTAACATTAACCCGAAAAATCTATGAATAGAAAACTGAAACTTTTCGTGATGGTGCTATTTGCAGCCCCCACTTTGCAGGCTCAGGAGGCCGATTCTTTGGCCCTTGACCTACAAAGTGAGCAGGCCTACACCTTCACCGAGGCGCAGTTGGGCGAGGATGACGACGTGACCCAAAACGTCACAATCATCTCCTCCAACCGCAACGCCTATGCCAGCGAGGTAGGCTACCGTTTCTCGCCTGCCAGGTTCAAATTCCGTGCCTTCGGCTCGAAGTACAACGACATCTACATCAACGGCAACCCCGTGAACGATGCCGAGCGTGGTGAGTTCCGCTACAGTTTTGTCGGCGGTCTGAACAACCAGACGCGCTCTCAGGAGGCAGCTCTTCCTTTTGAGGACAACAACTTTATGATGAGCGGTATGGGCGGAAGTAACAACTACAATTTCCGCCCGTCGTCGATGGCTACTGGCCAACGTGCATCGATAGCCGGGGCCAACCGTAACTACAACGTGCGCGCCATGTACACCTACAATACGGGCGTGATGCAGAACGGCTGGGCCTTCTCAGGGGGCCTGACCTACCGTTGGGGCAATGGCCTGGGCTTTGTCGACGGCACGTCGTACAACTCTCTCTCCTATTTCTTTGGTGCTGAGAAACTGCTGAACGAACAGCATTCGCTTTCGCTCGTCACCTGGGGCAACCCCACTGAGCGTGGCACCCAGGCCGCCTCGACCGACGAGATGTACTGGATAGCCAACGACCGTCTGTACAACTCGGTATGGGGCTATCAGGACGGGAAGAAGCGTAACTCGCGCATCGTGAAGGACTTCGCCCCGGCAGCCCTGTTCACCTGGGACTGGAAGATTGACGAATCTTCGCGCCTGACCACCACACTCCTGGGCAAATACGCGATGTACAGCAGTTCGAGGCTCAACTACAACAACAGTTCGAACCCCGCCCCCGACTACTACAGCGGCATGCCCAGTTACTACTTTGACGTTTACGAGCCTTATGACGGCGACCGCGACGAGACGGCTATGCGAAACTGGCAGGCCGCCTACAACTTCCTCTCTGCCTCGAAGGAGAACCGCCAGGTGCAGTGGGACCGCATGTACTACGCCAACCGCATGGCCAGTCTGCAGGGCAGCGATGCCATGTACTATCTACAGCGCTACCACGACGACCAGTTGTCGCTCTCGCTGGCCAGTTATCTGCAGAAATCCCTGAGCCAGAACACGCAGTTGCATGCCGGCGTACAACTCTCCACCAATAAGGGCATGCACTACCAGACTATGGACGACCTGCTCGGAGCCACCTCGTTCCACAACGTGAACACTTACGTGGTGAAGAACTACGGCGAGGACGGACAGGAGGCACAGTACGACCTGAACAACCCCAACCAGGAAGTGAAGGAGGGCGACCGTTTCGGCTACGACTACAACATCTTCGTGAACAAGGCCCAGGCCTGGGCCGGTATTTCCACCGACCTTGGGCGTGCCCACATCTTTGTGAACGGCCGTCTGGCTGGCACTACCATGCAGCGCGAGGGCAAGATGCGCAACGGTTTGGCTCCTGAGAACAGTTATGGCAAGAGTGGCACCGCCCGCTTCCTCGATGGTGGCGGCAAGGCTGGCCTGCATTTCAACCTGGGCGCCGGCCACGCTTTTATGATGGGTGCTGGCTACGAGTTGAAGACGCCTGCGGCACGCACCGCTTTCCAGGCAGCCCAAGTGAACAACGACTTCGTGCGCGGCCTGAAGAACGAGAAGGTACTCTCCGTGGAAGGCGGCTACCAGTTGTCAAACAGTTGGCTGAAACTCAACATCAACGGCTACTACAGCCATCTAAACGACGTGACCGAGCAGTCGATGTACTATATGGACGACCGCCGCTCGTTCACCTACGTCTCGCTCACTGGCATAGAGAAGGAATACTACGGCGTGGAAGTGGGTGCCAACATCAAACTGACGAGTTGGCTCAACGCCAAACTGTTGGGCACTATCAGCGAGGCCAAATACATCAACAATCCTGACGTAGCCTATATGCTTTCCGAAGACGGCCGCACCTATTACGACCGCGTTCACGCCGAGGGTATGCGCGAGGGCTGTACCCCGCTATCGGCCTTCAGCCTCGACCTGGCCTGCCACACCCACGGATGGTACATCGACCTGATTGGCAACTACTACGACCGCATCTACCTCTATTATACGCCTGTGACGCGCTATGAGGGCCGCCTGAAATACAACAATGAGGGCACCGAGAAAGACTACTCCAGTCTGCCCGAACAGGCCAAGGGCCACGGCGGCTTTATGCTCGACGCCAGCATAGGCCGGAGCAAATACTTGAAGAATGGCAACCGCATCGGTTTCAACCTGATGCTCACCAATATCCTGAACAATATGAAAATTGTCACCGGCGGACGCGAGCAGAGCCGCACCGACGTGGACGAGAACGGTGAGTCCATCCGTACCTATTCGTTCCAGAACAGCCCGTACAAGTTCTATGCCAACGGCATCAACGGTATGTTCATCGTGACGTACTACTTCTGATTGAACATTGAACAT
This sequence comes from Prevotella sp., assembly GCA_017960525.1. Taxonomy (GTDB): domain Bacteria; phylum Bacteroidota; class Bacteroidia; order Bacteroidales; family Bacteroidaceae; genus Prevotella. The sequence continues at coordinate 3,850 of JAGCZA010000084.1, forward strand.
TGAACATTGAACATTGAAGATTATGATTAGCAAGATAACGAACAGGCAATGGCTGATAGGTTTATCATTTGTCATTTGTCAATTGTCATTTTTGACCTCCTGCCAGGGCGACTGGGACGAGCCGTCGTTCTCTGAGCCTCCCTACGGCAACAGCAGCATCAGCGACGAGGGTATCATCAGCATTAAGCAGTTGAAGACACAATACCCCAACGTGTTCGCATCGACCGACCAGAACGCCCAAATCACCGAAGCCATCAAGATTCGCGGCCGTGTGACAGGCAACGACCTGGGGTCGAACCTCTACAAGCAGTTCACCCTGCAGGACGAGACCGGCGCCATCATCGTGGCTGTGAACCAGAGCGGTATGCACGGCTTCCTGGCCGAAGGACAGGAAATCATCATCGACCTGAAGGACCTCTACATCGGCGGCTACCGCAAGCAGCCGGAGATAGGGCAGCCCTACAACGGCACCTCCATCGGGCGCATGAACAAAGAGCTGTTCCAGAAGCATTACAAGTATGTGGGACAGCCCAATGCCAACGCCATCCAGCCCATCGAGCTGACTGCCAACGAGCTGAAGAACTGGGACAAGGATGAGAACTGCGGCAAGCTCATCAAGCTGATGGGCGTGTCATTCGTTCCCGTGGACGGTCTGGGCACCTTCGCCCCTGACACCACGGTCGACAAGACCGTCTCGCTCGTGGGCGGCTGCGTGAACCGCTCCATCAACGAACTCACTGAATCGCAGTTCGTAGTGCGCACCAGCACCTACGCTAAGTTCGCCGCCAAGAAACTGCCTTACGACGAAGTGAACAAGCGTCCGCTGAAGTGCAACCTCACCGGCATTGCCACCCGCTACAACAACACGTGGCAGTTGCTCATCCGCAAGGATAGCGACATAGAAGTATTGTCAGAACAATAACCCTACATCTTTATGGCAGATAAGAAAAAGGCACTTCAAGAAGCTTCGGGATATATGATACTTACAGGCCGTGAGCGTTATATCAATCCCTATACTGACTTTGGCTTCAAGAAACTCTTTGGCACCGAAATGAACAAAGACCTGCTGATGAGTTTTCTCAATGCGCTGCTTTCTACTGGCAGGAACAAAATCACTGAAATCCAGTATCTGAACAGCGAGAATCTGGGGGCTGGGCAAGATGAGCGCCGCTCTGTTTTTGATGTGTATTGCCAGACAAAGAACGGCAGCCGGTTCATTGTGGAGATGCAAAAGGCAGAACAGGCATATTTCAAGGACCGCAGTGTCTATTATGCCACCACGCCAATTCGTCAGCAAGCGCCGAAGGGGAAATGGGACTACCATTTAGAGAATGTCTACACAGTAGGCATACTCAATTTCGTGTTCCCCAATAACGAGTATCCCGCCGACAGCTACCGGCACGAGATAAAGCTGAAGGATGTCGAGGACAACCACATCTTCTACGACAAGCTGACTTTCGTATATCTTGAAATGCCAAAATTCAGAAAGTCCGAGGACGAGTTGGAGACAATGTTCGATAAGTGGATGTTTGTGCTCCAGAATCTCTCCCGGCTGCTTGAGCGCCCCAAGGCCCTGCAAGACCGCATATTCAAGAAACTTTTCAAGGAGGCCGAAATTGCCCAATACGATGAGGTGGAGCTTCAGCAGTATGAATCGAGTCTGAAGGAATACTGGGACTACACCAGCGCTATGGACACCGCCTACATGAAAGGTGAGAGGAAAGGCCGGGAAGAAGGCCGAGAAGAAGGCCGGGAGGAAGGCCGAGAGGAAGGCCGGCTAAAGGAAAAGGCCGAAACCGTCCAGAGACTGAAGAATATGGGTCTTAACACGGAGCAGATAGCACAAGGTGCTGGTCTGACGATAGAGGAAGTGACCTCTTTATTATCATAAGTAGAACTAACAACTAAAAACAAACAAAGAATATGAAAAAGTTATTTAGCAAATTGATGTTGGTGGCCCTGGCGGCCATGACATTTGTGGCTTGTGAGGATGTGCCCGAACCTTACGACATTCCAGGTACGGGCACCAACGTTCCTGGCACCGTGACCGAGATTGAGGGCGGCACCGGCTCTGGTACTGTAAGCGACCCCTACAACCCCATTGCCGTGCTGAACTATGGCAAGACGCTGGCCTCCGGCGAAGAGTCTGCCGACTATATCTACGTGAAGGGCAAGGTGGTCAGCATCAAGGAGGAATTCACCACACAGTATGGTAACGGTACCTTCTACATCTCTGCCGACGGTACTGCCGCCCACCAGTTCTATGCCTATCGCGTGCTCTATCTGGGCAACAAGAAGTTTGCCGAGGGCGACACGCAGATTAAGGTTGGCGACGAGGTGGTGGTCTGTGGCAAGATTACCAACTACAACGGCACCATCGAGACGGCCCAGAACAAGGGCTTCCTCTATGCCCTGAACGGCGAGAACCGTGGTGGCGAGCCCAAGCCGGCCACACCCGCTGCCGATCCTACAGGCGACGGTACACTGGCCAACCCCTACAACGTGTCGGGCGTGCTCAACTACATCTCCACCTTAGGCACCGCCGAATCACCAAATCAGGTCTATGTGAAGGGTAAGATTGCCTCCATCACCGAAGAGTTCAACACTCAGTACGGCAACGGCACCTTCTACATCAGCGACGACGGCGAGGACGGCAACACATTCTACGTCTATCGTGTGCTCTATCTTGGCAACAAGAAGTTTGCCAATGGCGACACGCAGATAAAGAAGGGCGACGAAGTCATTATCTGCGGCAACGTGGTCAACTTCAAGGGCAACACGCCTGAGACCGTGCAGGGCAAGAGTTTCCTCTACAGCCTGAACGGCAAGAGCGCCGGCGGCGACACACCCACTCCCACAGGCGAGGCCAAGGGCAGCGGCACGCAGGCCGATCCCTACAATGTGCCTGGCGTATTGCAGTACATTGCCACTCTGGGCAGCGATGTGGAGAGCCCTGCACAGGTGTATGTTAAAGGTAAGATCTCGCAGGTCAAGGAGGAGTACGGCACTCAATTTGGCAACGGCACCTTCTACATCAGCGATGACGGCGAGGCCAGCAACGAATTCTACGTTTATCGCGCCCTCTACTTGGGCAACAAGGAGTACACCGCCGGCAAGACGCAGATTAAGAAGGGCGACGAGGTCATCATCTGCGGCAATGTGGTGAACTTCCGAGGCAACACGCCGGAGACAGTGCAGAAGAAAGCCTTCCTCTACTCGCTGAACGGCGTTACCGACGACGGCGGCAGCACCCCACAGCCTACTGGCGAGGCCAAGGGCGACGGCACAGAAGCCAACCCGTTCAACAGCGTGGCCGCCAACGCCTACGCCAGCGCACTGGCATCGGGTGCTGAGAGCGACCGCGACGTCTACATCGCCGGCAAGGTGGTCTCTGTCAAGGAGCAATACGGCACACAGTATGGCAACGCCACCTTCTACATCAGCGACGACGGCACCACCACCGACCAGTTCTACGTGTTCCGCGCCCTCTATCTCGGCAATGTGAAGTACACCAGCGGCGACCTTCTGCAGAAGGGCGACGACGTGGTCATCTGCGGCCGCGTGACCAACTATATGGGCAACACGCCTGAAACCGCGCAGGGCAAGGCCTGGCTCGTCTCGCTGAAGAGCAACGGCGGACAGGGTGGCAACGACAATCCTGGCGGCAACGACAACCCCGGCGGAGAGGTCAGCGGCAACACCACGACCATCGACTTCAGCACACAGGGCTATGACAACGCACAGGACATCAGCACCGTGACACTCGTCGACGGCACCACGCTGACCTTCAGCGCAGGCTCGAACAAGAACGGCCCGAAGTACTACAACACCGGCACGGCCATCCGCATGTACCCCAACAATTCGGTGGCTGTATCGGCCAAGAAGAAGATTGCCAGCATCGCCATCACCTGCTCGGCCAACAACGCCGAAGGTCAGGTGACGGCCAGCCCAGGCTCTGTCGCAGTCAGCGATATGACAGTCACCGTCAGCGGCATAGGCGCCACGGCGACGACCATCACCAACGCCCACACAGGCACGGGAGCCGCCTCGCAGCTGCGCATCAGCTCGATGGCCATCACTTACGCCGAATAAGCCCCTTCAAACTTTGGACGAATCTAACTGGTAGTTTGGACGAACCAAACTCCCAGTTTGGTTCGTCCAAACTTTAGGATTGGTTCGTCCAAAATTCCACCCCCCTTTTTGCACCAACAAAACACAGCAGTATGAACAGCACCATCAGCCAACGACTGGCCGACCTGCGCGACGTGATGCGCCGCGAGCATCTGGCAGCCTTCATCTTCCCCAGCACCGACCCCCACCAGGGCGAGTACGTGCCCGACCACTGGAAAGGGCGCGAGTTTATCAGCGGCTTCAACGGCTCGGCAGGCACCGCCGTAGTCACGCTCAACGCGGCTGCCTTGTGGACCGACAGCCGCTACTTCATTGCCGCCGAGGAACAACTGCGCGGCACGGAATTCCAGCTGATGAAGCTGAAGATTGAGGGCACGCCAACCATCGCCGAGTGGATTGGTGCCCAACTCTCAACCCTCAACCCCCAACCCTCAACAGAAGTGGGTGTCGACGGGATGTGCTGTTCGGCCAACTATGTGAAAGAACTGACCACCGAACTGCGCAAGGCGGGCGGGCTGACGCTGCGCACCAATCTGGACCCACTGGCACAGACGTGGTACGGCAGGCCGCCCATTCCCACAAACCCCGTCGAAATCTACCCGATGGAATACGCCGGCGAGTCGGCACGCGACAAAATCTCACGCCTGCGCCAGGCCCTCCACCGCGAACACGCCGACGGTATGCTTATGGCTTCGCTCGACGACATCGCCTGGACGCTCAACCTGCGCGGCACCGACGTGCACTGCACACCCCTCTTCGTCTCCTATCTGCTCATTTCGTCGACCGACACCACTTTATATATATATAAGGAGAAACTCACGCCCGAAGTCGCCGCCTATCTCCAGCAGGAGGGTGTGAAAATCGATGACTACGCCAACGTAGGGAAAGGCTTGGACGCTTACTTCGAGTACAGCATCCTGCTCGACCCCGACGAGGTGAACCACACACTCTTCAACCGGGTGAAACGCGGCGGCAGCAGCACCCGCAGCGCGGTAGAGATAGTGGAGGCCGAAAGCCCCGTCAAGCGGATGAAGACGGTAAAGAACACCACGGAGATTGCTGGTTTTCGGCGCGCCATGCTGAAGGACGGCATCGCGATGGTGCGCTTCCTGAAGTGGCTCGACGAGGCCGATGTCAGCCGTGAAAGCGAACTTTCCATAGACCGCAAACTCACGTCGCTGCGGGCCGAACAGCCGCTTTTCCGCGACATTTCCTTCGACACCATCGCGGCCTACGGCGAGCATGGGGCCATCGTCCACTACGAGCCGACGCCCGCAACCGACATCCCGCTGCGCCCCGAGGGGCTGCTCCTGCTCGACAGCGGGGCGCAGTTCCTCGACGGCACCACCGACATCACGCGAACCATCGCCCTGGGGCCGCTCACCGACGAGATGCGCCACGTCTATACGCTGGTGCTCAAGGGTCACATCCAGATAGAACTCTGCAAGTTCCCGTCGGGCAGCAGCGGCACGCAAATCGACATCCTGGCCCGCCAGTATATGTGGCGCGAAGGTCTCTCCTATCTGCACGGCACAGGCCACGGCGTGGGCACCTATCTGAGCGTGCACGAAGGGCCTCACCAGTTCCGTTTGGAGTGGAAGCCGGCACCGCTCGTCGCCGGCATGACCATCACCGACGAGCCGGGCATCTATCTGCCCGGACGCTTTGGCGCACGCATCGAGAACACGCTGCTCATCACGCCCTATATGGAGACGGAGTTCGGCCAGTTCCTGCAATTCGAGCCGCTCACGCTCTGCCCCATCGACAAGCGTCCCATCGACGCCGCAATGCTTCTCCCGGAAGAACGGCAGTGGCTCGACGACTACCACCAGACGGTCTACGACCGCCTTTCGCCCCACCTCGACGACGACGAGAAGGCCTGGCTGAAAAAGGCCTGCGCCCCACTTTAACCGAATAGCAACCCATTAACAATCAGAACAATGAAAGAGATAATGACGAAAGTATTGTTCGTGGCAGCACTTCTGCCATTCATGCTGGCCTGCACCGGCGGACAGACGGGAACCTCAGGCAGCACCGCACCAACCGACAGCGTCTGCTTCAACTTCGAGGACGACCAGATTGTCTGCAACATCAAGGCCGACGTGCCATCGCCAGAGCTGGCTTTGGCCGTGGGCGAATGGCTCGACGAGCAGTTGGGCGGCTGCTACGACGGCGACGCCCGCGATATGCAGGCACTCATCGACTTCTACGGCCACGCCTGGAGCGACACGCTCCGCAATGCCGCAGAGGAAGTGCTCGGCATGATAACCGAGTTCGACGCCACGATGGAGAAGGATTACGAGACAGACCGCTTCGTCACCTATACGCTGAACACCTGCCTGGGGCTGGGCGGCGCCCATCCCACCAGCTCCGTCATAGGGGTCACCTTCCGCAAGAGCGATGGCCGCCGGCTGGACTGGGACATTGTGCGCAACTATTTCGGCTATCGCATCAAGGAAATCATCAAGGACAAACTGACCGATTACTTTGAAGTCGGCACCGATGAAGAGCTGGAAGAGTGTCTGTTCGAGATTCCTGCTTACAACATCCCCCTACCCCAGACGCCTCCCTTCTTCACCGAAAATGGTGTGTCATTCATCTACCAGCAATACGAAATATCCGCCTACGCCTACGGCATGCCCAACGACGTCATCCCCTACGACACCATCCACCCCCTGCTCACCGGCCAGGCCAAACGCCTCATCGAGGGATTGTGAACCATTCAGACTAATGGCAGTTATGTGATTAGTCTGACAATTAATGGCAATGTGTATGAAAAGAAAATTATTCTGTGAGAGGTTCTTGAATGGTTGGAGACGTGTCTTCTTCCTGCTGCTATTTCTATCTGGGGCGTTTGATCTGTATTCTCAGATATACAGTTCCTTAATCTCAGATATGGTTCATAACGACAAGTATCTGTATATGGCAACGGAAAAGGGGCTTGTGGTGATGGACAAAAAGACACTTAAGCAAGAAATTCACGTCAAAGGCGATGTGCTGAAGGAAGCCCCGTCATCTTTATTCTTGAGGGGCGACACGCTCTGGGTAGGGCAAAGAGGCAGTTGGATTACAAAATTCTGCGGTGACAGTTCGTACTCGTTCCGAGTGACTGGCTTGAACTTCTGGTGTGAAGGCGGAGCTCCAAGTATAATTCGTGTCGGGCCTCAGAACGAACTTATTATGGCCATCATAAGCTTTCTCATCAGGGTTGAGAATGAATGTGTTGAGGAAGATTATATGTTGTCACCTCATCTGTTTACAGAAGATTTTATTACTGGCATGGAATTCGACTCCACAGGAGCACTATGGATTTCAAATAAAGTAAGTGAAAAAAAATTCGTATTGTGCCGCTATACCAAGGAGGGCGGAGTGGAGTTCATTCCAACTGAATTCGATCGTTTAAACACGTTGGAAGTAGATGGCGATGACAACATCTGGCTTGCCAGCGACTTCTGTGTGACAAAATACGACGGAACCCATTTCCCAATTATTTTGAGGACAGGCTCTTCGCCCATTGAAGAAATACAATTCGACAAACAAGGCGTACTGTGGATTCTTTGCAGAGACGGCATGCTGAAATCATTCGACGGAGAAACTTGTACAGACTTTTCTTTTCCATTGAGCAGCAAGGAACAATTTAGACGGATGGATGTCGACGACAGCTACATCTACATATCCACCAACAAACGGTTACTGATATTCCACGACGGTGAGTTCTCTAACGTGGAAGTGGTTTCTGAATCTTCTGCCATTGAGGATGTGCAACTCTGCAAGGACAGCCGTATGCCAGAGCGCATTTATAATCTCGCAGGACAAAGAGTTGGAGCAACATACAAGGGAATAAAGATAAACAAAGTAATACGATGAAGAAGATTTTAACTTTTGGGGTGGCCCTATGAAAAAAAGATTATTCTGTAAGAGATTTTTGGGCGGTTTCCTCCTGATATTATTACTTTCAGGAACGATTAACCTATATTCTCAAAATATGACCCATGACGAAAAATATCTGTATAGAGCAACGTCTAAGGGTCTTATGGTGATTGACAAGCAGACTTACGAGCAGAAGGTGTACGTCAAAGGCGATGTACTGATGGACACTCCTTCGTCTTTATTCTTGAGGGGCGATACGCTCTGGGTAGGGCAACGAGGCAGTTGGATTACAAAACTCTGCGGTGACAGTTTGTACTCGTTTAGAGTGGAGGGAATAGATGAATTCTATTCTGGTGGATCTCCACAAATAATCTGCATCGGGCCTGATGGTGACCTATTTATGGCTATGTTAGACCATCTTATCAGGGTTGAGGATGAGTATGCGGTGGAAGAACTTTGGATTCCAACAGCAGTTTTAGAGGAGGAAATTACCGGTATGGATTTTGACTCCAAAGGAACACTTTGGATTACAAGCATGGGAAGTGTAAAAGAGTCTGCACTATGTCGATATACAAAGGAGGGCGGTTTGGAATTTGTCACTACAGATTTCGGCAGTTTCAGAGCGTTGGATATTGATGAAAATGACAACATCTGGCTTGCCAGTAATTACTGTGTGGTAAAATATGATGGAAACAATTTTTCAAGCATATTGAGGACAGGGTCTCTTATTGAAAAAATAAGATTCGACACTCAAGGCGTGCTGTGGATTCTTTGCAGAGACGGCGTGCTGAAATCATTCGACGGCAATAATTGTACAGACTTTTCGTTTACATTGGAAAACAAGGAACACTTTCGACGGATGGATGTCGATAACGACTGCATCTACATATCCACCAACAAACGGTTACTGATATTCCACGACGGCGAGTTCTCTAACTTGGAAGTGTCTTCTGCCATCGAGGAGGTGCAACTCTGCAAGGACAGCCGTATGCCAGAGCGCATTTATAATCTCGCAGGGCAAAGAGTTGGAGCAACATACAAGGGAATAAAGATAAACAAAGTAATACGATGAAGAAGATTTTAACTTTTGGGGTGGCCCTTCTGCTGGCAGCCACCCAGGTATGGGCTGGCAAGAGCCTGCAATTGACCGACATTACTGGCGGAGCCTTCCGCGAACAGACGCTGGCGGCTGTGGAGCCGATGGCCGACGGCGAGAGCTACACCCAAATCAGCAGCGACAGACGGCAGATAGTGAAATACTCGTTCCGCACGGGCAAGCAGACCGCCGTGCTCTTCGACGCGCAAACGGCACGCGGGCCGAAGGTGGAGCTCGTGGACGGCTACATCATGAGTCCCGACGGCAAGACGATGCTCATACAGACAGAGACGAAAAGCATCTACCGACGCTCGTTCACCGCCGTCTACTACCTCTTCAGCATCGCCAACAACAAACTGGAACCGCTCAGCGACGGCGGACCGCAGCAGACGCCCATCTTCTCGCCCGACGGCACTCAGGTGGCCTTCGTGCGTGACAACAACATCTTCCTGGTGAAACTGCTCTATGGCAACGCCGAGAGCCAGGTGACCAAGGACGGCAAGTTCAACGAGGTCATCAACGGCCTGCCCGACTGGGTGAACGAGGAGGAGTTTTCCTTCAACAGTTCGATGGTGTTCTCAGCCGACTCGCGCCAGATCGTGTGGGTGCGCTACGACGAGAGCCAGGTCAAGGAGTACTCAATGTCCCTGTTCAAGGGACTGAAGCCTGAGCGCGAGGAGTACAAGACCTACCCCGGCTTCTACACCTACAAGTACCCGAAGCCCGGCGAACAGAACGCGAAGGTCCAGGTGATGAGTTACGACATCAAGAGCCACCAGACGCGCACGATGCAACTGCCCCTCGACGCCGACGGCTACATCCCCCGCATCAAAATGACCAGCGACCCGCAGAAGGTGGCCGTCTTCACCCTGAACCGCCACCAGGACGACCTGAAAATCTATATGGCCAACCCGCTCTCCACCCTCTGCCAGCTGGTCATCGACGACAAGGTGGACAAGTACATCAACGAGGACGTGTTTGCCCAAGTGAAGATAACCGACCACAACATCGTCCTCACCAGCGAGCGCGACGGCTACAACCACATCTACCTCTACAACCTGAACGGCCAACAGCAGCGCAAGGTGGGCGACAGCCACACCATCGTCACCAGCGTCTATGGCTACGACGAATCGTCGGGCGACCTTTACTATGCCGCCCTGAACGGCAACCCTACCAACCAAAAAGTGTACGTCAGCCACAAAAACGGAAAGACCGATTGTCTGACACCAAAGGACGGATGGAACACTGCCATCTTCTCACGCGACTTCAAGAACTTCATCTGCACTTGGAGCGACCTGAACCACCCCTCCGTCTATACGCTGTGCAACAATCAGGGCAAGGTGCTGTCTACCATCATTGACAACAAGAGGCTGGCCGACGAGTATTCCTCATACGGGATGGGCACCAAGGAACTTTTCTCCTTCACCACATCTGAGGACATTAAGCTGAACGGCTGGATTGTCAAGCCTGCCAGTTTCGATGCCAACAGGAAATATCCCGTGGTGATGTACCAGTACGGCGGCCCCGGCAACCAGCAGGTGCGCAATGCTTGGGGCGTCGGCATGAACGGACAGGGAGCCATCTTTGAACAGTACTTGGCACAGCAGGGCTACATCTGCGTCTGTGTGGACAACCGTGGCACCGGCGGGCGTGGCGCCGAGTTCGAGAAGTGCACTTATCTGCGCTTGGGCGAACTGGAGGCGAAAGACCAGGTGGAGACCGCCCTGTGGCTGGGCCGGCAGAGTTACGTCGACAAGGAGCGCATCGCCATCTGGGGTTGGAGTTACGGCGGATGGAACACGCTGATGTCGATGTCCGAGGGTCGCCCGGTGTTCTGCTGCGGCGTAGCCATAGCCCCGCCCACGTGCTGGCGCTACTACGACACCATCTACACCGAGCGTTTCATGCGCACGCCGCAGGAGAACGCACAAGGCTACGACGAGGTGTGCCCCATCGCTCGCGCCGACAAGCTGCACGGTGCCCTGCTGCTCTGCCACGGACTGGCCGACGACAATGTGCACTACCAGAACACGGCGGAATATGTCGAAGCACTGGTGCAGGCCGACAAGGATTTCCGCCAACTGGTCTACACCAACCGCAACCACAGCATCTTCGGCGGCAACACCCGCAACCACCTTTTCCGCCAGTGCGTGAACTTCTTCAACGACAATCTGAAATAAGAGCAGAATATGAATCAAGGAATATTGTCACGTTTCACTTTAGACAGGGTGGCCACCGCTGCTGTGGCGATATGGCTGGCAGCCCAGATAGTGTGCATCATTGTTTTCTGGGGTCAGCCGCAATACAGTGATGCTGACATCTACCAGACATTTGCATACGACTGCTATTGCCGAGGGATGTGGTATCCTATGGAGGAGCAACTGTACGAAGCCTTTATCTTCAACCCCGGCTATGTGAACTTCCTCGTCTTGCAGTTGCACCTCTTTGGTTCGTTTCTCTATAACGGCATCATCGGCCTTGTGCTGAATGTCGCCCTGCTATTCTCCATCAGGGCAATTGTTGGCAGTTTGGTCGGTGACAGGGCCAAGCAATGGGCCACCGTGTTCTTCTGCCTCTTGTCAAGCAATTGGTTTTTCGTTGTCCTCACGCTGACTGACTTGCTGTATGCAACCTTACTGTACGTCGGTCTTATGCTGATTCAGAAGAGACAAGGCCTGCTGGTTGCTTCCGCCTTGCTTATGTGCTATGCCAATTACATCAGGCCACTCTTCCCCATCTTCATCATCCCCATCCTGCTATATATGCTTTACAAGCATTTCGGATGGAGGCGAATTGCCGTCTACGTAGGCTCGTATGCCGTTTTCTCAGCATTGCTTACTTTTGCAGTCTTGAACAACACATCCGCCCAAGGCAGCGCTGGCGGCACGACCCTTGGCTTCAATCTGGCGATGGGAGCAAACGACAAGATGAACGGCACGATGAACCACGCCGTCTTCGAGGAGGGCAACTACGGATATGTGGAAGGGCGGATGACAGCCTACGAAATGGACGCTTTTTGGAGGGATGGTGCCATCGGGTGGATTAAGAGCAACCTTCCCAAGTACTTGCTCTATGCCCCAGTAAAATTCTTCAGGCTGTGGTGGGGCGACTATTACCCCTACGGACCTCTCTACGGAGAGCAGATGATGGACGAGAGCACGTCGAAAGCCGATGTCGTGGGGAGGGCACTAAGAGTGGTCGGTTTCTCCCTCGTCTACTATGTCGTGATGGTGCTGTTCCTGGTCGCACTATGGAAACTGAGGAGGCGCCTGTTCGGTTATTGGGGCATCTTCCTCATCCCTGTCATATTGGGGTCGGCCATGCACATGGTGCTCTATGGCGCGCCAAGATACCACTATCCCTATATGCCCATCGTGATAATGTATGCGTCAATGGCAGTACTGTCTTTTGAAAAGAAAAATTTCCTCCCCTGAACTACAGAAACCGGAAAGTCATGAACAACACTACATACTTGTCCAGCCGCCCCCAATGGCTTAACATTCTCCATCTGTTGCGTCCTAGGCAGTGGGTGAAGAATTGCTTCGTCTTCCTGCCAATGTTTTTCGACGGGCGCATCACCGACTTGCAGTCGCTGGCCGGGGGTGTGGTGGGCTTTGCCTCGTTCAGCCTTGCCGCCAGTTCAGTCTATTGCCTCAACGACGTGCTCGATGCAGAGCAGGACCGCGCCCACCCCGTCAAATCTGCCCGCCCCATAGCGGCAGGCATACTGAAAAAGCAAGTTGGCGTAGCGGTTGCCTTGGCGTGTGCGGTTGGTGCTTTCCTACTGTGCCTGCTGCTACCTAATTGGCTTGCTGTCCTACAGGCAGCGGGCATCGTGCTGCTTTATCTGGCCATCAACGTCCTCTACTGCTTCAAGTTGAAGCACATCGCCGTGATTGACGTCTTCATTATTGCCACAGGTTTTGTCCTGCGTTTACTCTATGGCGGAGTGGCGGGCGGCGTCAGTCTGACCCATTGGATAGTTCTGATGACATTTCTGCTGGCTCTCTTCCTGGCTTTTGCAAAGAGGCGCGATGATGTGGGCATCTATATTCAGACAGGACAGGCACCCAGAGAGAACGTCGTGCGCTACAACCTGGCTTTCATGGACCAGTCGCTGGGCATTGTCGCCACCATGACTATGATGTGCTATATCCTCTTCACGGTCAGCCCCGATGTCGTGTCGCGTTTCGGAAGTTCCTATCTTTACCTAACGTCGGTGTTTGTGCTCGCTGCCATCATCCGCTATCTACAGCTCACCATAGTTGACCATCTGAGCGGCAGTCCCACAAAAATAGTCTTTGGTGACAGATTCATCCAGCTCTGCATCGTGGGCTGGATTCTGTCCTTCATCTTGATTATCTATCTCTGAAATGATTATGAACCGACGCAGCATAGCGGTTTTCGATTTCGACGGGACACTGACCACGAAGGACTCGTTTTTGAAGTTTATCAAGTTCACACACGGCCTGCCATCGCTGGTTCTGGGCCTCATCATCCACCTTCCCTTTGTGTTGGCAATGAAGCTGCGCCTCTGCTCCAATGAGTTTGCCAAGCAACGGATGTTCGCCTATTTCTACAAAGGCATGGATTATGAGCGGTTTTGCGCTTACGGCCGCGATTTCGCTGCCTGCATAGAGTCTTTCTCCCGCAAAAAAATGGTGGAGAAACTACTGAACCACCATACCAAGGGCCACCGCGTCTACATTGTCAGTGCCAGCATGGGGGAATGGATTGACCCTTGGGCCGCCAAGCTGGGTGTAGACAGAGTGGTGGCCACCCGCGTAGAGACAGACGCAGACAACCGTCTGACGGGCAAGTTCGCCTCTCCCAATTGTTATGGGCCAGAGAAAGTAAGGCGATTTCTGGAAGTTGAGCCAGACCGCAGCTCGTACCTTCTCTATGCATACGGCGACAGTCAGGGAGACAAAGAGATGATAGACTGCGCAGATTTTGGAACCTATTGCTCATCTGCGGGCAGATAAACATTTGTGCGCCCTTTTCTTGCACGTTTCGCGGAAAAGCATTATCTCTGCAAGTGAAAAGCACGCCACAACAAGTGGATGGGCGCACAGGAGAAGGACCCCGCGAAGTGAAAGTACAAGACCTACGGCGGAATATGTCGAAGCACTGGTGCAGGCCGACAAGGATTTCCGCCAACTGGTCTACACCAACCGCAACCACAGCATCTTCGGCGGCAACACCCGCAACCACCTCTTCCGCCAGTGCGTGAACTTCTTCAACGAGAAATTGGCCTCCAGACAGGATACCAATTTCCCGTTTATTACAATATACAAACTGCTGAAAAACTGGATTTTACGTTTCTTTTGGTTTATTCTTAGTTTATTAAATTTATTGGTAATATTTGACAATTTGGCTTTTTTTGCATAATTTTGCAAGCAAAAAGCCAAATGGGTCAAAGACCATGAATACCAAAAGAATCAAATCTGTCGGCACAATTAGTGCCATCTGCTTCTTGCTTTTACTGACCGCCTGCTCAGGCGGCACCGACGGTGAGGCGATGCGCCGCGAACTGCTCCGCGCCAGGGAAATGAACCAGAACTATGTGCCCTTCACCACTCATGATTCGCAATCCCCTGACTCCGTAATGAAGGCCGTGGTGGCCTACTACGACCGCCACGGGACGGCCAGCGAGCGCATGGAGGCCCGCTACCTCCTGGGCTGCGTCTACCGCGACTTGGGCGAGGCACCGCAGGCTTTGCAATGCTATCACGATGCCGTCAGGGACTCCACCGACGACTACCGACTCCGGATAAAGGTCTATGGCCAGATGGCCGAACTGTACGACGCCCAGAACCTCCCCGGCGACGAGATTGCCGCGATGCGGAAAATACAGCAGTACGCACTCCTGGAGCACGACAGCCTGATGTACATTCGAGCCCTGGAACTGATGACCAAGCCCTACTACAAACTGGGCGACACGGCCAAGGTCATAGAGACCGTATGGGAGGCCCACCGCCTCTATACTGAAGCGGGCGACAGCCAAAAGGCCGCCAACGCCTTCGCCACCCTCGCCCACATCAAGGTGAAAAGGGGCCAACTGGACGAGGCCGACAGCCTGCTGAGGGAGTTTGAAACCAAGACGGGCCTGTTCGACAGCCGTGGGAACATCCGGCGGGGCCACGAAATGTACTACTACATCAAGGGCAACTACTACCTTCAGGCCGGCAAGACCGACTCCGCAGAGACCTTCTTTCGCAAACTCCTCCCCGTTCCGAAAGACTTGCTTTCCCTGGACGCTGATGCCTACAGAGGCCTGCTCGCCGTCTTTCAGAAGCGGAAAATTCCGTTTAATCCGTGAAATCCGTTGTTTTTATAATTTGTCACGCCCTTGTCAATAACATTGCCTTTTGCGGGGTATTTGGCGGTCAGGGCGGAGATAAAACTAATGGGTCGACGTAATTTATGTAAATTACGACGTGCTTTTAGTTTTATGTACGGGCATCGATGGTTTTTGCTCCGGCGTCCACCATATTTATATATGGGGGGATGACATTTGTGGTTCGTTTTCTTGCACGTTTCGGGGAAAAACACTACCTTTGCAGCAACAATGACGAAACGACAAGGACTATGAATAGACTACTAATTGCGTTAGCGCTGCTCCTGACGGCATTGCCTTCAGAAGCGAAAAGGAAGAAACAGCCGGTGGCAGCAAAACCTGTGCCTACCATCGACATCATCACCCGTGTGAACGACTACTGGCAGCAGCACCATTCGCCCAATGTGCGCTCGTTCTGGGACGAGGCCGCCTACCACACGGGCAATATGGAGGCCTACCGTCTGCTGGGCACCGCCCGCTGGCTGGCCTACAGCGACGCCTGGGCACGCCACAACAAGTGGATGGGCGCACAGGAGAAGGACCCCGCGAAGTGGAAGTACAAGACCTACGGCGAAGGCCACGACTTCGTGCTCTTCGGCGACTGGCAGATATGCTTCCAGACGTATCTCGACATTTTGGAAATTGAGAGAGGAGAATGCTCTGGAGGCCATAATTCTGCCCCTGGAACTAATCATATTTCTCATTTCTCACCTCTCATTTTTAATTATAAGGTGGCGCGTGCCATCGAGGTGATGGACTACGAGGTGCGCCAAACGGCGACCGACTTCTGGTGGTGGGCCGACGCGCTCTATATGGTGATGCCCGTCTTCGCCAAACTCTACAAGGCCACGGGCGAGGTGAAATACCTGGACAAACTCTACGACAACTACAAGTGGGCCGACGATCTGATGTACGACAAGGACGAGCAACTCTACTACCGCGACGCGAAGTATATCTTTCCCAAAGTGAAGACGGCCAGCGGCGGCAAGAGTTTCTGGGCACGCGGCGACGGCTGGGTGCTGGCCGGCCTGGCCAAAGTGCTGGCCGATATGCCGAAGGACTATAAGCACCGCCCGTTCTTCGAGCAGCGCTTCCGCGAACTGGCCGAGGGTGTGGCCCGTGTGCAGCGCCCTGGCGGCTACTGGAGCCGCTCTATGCTCTGCGAGGAGGACGCCCCTGGGCCTGAGACCAGCGGCACCGCCTTCTTCACCTACGGTATGCTGTGGGGCGTGAACCACGGTCTGCTGGAGCGCGACAAGTTCGTGCCTGTCATCGAGAAGGCGTGGAACTATCTCACCACCACCGCCCTGCAGAAGGACGGCAGCGTGGGCTTCGTGCAGCCCATCGGCGAGAAGCCCGACCCGACAAAGACCGTCGATGCCCGCTCGCAGGCCAACTTCGGCGTGGGTGCCTTCCTACTGGCCGCCTGCGAGCATCTGAGGTATGAGGACGGTTCAGTATGTTGCGATAATATCGCAACAAACGGGACAACAAACGAGACGGCAAACGGGACGGCTACCGTCACCATCAAGAACGACAGCCCTGAGTTCCGCCAGCAGGTGGTGGAGGTGGAGGCCGCACCGCTGTTCCAGAAGTTAGGCATACAGGGCGGACGGCAGTTCATCGTCTTCGACGAGGGCGGGCTGGAGGTGCCCTACCAACTGTCTTACGACGGCAAGGTGCTCCTGGATGCCGGCGTGCGCCCCAAAGGCACACTGACATTCACCGTCAGGAAAGGCACGCCGAAGATCTACCCGACGGTGTGCTACGGCCGCATCTTCCCTGAGCGCAAGGACGACTTCGCCTGGGAGAACGACCGTGGTGCCTACCGCGTCTATGGCCCGGCCCTTCAGAAGACGGGCGAGCGCAGTTTCGGCATCGATGTGTGGAGCAAGAACACGCCCGAACTGGTGCTCGACCAGCGCTACTGGGTGGAGGACGTGGTGATGATGCCGATAGTGGAGAAACTGCGCAAGGAGAACCGCCAGCGCGGCGACTCGCTCTACCGGTTGAACTCCTACCACAACGACCACGGCCGGGGTATGGACCTCTACAAGGTGGGGGCGACGCTGGGCTGCGGTACGCCGGCGCTGATGAGCGGTGACAACATCTTCTACCCCTACTGCTTCAAGACTTACGAAATGCTTGACTTAGGGCCTATGCGTATGACCGTGCGGCTGGACTACAACACCACCGCCATCGAGGGCGACAGCATCACCGAGCACCGCATCATCGCGCTGGACAAAGGCTCGAACTTCTGCCGAATGACGGTGTGGTACGACGGAATGACGAAACCGCTGACGCTGGCCTCCGGCGTGGTGCTCCACTCTGAGGAACGGGAAAGCATCATCGTTGGCAATGACTGCCTGCTCTATGCCGACCCGACGGACAATCCCCGCGTGAACAACTGCCAGTTGTTCGTGGGCACGCTCTACCCCAATGGCATCAACCATTTAGAGAAGAAACCTTTCCCCCAGCCCTCCAACGGCAACGACGGCCATCTGCTGGGCTTCAAGTACGACTATCAGGGCGAGCCTTACACCTACTACTTCGGCTCGGCCTGGTCTAAATACGACATTCGCACGATGGATGAATGGCAGGCCCGCACCAACTGGACGCTGCGCTCGCTACGAAATCCATTGATAGTGAAAAGTGAATAGTGAAGAATGAATAGAGAAGAGTGATACTATGCAGAAGTTTGCTGACTATATCAAACGCATTGAGATTGACGCCCTCTGGAGCGGCAAGAAACACATTGTGTGGGAACTGAACCCACAAGTGAACATACTGAGCGGCATCAACGGTGTGGGCAAGAGCACCATCCTGAACAAGGTGGTGAAAGGCCTGGCGGCCGGCGGCGAGTTCCCCAGCCACATGCTGAAAGGCGTCAGACTGGAGGTGGTGCCGGAAGATGCCAAATGGATTCGCTACGACCTGATACGCTCGCTCGACAGCAACCTCACCCAGACGCTCAACGAGGGCGAGGGCTTCCTGCGCCAGGCCCTTTCGGCACTGGCAGGCGTGGGTGGCGGCTCGCTGCTCGACATCCAACTCTACAACCTGCAGCGCAAGTACCTGGACTATCAGGTGAACATCGGCAACCGCATCATCGAGCAGTTGCAAGAGGGCAATGCCGAGGCCGCCCAGCAACTGTCGCTCAGGAAGAAACGCTTCCAGGATATGGTAGACGAGTTGTTTGCCGAAACGGGCAAGCGCATCGTGCGCACCGAGAACGAGATACGCTTCACGCAGATTGGCGAGGTGCTGCTGCCCTACCAACTGTCCAGCGGCGAGAAGCAGATGCTCGCCATCCTGCTCACCGTGCTCGTGGAGGACGACCAGCCCTACGTGCTCTTTATGGACGAGCCGGAAGTGAGCCTCCACATTGAGTGGCAGAAGCGGCTCATCGACCTCATCGTGGAACTGAACCCCCACGTGCAAATCATCCTCACCACCCACTCGCCCGCCGTAGTGATGAACGGCTGGCTGGACCGAGTCACAGAAGTCTCAGACATCACATTAGCCCAATGAGCAAGAGCCTGAAAGACAACATCAACAACCAGTATTTTGAGGCGGCCAACGTCCTGCGGGGCAAGCAGTCGCGCCGCCGCATCGTGGCCTACGTGGAGAGTTACGACGACATCTACTTCTGGCGCACGGTGCTGGCCCCCTTCGAGGACGAGAAGCGCTACTTCGAGGTGATGCTGCCCTCGAAGTTGAATCTGACAAGAGGCAAGAAATCGGTGTTGATGAACTTCATCAGTGGTGAGAACAAAGAGACCGTCCCCGCCGCCTCGGAGGAGGTCGGGAAGGGGGATTCCCCCCTCGGAAAATCAATGATAGCCTGCGTCGATGCCGACTACGACTACCTGATGGAAGGGGCCACGGAGCAGTCGCGCAAGGTGCTGAAGAGTCCGTATGTCTTCCACACCTACGTCTATGCCATTGAGAACTACCAGTGCTACGCCCCCTCGCTCCACGGGGTGTGCGTGGCCGTGACGCTCAACGACCACCGCATCTTCGACTTCCAGGACTACTTCCGGCAGTTCTCCGAGGCCTGCTTCCCGCTCTTCGTCTGGTCTGTATGGGCTTACCGCACAGGCCATCACGGGCGTTTCTCGCTCTCCGACTTCAACCGCGTCTGCGACCCAGGCGGCTTCACCGTGCAGAATCCAGAAGTGTCGATTGCCAACATCAGGCGGAAGGTGGGCACCAAGGTGCGCGAGTTGCAGCGGCAGTTCCCCGACAACAAGGAGGCCTACCTGAAGGTGAAAGACGACCTGCGCCGCCTGGGCGTGACGCCACAGACCACCTATCTCTATATGCAGGGCCACCACCTCTTCGACACCGTCACCGCCCCCATATTAACTAAGGTGTGCAACCAACTGCGACAGGAGCGCCAGACAGAAATCTACCACGCCAAAGCACACCGCACGCAGAAGCGCAACGAAATGTCGTGCTACGAGAACTCGCGGCAAGACGTGAAAACGATGCTGAAAAAGAACACCGGCTACATCCTCTGCGACCGTTTCCGCCAACTGCAAGCCGACATTGCCCAGTATCTGTCAAGCATTACGGTGTCGGATATTGACCAGGTCTAATACTTGTTACCGACTTCAAATGAAAGCTTCTGGGCCTGTTCGAACAGTTTCTTGGCGATTGTCTGGTTTTCGGGATTGTATCCGTTGAGCCAGTCGTAAATTTTGCAGAGTTCGGCAGGGCCGCCACCACGCTTCAGGACATAGACGAAGCAGAGGTTCTGAAGGCCGATGTTCTCTGATAGAATGTCGAGGTCGGTTGTGCCAAGCTGCGATACAGCCAGTCGGTAGGCATCGTCGCTGTGTTCCTCAATGAGCCGGTTCACATCGCCCAGTGTCTCGAAGCCCAACTTCTGGAGCACTCTGAGAAAGGGCATCATCGGTACTGGGTACAGTTCGGCTTGGTTGATGCCGGCAATGCGCCGGTTCAGGCGGTCGAAGGGGTGTGCCTCTAAATAGCGGCGGAATGTGTCACTGTTCAAGTCCACCTCATTCAACTGTCCGGAAGCCTCCAATGCCAACATTTGGCGACGGTAGTCAGTCAGCACGTTGCGCAGCCGGCTGAACTCGTCGTCGATGAGTTCCAGCATACCTGCCAGACGGTTGAACTGCCGCTTATATTCACGGGGGATATTCACATCACCTTTATAGGCCGTATCGTGGTCCAGAGTGCTCCAAACATGCTGTAGGGCGGTACGCATCTGTAACTCAAAAGGTAGTTCGTTGAGCAGGTGCATATCTGGGTCGTTGATGACTGTCTTCGGCAGCCTGCAGATGTAATGTAGCGAGTTATAGCCGAAACTGTCCAAGCGGTGCAACTTGCGCTTGTCGACAGAATTGCTCCAGTCCACGCTGAACGTCTCATTGACAATGGCAGCGACCTTGTCCACGTCAGCGCTATAGAAAGTCACCACACGCAATCCTACAATGTCGGTCACGTTGTCAAGTGTGTTGTATTTGGCTCCCTTCAGTTCCAGTTTTCCTGCGAGCGATGCTTCGGTCTTTACGCGATGCTCCAAGGTAATTACTGTCACATGCTGTTCTTTTAGAGCCTGACGAAGTGTATCGCTGGCAATCTGTGCCAGACGCAGGTAGACGGTCTGTCGCTCATAATACTGCTCCATAAGCATTTCGCCATGTGCATCCAGCATTATATTGTTTTCCATATTCTCAAGCTATGTTCTATAAATTGAAGAAACCACGCGCAGCCACTCCCCTCCCATCAAGGGGAGGGGTATGGGTGGGGGCTGTAATTGGGTCTACTTTGAAAGTGGGCTCAATAAGATTATCCGATGTACTGCATAATCAAATCAACGATTTCCTCCTCCGCCTTGCCATCGGCGGCGATGACCAGGTCGTAGTTACGGGTGTCATAGCGCGAGGTGCCGGTGTACTTCTTCACATAGTTCTCGCGCATCTTGTCCACCTGTTCTATGGTCTTGCGGGCCTCGTCCTCGGTCATGTTCTGCTTGCGGGACACACGCTCCACGCGGTACTCCATTGAGGCCTGGATGAGGATGCTCAGGTGGTTGGGATGGTAGCGGAACACGTGGAAGCCGCTGCGTCCAGCCACTACACAAGACTTCTCGACGGCGAGGTCCTGCAATATCAGGGTCTCGGTCTTGAACATCTCGTCGGTGGTCAACAGATCGGGGGCGTCGTCCTTCTTCGGCAGATAGTATTCCATACTCATGCCTCCGTCAATTTTCAGGATGCGCTCAACGTCGGCCCACCAGCTGTGTTTGCGGCCCTTCAGCCGCTCAATCTCTGCGGTAGTGAGATTATATTTCTCCTGCAGAGCCTTGACGACAGCCTTGTCGTAGAAGGGTACGCCCAGTTTTTCTGCCAACAGGCGGCCAACGGTGCGACCGCCACTTCCCAACTCACGGTTAATCGTGATTACAAATTGTTCGCTCTTGTTCATTGTTGTTTTGATTATTGTTGAATAGATGTCATTCAAATATCGCCCTGCTTCAGCACAAAGACATAGCTGAGGTTCTGGATGCATACGTTCACGGAGAGGATGTCGGGAACACTTGATTAACAAGCTGTTCAAACTCCCTGAAGGCAAAGGTGTCCTTTAGCTCCCGGAGCGATTCGGCCAGGCCTCGGTAGTGCCACTCGTGGTCTTTGGGTTCTTTGGCGTGGAAGAGATTCCAGAGCTTGTCGCCCTGTTCGGAATAGTCTCGGGCAATGGCCCTTATGTTCGAGAGTTTGTCACCCAGAGCTACGACTTTGGCATCGCGTGAAGCATGGGCCAGACGGTCGATGGCAGCCTGCTTGCGTGCGTGCCAGCTGGACAACAGGTACTCACCATCGTCTTCTTCGCTCACGTCCGCTTCGAGGGTGTCACTCTCCGAGGCGACGAGTGAGGCGATGCGGTCGCCGAACTCCGTGCGTATCTGCTCCAGGGTCACGTCGGTGTCCTCCACGGTGTCGTGCAGGGCGGCAGCGGCCAGCAGTTCCTGGTCGCGGGTCATCGTGGCCACAATCGCCACGGCCTCCAAGGGGTGAACGATATAGGGAAAGCCCTTGCCGCGACGCTCTGTGCCGGCATGGGCGCGGACGGCGAACAGGATGGCGCGGTCCAGCAATGAAGTGTCTAAGGGTTTGTTTGCCATTATTCTGATATCAGGTATTTTTTCCTCAACTGCTGCTGCTCTTCTTTCGAAAAGCCCAGCAGGTTCTCTATGTATTGCGATAGCGAGCCGTAGCGCTGGTCTATCAGGTCTAGTGTCGACTCGAAGTTCTCGCGGCTCACGCCAATCATGGCACGCATAAAGGCCACGGCCTCATCGTTTCCGCCCGCATCCCGCACTTTGGCTGTCATCGCCTCCACCTGACGGGCGTAGCTCTGGTTGGAAAGGTCGAAGTCTTCGACAATCACCTCCCGGCTGGCACCGAGGGCTGCGAGCAGAAATGCCGATGCCCAGCCAGCCCGGTCTTTTCCCTGCGAACAATGCCAGAGCACGCCACCTTCAGCACGGAGGACACCACGGAGGAACGCGCCGTAGTAGTGCTGCGCTGTGGAGTCGGTCACGATGATGGGATAGAGCTGACGAGCCATCGACTGCGCCTTGGGGTTCATGGCATACTTCAGGAGTGTCTCCATCATGCCCTTTTTATCCATACTGGCCATATCTGAACTATCGGAAGAAGCGAAGCCTTCGATGAGTGCCTTCGGGAGCGTGGAGAGGTGGATATAGCTTACACCGTCGATGATGCGGTCGGGAGCAGCGTTGGCCTCGGCCTCAAGCCGGAAGTCGAACACGTCAGTCAAATGATACTTCCCCTTCAGCACCACCACGTCGCCGTCGGTGGCTTGCGAGAGATTGCCGCTGCGGACGAGCATTCCCGCACGTACTGTCTGCCCGTTCTGCATGACGAGTGTGCCTATGTCGCGGGCGTTCTCTATGCCGCTAAAAGCGATGGCACGCTGCGAATGGGCTACTTGGGCGGCAAACGTCATACCAAACAAAACAATTGCGGTAGCAAATATTTCATTTTCCATTTTCCACTCTTCACTTTTTAATCCGGCAGGAATTTATCGAACAGTGACAGGAGAGGACCATCTGCAGAACGTTTCCCGTCACTTAACTTGCTGACAATGAAGGCAATCTTGGTTGCTATGAAAGGATGCAGCTTCCCGATTTCAGCTTCCAGCACTTTCTCGTCGTCAGTACCGTAATAGACTGGTGCGAACACCTTCCAGTGAGCCTTCAGCGTGTCCACATCCAAGTGGAAGATTTTGTCGGCCCGCTCCGCACTCAGAAAGTTCGATGAATAGTACATCATGCCAAGATCCCACTCTGGAACGCCGTAGGCAAAGTCGCCCACGTCAATCCAGAGATTACGGCTCCCGTCGGTGATGATATTGCCGATGTGCAGGTCACCATGCAGACAGGTCGGCGAGGAGGATACGGTGCTCAGGAAACGGTGGAAACGCTCCTTATACGTGTCTGGGAGGTTCACGAGGCGGTCAATCCATATACCCACCAGTTCCCGCATGTCAGGCAACCGCTTCGTGTCGGCAGGGGTCTGGTGTATCTGCTTGGCGAGCACGGCGAAGCGCTCCGAGAGCGGAACCAGCTGGTCGGGTTCCTGCGAGATGATGCGGGTGAACGAGCGTTTGGGGCTGATCAGTTCATACTCTGCTCCAAAGCGTGTGCCATCGGTAATCAGGCGGATGGGCTTCGGCGTGGGCAGACCTATCTCGTAGACAATCTGGTTGATGCGGAACTCCCTGACAGCTGTATCGGCAGCAAGGCTGGGCATAAAGAGCTTGGCCAGCGTCTTACCGTCTTTATGGTTGTAGGTGAGCGCCGTTCCGCCCTCACCTGTCTGGATATAGTCATTCAGGTTGATTCTCTGCACTTCTTCGTTCATAATTGCATACGTTAAATACGATTGCAAAGGTACAACAATTTAAAAAAATAGAAAAATAAATAACGACAAATATTTTTTAACTTAATCATTCTGTTGAGAAGTATGTAGCCGAAATCTCAACCGCTGGTGTAAAAATTGGTTCGCAGCGGTCGCTGCAAAAGTTTGCGGCGGTCGCTGCAAATGTTTGTAGCGGTCGCTGCAAATGTTTTCCCCGCACGCTGCAAACCGAAGCGATACGGGTTTCCCCACAGACGAATCAATCGTTAATCCGACGGAATACCGAGGTGCTGAACGGCAAAGTTCGCCCTGCATCAGCACGCCGTAGTTCATTAATCATTGAAAGATGAGAGTTGAGGTTTTGCGGGCATTATTCCTTGAACTCGAACAGGTTAATGAAGCCTGTCATGGCAAAGACGGACTTCAAATCGCCGTTCAGTCCTTTCACAAAAACCTTGCTGCCCTTGGGCTTGGCATTTTTGAGTATGGTGAGGAACAGTCGTAGGCCACTGGAGGATATATACTCCAAATGGGTGCAGTCAAGGATGATGTCCTGACAGGTGCAGTCGTTCAGTGGTTCCAAGTCTTTGGCGGTTTGTACACTTGCAGCTGTGTCAAGCCGGCCTTGAAAGATGGCGACGAGTGCGCCGCTCTTCTCTTCAATCGTAGTTTTCATTGTTGTTGGGTTTTTATTTGAGTTTCTTATTTAGTGTCAAGATATTTTTTCCACCGGTGCGCCGGTAGTTGACAGAGTCCATAATCTGACGAACCAGATGGATGCCGAGACCGCCAATAGGGCGCTCCTCGACACTAAGGGTGGTGTCGGCTTCTTGCTGTGCAGTCGGGTCGAATGGAATGCCGCTGTCTCTGATGACAAACTGGAGCTGATGTTTGCGGAGTTGTGCCTGGATGGTGATGTCAGCTACGGTATCGTGTGGATAGGCATAGTTGATGACATTGACTACGGCCTCTTCAATGGCGAGGTTGAGCTTGAGGGTTGTTGCCATATCGAGTGCTGCGGCCTGGCACACCTCATCGACAAAAGGTGCGAGTCTGGTGACCTGCTGCACATCGTTCTGGAGTATCAATTCATAATTCATAGAGGAGTGAAGAGGGAGTGAAAGTGGCCATAATTTATAATTGTATGCCTATACTGGCTATGAACCAGCGGCCCTGTTGCGGTATGAGGTTGGTGTTCATACCACTACGGTAATAGTGTGTTCCGAACAGATTGTGAATATCAAGTCCTAAAGTGACAGGTGCTATTGCGTATTGTGCTCCGATATTGAGAATGGCTCGAGGGGGCATGTCTTTCTGAAGCGTGATATGGCGCATAGCCTCAATAGCCTGCTGGCCGTAGGCTGTTGCCTGTTGGATGTCGCCCTGCTGATAATATTGTACAGCTGCGTTAGTGTTGTTTGAGGCCTGTATAAGCTTGACGAGGTCTGTGTTGTAGGTTGTCTGTCGACTTTCGAAGAGCAGATGTCCGTGGAGTCGTAGCCGTTTGTTGGTCTGCCATCCTACTACAAGGTTGGAGCGCAGTGCGGGCGTGTTGTTGTTGTCATCGATGTCGGGGGAGTAGTATTCCTTGAGTTCGTTGGGCAGTTCGAGTCCCATAAGGTTTGACTTGAAGGTTTTTGTCCAAGTGAGGTTGAAGTTAAAGGAAAGCGTGGGTGACGGTTGATATGTAGCCATAAGTTCGAGTCCGCAAGTCTGGTTCTTACTGACGTTCTCGTAGTCGATGATATGGGTCATGATAAGGTCGGTGGCACGGTTGTAGAAGGCGTTCACCTCAAAGTTGAGAGCGCGCACCCAGTTGGTTCCTGCAAAGGAGAGTTGTAGGGAGTGGACGCGCTCTGGGGACAAGATGCCTGCCTGACTGGCATCGAGGCCTTCCATCAGGGTAGACAGGAGGTTGGCCTTTCGGTAGATGTAGGGTGCGTCGACGAAGGACTTGGAGTAGCTGAGCCGGAGGCTCCACTTGGGACGGAGGAGGATGAGTGCCAATCGTGGCGAGAACTCATTGACCTGGGAGTCATCGTAACGGTCTTTGTAGTCGTAACGCAGTCCGGCATTGGTTATAAATGACAAGTGATACGAGAACAGTGACAAGTCCCACTGGTGCTTGAGCTGTAGATAGACATTGCCGCTGTTCTCGCTGTCCTTGCCGGCATTGCGCAGCACGGGGTCTTCAAAGAAAGTCTGCTCGAAGTCATATCCTATCTGGTAGCGTATGTCGTCGAGTTGGAAGTGTCCATACTCTGCACCGAATCCGATGTTGCCTTTATGGTCATCGCCTAAAGAGTAGCTGTAGTTGCCTTTGAACTGTGCGCCATAGTCCTGTTCCTGCCCGTTAACATAGCGGGAGATGCCTCCATAGTGTGTAAACACGGTAGAGATGTCTTCAGGCAGTCCGATGGCCATGCCCAAGGTGGGCATGGGATAGTCGTTGATGGCCTGATAGCGTGTCAGGTCCGACTTGTCGTAGGTGACGCTAATTTTAGTTGAGAGTTTGGAATTGGGAGTTGGGAGTTGATAGCTCAGGTTTGCATGGCGTGAGGCTGTGCTGAATCCGGGCTTCAGCCCGTTGTAGGTGCGGTAGCGGTCGTAGTCGTAGCTCAGTGCCAGCGATGTCATGGAGAATGGTGCGGCGACCTGTGAGAAATGTGTGTCATAGAGGAATTGCAGCCCTTTCCAGGCTAGCTGTAGTCCGAAGTCGTAGGTGGGTCGGTCTCCGATGTGTCCGATTCGTACCTCATCGAGAGGCATACTATAAGGACTCTCTCCGATGCGTTCATCAACCACATTGCGCCTTTCACCGCTACTGCGATAGATACTGCCCCAAAGGAGCAAGTCGAGGTCGAAATAGCGTTTGCCGAAAAGGGCGTCGGCCCTGATCTGTCCGTAGTTGCCAGCCCCTGCCCTGACCTGGAGGCCGTCGACGTCGGCCCCTTGTTTGGTGATGATGTTGACCACGGCAGTCAGGGCCACACCGCCATAGAGCGATGATGCCGGGCCTCGCAACACCTCTATCTGCCTGACCTTCTCAAGCGAAATGCTGAAGTCGGGGGCTGCTGTATTGGTGACTTGGCTGTTCAGGCGGTGGCCGTTGAGCATGATGAGAATCTTCTCTTGAGTATTGCTGTAAATGCCACGCATAGCGATGTTGATGTCGTCGTCGCAGTCGATGAGGTTCATACCTGGCACGTAGGCTGCCAGCACCTCCTGCAGGTTGCGTCCGCCACAGTCGCGTATCATTTGCTCAGTAATGAGTGTTGTGGGCACAGGCACCTCGGCCAGGCTCTCAGCCTGACTGGAGGCGGTAGTAATGGTGGCAGTCATACCAGCCTTTATGTCGTTCACCATATCGGCAAAGGCTGGTGGGTCGCTGGACGACGGCGTGTAGTAAGGATTCTCCTGAAGCATCTGTGTGGCATACTGTTGGGTGTGTTCCATATCGAAACGGGCCAGATAACTGAGGGCGATGAGACGGAGCGCATTCTGTCGCTGGTTGCCGTAAAAATTGCCAAGGTCGTGCAACAGCGTGTCACGTGCCTGTTCGATGCGTCCGATGCGATAGTCGCTCTCAGCTTGTGCGATCACCTCGCGCATACGCGTCTCGCCTTGCGCCCCTGCGGGGATAAATGATAAATGATAGGGTTATTACCATCATCCATCGGCTGTGCAACAATTGTTTGATTATCTTCATTGCCTTTTCCCGTTAATTGTCATTTATCATTCCTCATTTAGGCCGAAGGCCGCACGACGGGTATTGTGAAGGTGAATGTAGTTCCCTTGCCCAAGGTCGAGGTGAACGTCACCTTGCCGCCATGTTTGTTTTCGATGATTTCGCGTGTGATGCCCATCCCAAGCCCTGTGCCCTGTCCGATGGGCTTGGTGGTGAAGAAGTTTTCAAACAGGTGCTGTTTCACCTCATCGGTCATACCCTCGCCATTGTCGGCTATGCTAATGACGAGTTGGTTGTCTGCGGAAAGAGCGACGCTGATATTGATTTCAGGCGAGTAGCCTTCAGGGGCAGCTTGTGACATACGCCAAACGGCATAGAAGGCGTTGTTCGTCACGTTCAGCACGGCCCGGCTCAGGTCTTGCGGAATAACCATCACGGGTGGCATCCCCTCCTGATACGTTTCGTGCAGGGTGACATTGAACCCCTGATGACTAGCTCGCATGGCATGGTACGACAGGCGCACATACTCCCTCACAATACGGCATACGTCAGATGGTATACGCTCATTCTCCTTGCCTCGCGAAATGAGCAGAATGCTCTGAATGATGCTCACGGCGCGCTCGCTGTTCTCCACAATCTGCTGCATGTTCTCCTTCAGGCTGTCCACAATGTCGGTGAGGTCTTCGCGGTCAGTATCGGAAAACAGTTTAGCATTGTCTTCCACAATGGCTGTCAGGTCGCTCAGGAGCCGTTCTGACATCTTCGAGAAGTTGATGACAAAGTTCAGGGGGTTCTGTATCTCGTGGGCAATGCCGGCACTAAGCATTCCGAGCGATGCCAACTTCTCTTGTTGCTGTAACTGCTGCTTTAATTGGCCAATCTCCAAGCCCCCTAAGTTAGGAGGTTGGGGGTCTGAACGACCTACATTAGTTGCTTTATTATTTTCCATAACTCTATTTTAATAATTAGTTTTGAGCCTTGTTCAGACCCCCATCGCCCTAACTTAGGGGGCTAAGGAGAAAACGTAATGGTAAACTCTGTATATTCGTCCTTAACGGACTGCACACTGATGTCTCCGCCGTGGTTCTGTATAATCTCACGGCTTAGGTACAGGCCTACGCCTGCCGCCTCGTCGGTGGTCTTGGTAGTGAAGAAAGGATCGAATATCTTGCTGAGAATCTTTTCTTCGATGCCGATGCCGTTGTCGCGGATTTTCAGTATATACTTTCCTTCATTCACGGTGGCTGTAAGAGAAACTTCTGGGGTGAATTGCTGTTTCCGCGCCTTCTTCACCACAGCATAGACAGCATTGCCCAA
Organism: Prevotella sp.; assembly: GCA_017960525.1. Taxonomy (GTDB): domain Bacteria; phylum Bacteroidota; class Bacteroidia; order Bacteroidales; family Bacteroidaceae; genus Prevotella. The sequence goes on from JAGCZA010000084.1 coordinate 33,213, forward strand.
CAGGCTCATCATCGTCTTGCTGAGCAGGTCGGGATTGCCATGCAGCGGCATCGCACTGTCGGTGAGTGTGAATGTCGTGCGGATATGATACTGCTCTATTTCCTTGGCGAAGTAGTTGGCAATCATTTCCTTGTCCTGTCGGAGTACTGGCAGCAAGTCCATATCAACATAGCCTCCCGTGCGGTCTTTCAGCATCTCTTCCATAGCCTTCAGCGTGCGGGTGGTGTTCTGGCCATACTGGTCTACGTTCTGCAGATTCTCAGTCAGCATGTCCAGCACGTCCAAGGTGTCCTCATAGTCGTCGGCATTGAAGCTGTCCTTATTGTTGTCAATATTCTCCTTGAGGTCTTTCAGCAGGTCGTTAGACATCTTCGAGAAGTTGATGATATAGTTCATCGGGTTCAGGATGCGGTCGATGAGTCCCTCCGTCAGCTTACCCACCGTAGCCATCTTCTCTTGGCGAATCAGCTCATGCTGGGCATTGCGAAGGTCGGCGGTACGCTCCTCAACGATGTGTTCCAGCTTGATTTTGTCTTTCTGAAGCCGCTTCAGACGATAGCGGAAGAGCTGCCAGACGATGTAGGCAAGGATGATGATGTAGAGCACCATCATATACCAGCGTATGAAGAGCGGATAGGCGATGCTAAAATCAATGGAGGCTACGTCAGAGAGTTCACCGTTGGCCAGTTGGGCCTGCACACTAAGGGTGAACGAGCCATACGGCAGGTTCAGGAACTCTACATCCTGCTTCTCTGTCCATGCGCTCCACTGACTGCTGTTAAGTCGGTATCGGTACAGCGTCTTTCCTGAGAGTGGCGCAAAGTCGAGGGCATAGAAGAAATGCAGATGGCCCTCGTCGCTGCCCAACTTTGGCAACTCTTTGGGCATTGTGCCATAGCCGCCCCAAAGCACACTGTCGCTGCCCATTGTGATGCAGCGGAAACGCAATGTGCGGCAGTCGGAAAGTTTGGCGAGCTGCTTCTTGTCGGTATCAACGATGGCAATCACCTCATCGCCACCTATCCACAATTGGTCACCATGTTGGTATTGTGCCGTTATCTCAATGTCACTTAGGGGTTTCAGCAGATTATCCATATCGAGATGCTCCCCTTTAGGGGTCGGGGGCCGCTCTCCTACGGTCTTACCGTGAACGTTCTGCAGGAAGAGACCGCCCTTGGCATCCTTCCAAATGTCTGTTACCAACTGCAAGTCACTGACTCTCGTCCGCTGCCGAGGACTGCCAATTCCCTCGAACTGATAGAGCCACACGCCGTCAGGCTCTCCTGCATACACCTTGTCGCCATCTACCAGCAGGGCTGTAGTGGCATTGGCAGTAAGCCGGCTGATGCTACCGCCTGGAGCTACTCTGTAGATGCCGCTGGAGGTCGCAGCGAGCAAATAGCCTCCACTGTGGCACAGCGTCCAACAGATGTTGTTGATGTCGGGAATGTGCTGGAGCTTTCGTGCGCTGACGCTGTAGAGGCCGTTGGTGCTGCCTACGTAGATTTTCCCGTCGAAGGCAGTGATGGCATGAACCTCGCCAGCAAGTCCGTCCTTAGCCAAGAGGTAGCTATAGACCGACGGCATTTCAACGGCAAAGAGTCCGTGAATCGTGGCTCCCCATAGCACACCATGACCGTCGTAAGCGACGTAGGCCACCTGATTGGAGCAAAGGCCGTTGGCCTCAGTAATCGTATAGAGTTCGCGCCCTTGGTCGTCACAAATAATCAGACCGCCGTTCTTCTTCACCTTCACCTGAAGGCCACCGTCTATCTGCTCTGTTTGGGTAATACCTTCCAGAAAGGTGATTTCGCTATTGGCTTTCAGAGCGTCTACCGACAAAACATCCGGCTCTACTCCAGGCTGGAGATCAGCATTCGTTCTCTTTTCCATCGCTATACTATCCCCGCCTACCACCTTATATATATTATTATCGCTGGCCACGAACTGTAATGTCCCGTCGTCCTCAAAGATTTCCGCCACCTCGCCTTCGAACAAGCCCTGCCCTATCGGCTGCATAAACAGTTCGCCGTTGGCACGGCACTCGAGACGGGCAAAAAAGTTAAAGCCTCCCACCCAGACTGTGTTCTTGCTGTCACGATATACCACGGTGACACGACTAATGTCGGGGGTGTAAAGTATGCGCCACTGTGAACGGTCGTAGTAGAGCAGTCCTTCGAAATTGGCAACAAACACGGAACCGTCCTCGCCCGTCTCAATGTCGTATGAACGGTTATGTCCGCCATATTCCGCCGCAGTATAGTTACGGATATGGGGAATACCCTGCGCCCTTACGGGGCAAATGAGAAATGAGAAATGAGAAATGAGAAATGCTGCGCACAGCATCACCCTCCGTAACCATCCGATTGTTGTTCTTTCTGTCATAGCGGTAGCAAAGGCTTAATTCATAATTTCTCACTTCTCATTTCTCATTTTCTTATACGGTATTCCCTTTCCCACGTAGTAGTTCCATTCCTCCTGCGTGAAATCGCGCTTCACGTTCTGGCGCAGACGCTGGGCAATCTTAGGTAGTGAGATAAGATACTCTGTGACAGTGCCGTTTTGCTCGCCCGTCCAGATGTAGTTCTTGTCGGTGCTGAAGATGAAGTCGGTGAGCCAGCTGCCCGACTGGAACAGCGTGATGGGCTTTATCTGCTGGTCGTCAGTCATCCAGAACAGTAGTTTGCCATCATAGCTGGATGAATAGAGCCGTTTGCCGTCAAACTTCAATTTCGTCACCTGTGAGAGGTGCCCTACGAGCTTACGTATCTTGCCGCTGTCGTCTGTCAGCCAGATGATGCCATCGTACATGCCGTAGGCTGCCAGATGCTCGTTCTTGCTGCTGGCAAAGGCTGTGACTTGTCCTTCCACTCCCGTTCTCTCGTCAGTCATGTCGTCGAGGCTGTTCACCAGGTGCATGCCGCCACGATTGTCGAAGAGCAGGGGCTTGTAGTCACGTCTGCCACTATAGATGATGCGGAATGGCAGACGGCGCGTACCAATGATTCTGTCGGTGGCTGTGTCGAGAAGCGCCACGCTGTTCTCACCGATGATGAGCAGTTGCCCGCCATCGTTCATACCTTGCAGACTAAATGGTTTGTCAACGTTCTCAACAGATATGACCCGTGATGAAAAGTCATTCGTTGAATGTGTCGTCCTGTTTCCATCGATGATGACCAAGTGGCCGGTATTGCTGATGGCATAGCCTTTACCGTTCTTAGCGGCGAACACATCGCGGAAACAGTATTGCCTATCTCTCATCAGACGGTTAGTGGAAATCTGGTCGCCTTGCATCGTATGGGCAAATACCTCCCCGTAGGTGCTCACAGTCAGCAGTTCGCCACTACCCGGAAGAATGTCGATGCGGGAGATGCTGCCGTTATGACTGCTCCAGCTGCGGCGGCTGCCTGCCGACTGTGTCAGGGCCTGGAAAACCGACGGGGTGTAGAGGTCGCCGCCGTAGTCGCTGGTGTAGAGATAGGAAGCGTAGGCCAGCATATTGCCCATCTCCTTGTCACCTGTCTGGTAGATGGAATAAGACTGCGAGCCGAGGGTGCGCCCCAGTGAGATATAGTTCAGCGTGTCGGCCACCAACTTGGCATATTCGGCTTGCTGGCGCTGACGGTCGGCCTCGCTACGCTGGCGCTCGGCCATCTGATAGGCAGTCATAGCCTCAGTAGCCGAGCTTTCTGCTATTCCCCGAGCTTCGATAGCCTTCTGCCGCTCTGCCTCTGACAGGAGCCTCATCTCCTTGGCAATCTCCGACTGGCGGATAGCTTCCTGGCTGCGCTCCTCAGAGAGAGCCTGCTGGCCGTAGGCAATCTCTTCCATCTGTTTGCTCACACGACGGTCCACCGCCGACCGCTGCTCCTGTTCGCGCAACAAATTTAGCTGCGCCTCCAACTCACTAATGCGCTCACGGTCGCCAAGATAAGAATAAAGCCCTACTGCCACCGATGACAGTAGCAGACCTCCCAATACCACTATGATGGCCTTTTGTTTATCCATCAATCATTTGCCATTTATGTCGAAAGCCGCATTACAGCCTCTTGACCACTAACATCGTTATATCATCGCTCTGTTCAGCATTGCCCACAAAGTCCCTGATGCCAGTCTTGACGGCTTCAATAATCTGCTGGCAGGAAGCATCGGCCTGCTGGCGAAGGATATTGTCCAGGCGGTCAGGGCCGAACTCCTGGAATGCAGCATCTGTGGCTTCAGTCACGCCATCGGTAAACATCACCAGCGTGTCGCCCTGTTCCAGTTGAATGGTGGCCTCCTGGTATTCCAAATTGTCAAACACTCCTGCAATGGTGTTCTCTGACAAGGGCAGTTCGCTGATGGTGCCGTCTTTCCGTAACAGGTGTGGTGGATTGTGGCCGGCATTGCAGTAACTGACAAGGCCAGTCTTGATGTCGTAGATAGCGTAGAACACGGTGACGAACATATTGTCCACCGAATAGGCAGCCAAGAGGCGGTTCGACTCTGTCATACACTCTGCGGAACTGAGGCCTTGCGCTCCCTTCGAGCGGATAATGGTGCGACTGACGGCCATGAACAGTGCGGCAGGGATGCCCTTGCCGCAGACATCGGCTATCACAAGGGCGATGTGGCTGTCGTCGATACGGAAAAAGTCGTAGAAGTCGCCGCCGATGTCCTTGGCTGCCTCCATCAAGGCATAGATGTCCACCTTGTCGCTGTCTTCTGGGAATGGCGGGAACACACGCGGCAGGATATACTGCTGGATGTCGCGGGCCGTGGTCAGGTCGTTCTTCAGCGACTCCAACTGGGCATGCTCCTTCTGTGACTCATGCACAAAGTTGATTTGGGCGATGGCCTTCTCGATTGTCAGGCTCAGGTCGTCCATATCGATGGGTTTCGTGGCGAAGTCGAAGGCACCGTTGTTCATTGCCTCGCGTATGTTCTTCATATCGCCGTAGGCACTCACCATAATGACGCGCAGCGCGGGGTTGCGCATCTCGTTCACCTTGGCCAACAGGGTGAGACCATCCATCTCGGGCATATTGATGTCAGAGAGAATAATCTCAATGTCTGGGTTGTTATACAGAATGGAAAGGGCCTCCAAGCCGTTGTGGGCGAAAAAGAACTCATACTCGCCATTACGGATCTTGCGCCTGAAGTACTGTCTCATCAGCAACTCCAAGGGGGCCTCGTCGTCAACACTCAAAATCTTTATTGCTGCCATATACTCAAATTCTTTATTTACCACGAATTACACGAATTGCTGCACACAACATTTGGCTGCAAAAGTTTATCGCTGTTGTTTTGCAGATTCTTGCATCAGTAGTGAAATTAGCGTAATTAGCGGTCATCAAGTTATTAGTGAAATTAGTGTAATTAGCGGTTGTCAAATCAATCTACAGTCCATTCGCTGAAGGTCTTGCAGACGTCAAGGATATAGTCCTGGCGGTTTCCGATGCGTTCGGCAAAAAGATTTTTGCACTCATTGACCACGGCTTCGGGGAAGGAGTCTGACAGGGCCAGCCAGCTGAAATTGCGCACACACGATACCACCTCTATCTGTGCCTTACGTCGTTTGGCCACATCGGAAGGCAGCCCCTCTAAATAGTAGTCAATGGCACGCCTCCACGTTGACAGGCCCAATTCGCGTGGCATACCGATAATCTTGTCGTAGTCGCCCACTAAGGTCACCATCGCCGAATAGGCATGGCCCAGGTCGAGCATCGGGTGCCCGTAGCCCACCTCACCCATGTCTATCAGCATCAGTTCCCCTTCCTGCACCATCGCGTTTTTCGTCTGCAAGTCGAGGTGCAGCAAACGGTTGGCATTGGGAATGGCGTCGACGATGCGCAACATCAGATCGATGCTCTCCTGTGGGAAGTAGCGGCGTATGTGGAGAATCTGCTGCCGCTCGCGCTCGATGGCACAGGGCACGCTGCTCCCACTGGGAACCTCGATGGCATGCAACTGACGAAACAGGTCGGCGAATTTTTTCGCGAACTCGTCTATGCGCCCGGGCTCGCGCTTGATGCAGGCACTCAGCGTGTCGGCCTGTAGCAGTTCGTAGACCAGGCCATACTGGCTGCCCACACGCACCACATCAAAAGAGATGGCGGTGGGCATACCCAGGACAAAAGCTTCCTTTGACATGGTAATCTCTCGGCGCACCTCGTCGATGGTTGTGCCCTCGCGAAACACTTTGATGATGGTGTCACCGTTCAGGCGGTAGACGGTGCCGACACCGCCCACTCCGATGATTTCGCAGCCATCCACAGTGAACTGCCGCAGAGCGCGTTCCACGTTCATAATCTTTGTAAAACCCGTAGTGTCCAGCACATCATAGACCACGGGCTGTACCTCTACTATGCGAAAATCCTTATAGCGCTTGGCCAGTCCGAGCAATATGCGCAGGCCCGAACTCGAAATATAGTCCAGCTGCATAGCATCGCATGTTAGTCGGGAAATACCAGTTGCGCCAGCCAGAGCACGCTCGATATCGGCACTGGCCTGGGCTGATGTGGCAGTGTCAAGTCGTCCCGCAAGTATCAGCGTTGCATTGTCATTCTCTTTCCTGATGTCGATATTCATAGTCCTGTGTCTTAATTATTAATAAAGCTGTTTACGTTGGTTTGCGAGTGCAAAGATAGTACATTTCTCGAAAAAAAAATGACTTCAGAGCGTTAAACTTATGAAAAGAGAACAAAGACGTGCGATAAGGCATAGTTTAACCAAGTAATAATCTTATTCCATGTTTGGTTCGTCCAAACTCAAAGGACGCTTAGAGCCATTTCATTTCCTGTACATTTCGACAAGCATATAGACAAACAACCCCACCAGAATCGCATAGCCCACAGCGAGGAGCGAGGCGAGCACGGGGTCCGCGATGAAAAAATCGGTTATGGTCATTTTTGTCTATTGTTAATTTGTTTATGTTTGCAAAGATATGGAAAAGATATGAAACAAGGTGTCGCTATGCTCAAAAAGGTGTCGCTATGCGGCGAATTAGGTGTCGCCATTCGACGCGCAGCGACATTTTTTATCATTTTGTGCATAATTTTGAATGAACAATTAAAAAATATACCCATTTAGGTTTATTATTAAGAAAAAATGCTTATCTTTGTACCCGTTTAGGTAAATAAGATGCAATGAGAGAGATGCAGTTTTCCGCCGTCGTTATGATGGTAATGATGTGTTCGGCGCTTATTGTGCTGATGCCCGACCGGGTGCAACGTGACACGGTCATCAACCGGTCGCGCTGGCTTATGGTCGGCGCACTGGGGCTGATTGGGGCGCAGTTCCTCGTGCAGTACATCACGGAGTTGCGCACAATGGGCGTGACGCAGGCCGTTCTGGCGAACCTGGCGTTCTTTGTCCCCGCCTCGTCGCTGATGAACCTGACCATCCTGAACCTGCAACGGCAGGGACGTCTCACCCGAATTGAGCAGTGGGGATGGACGGGCGTGACGTTGGTGGTCATCGCTGGTCTTGCCATTGCGGTGGCTACTGACGGGCGGCCCATAGCCCAACTGTCAGAGCGCGTGCTATTGACTGAGATAGGTATGAGCTTTGTCTATGCCATTATGCAGGCCTACTACGGCTTCCTGCAGTTCCGCGAACTGCAGCGCATGCAGGATGTCATCGAGAACTACTACGATCGTGATCGTAAGGGGCTGACGCAATGGATGAAGCACGCCATATCCATCAACGGGCTGCTGGCCTTCTTAGTGCCCCTGTTCATCTTCGGCCCGAACATTGTCATCACGATCTTTGCCCTCATCTTCTTCTGGGGCATCTTTATGATGTGGTTCAGCTTTGTGCGCTACTTTACCAGCAACGCCCTGAACCGAGTGCGCGAGGCTGAGGAGAGTGTACGGAAGAGCAGCAAACAGAAGCAGGAGGGCGGCACACTCGCCCCTGAGACTATGCGAAACGTGAACCACGCCGTAGAGCGGTGGCTGGATAGCGGCGCCCACTTGAAGGCAGGCATCACCAGCCCCGTAGCCGCCGAGACCATAGGAATTCCCCGCTACCAGCTGACGGCTTGGGTGAAGGCATCGGGCTATCAGTCGTTCACCAAATGGATTATCGCCCAGCGCGTAGAGGAGGCCAAGCGCGTATTAAAGGAACACCGCGACTGGACCACCGAGGCCGTGGCCGACCACTGCGGCTTCAACCGCACCCACTTCCACAAAATCTTTAAGCAGCACACGGGCGTGTCGCCGTCGGAATACGCCTGAATCACAGTCCAAATGGGGACAGACGGGAGCATCGACATCAATTAACTAAATAATATTATGAAAAGAACAATTGCTATTGCCCTGTGCGCAATGTTGGTGGCTGTACCAGCACTGGCACAGAAAAAGAGCGCCCTCTCATTCGATGCTTACGAATGGGACTTTGGTACTGTCAATGCGGCAGCTGGCGCAATTTGCCACACGTTTACGTTCAAGAACCAGTCGAAGGCCGATGTGAAGGTCGGCAGCGTGAACCCCAGCTGCGAGTGTATCTCGGCTGTAGTGCCCGACAAGGCGGTTGCTCCGGGGAAGACAGCCGAGGTGATGGTGGTGTTCCTGCCTGCCAAGTCGGTTGGCAAGAGCTTCCGTAGCGTGGAATTATTGGATGCCAACGGCAAAACCCTCGGTGCCCTGTCCATCAAGGCAGTGGTGACCGAAGGCGGGACGGTGACGCAATACCCCTACCAAGACACCAAGCTCACGTTTGCCGAGCGCGTGGAGAATCTGCTCTCACTGCTGACACCAGAGGAGAAGGTGGGACTGATGATGAACAAGTCAGTCTCCATTGACCGCCTCGGCATCCCCTCCTACAACTGGTGGAGCGAGGCATGCCACGGCGTGCGACAAGGTGGCTACACGGTCTATCCGCAGCCCATCGGCATGGCGGCAGCCTTCAATCCGCAACAGGTGTATGATGTCTTCTCGACCGTCTCAGACGAGGCCCGTGCCAACTGGAACCGTACCGACCACAACGCCCCGAAGCTGTACAACGTTCCAATGGGCGTGACCTACTATCCCGGCAATCCCGAACTGACCTTCTGGTGCCCCAACGTGAACATCTTCCGTGATCCCCGCTGGGGACGCGGACAGGAGACCTGCGGCGAAGACCCCTACCTCAATGCTGTGCTCGGCGTGCAGACCGTGCTCGGTATGCAGGGTAGTGACGACAAGTATTTTAAGACCCACGCCTGTGCCAAGCACTATGCCGTGCATAGCGGCCCGGAGCCTCTGCGCCACACGTACAATGCCTCTGTGTCGATGCGCGACCTCTGGGAGACTTACCTCCCGGCTTTCAAGGCATTGGTGAAGAAAGGCAATGTGCGCGAAGTGATGTGCGCCTATAACCGCTATGAGGGCGTACCTTGCTGCACCAGCGACCGTCTGCTGGTTGACATTCTCCGCCGCAAGTGGAACTACGACGCCATCGTGCTCACCGACTGCGATGCCATTAACAACTTCTATAACAAAGGGCAGCACGAGACGCATCCCGACCCGCTCTCAGCCTCGGTGGATGCTGTGCTCAACGGTACCGACCTGGAGTGCGGCAAGGTGTTTATGGTGCTGACTGAGGCCTTAGACAAAGGTCTCATCAAGGAAAGCACCCTCGACTATCACCTGCGCAAGACGCTCTATGGCCGCTTCGAGTTAGGTATGTTCGACCCTGCCGAAATGCTCCCGTGGGCAAACCTGAAGTCCGAGGTCATCAGCAGCGAGGCCAACAACGACCTGGCCACACAGGCTGCCCGTGAATCAATGGTGCTGCTTGAGAACAGCAAGGGCGTGCTCCCTCTCTCCAAGAGCCTGAAGAACATCGCCGTCGTGGGGCCTAATGCCGACGACGTGGAACTGCTCAACGGCAACTACGGCGGCACCCCGACCAAGGAGCACCAGCACTCGCTGCTCGAAGGCATCCGCAACGCCGTGCCGGGTGCCAACGTCTTCTACAAGAAAGCCTGCGAGCTGGCCGACGGCGAGACCACCATCCACCATCTGCAGGACTTCAACGACGGCAAGGGCGTGCTGGTGGAGTTCTGGAATTCGGAGAAGTCGCCCTTTGAGAGTGAAGATATCAATCCCGTCAAGACGGGCTATTACAACGAACTGAACTTCTCGACCTTTGGAGCCTGGGGCTTTGCCGAAGGTGTCAGCAACGAAAATATCGCTGTCCGCATTAGCGGCAAGTACAAGGCTACCTTCACCGGCGAAATGAAGTACACGCTTGCCACCGACAACGGCTACACTCTCAAGGTGAACGGCCAAGTGGTGGAAGAGGCCAAGGGTGGCGGCAGACGTGGCTTCGGCTTTGGCCGTCGTGTAGAATACAAGTCGTTCCCTGTGGAGCAAGGCAAGGACTATAATATTGTCATCGAATACCGCCGTGGCAACGGACAGTTTGCCATGCTGCGCGGCGACATCTGCGAGCGCAAGCCCGTCGTGTTCGACGACCTCGCCCAGGAGGTGAAAGATATGGATGTCATCATCATCATCGGCGGCATTTCAGCACGTATGGAGGGCGAGGGCGGCGACAAGCAGGACATTGAGCTGCCTGCTGTTCAGCAGCGTCTCGTCAGGGCGATGCACGCCACCGGCAAGCCAGTCGTCTTCGTCAACTGTTCCGGCTCTGCCATAGCTTTCGGCAGCGTCGAGGGCCAGTACGACGCACTCCTTCAGGCATGGTACCCTGGCCAAGGTGGTGCAAGGGCATTGGCCGATGTGCTTTTCGGCGACTACAACCCCAGCGGAAAGCTCCCCGTCACCTTCTATCGCTCTAACAACGACCTGCCCGACTTTCTTGACTATTCAATGGAGAACCGCACCTACCGCTACTTCCGTGGGGAGCCTCAGTATGCTTTTGGCTACGGACTGAGCTACACCACATTTGCCTACGGGAAAGCCAAACTTTCGCGCACTTCGATGAAGGCCGACGGCAAGGTGACGCTTACCGTGCCTGTCACCAATACCGGCAGTCGCGAAGGATCGGAGATTGTTCAGGTCTATGTCAAGGCACTCGACTACCCAGAAGCACCCGTCAAGTCGCTCAAGGGGTTCCATAAACTCACTTTGGCTGCCGGCCAGACGGCCCAGGCCACCGTCACTCTCGACGGCGAGGCCTTTGAGTACTACGACCCCTCCATCGACGAACTCTCCACCCGTCCAGGCCACTACCAGATTCTCTATGGCAGCTCTTCCCGTGACAGGGATCTCCAGTCTGTTGACTTTGAAGTGAAATAGGTGAGGCGGTGGCCGTTTTACAATGCTATAGGAACAACAAGCTTGAAAGTAATGTTCCGCCCCATATTGTAGACGCCGCGCCGACCGGTTACAATGTTCTCGTCGGCGTACTTCAGGCGGCTCAAGTGGTTCTGGTAGGCTTTGTCCAGGAGGTTGTCGGCTGTGATGTAGAGTTCGGCCACTTTCTTTCCTTTCATCTGTATGTCTGTGCCTGCCGAGAGGCCGAGCAGGGCATAGCCAGGTGTCACGGTCTCTGTGTCGTCGGCACTATAGATGTGCGTCTGCTTCAGGTAACAGTCGAGGTTGGCAGCAATATAGAAATTGTTGAGCAGCGAGCGATGGAAAGGGTGCTGGTCGTGGTGGTGGGCGACGGTGCTGTGCGAATGGTGGGTCAGCTCCCATTTCAGTTCCGACGACCAATGGGGTGCCGGCGTGAAAGGCAAGTATTTGGTGTCGGCGGGCTGGTGCAACAACTGTGCGTCGACGTATGAGAATGCGTTGGAGAAATGGATGGAGTGGATGGGATGGAAGTCGGCACCAGCTTCGAAGCCCAGCAGGCGGGCATCGCCCTGAGTGTATGCGTAGGTGAGATATCCGGGTTCGATGACCTCCGGCAATCGGTGGGTGAAGATATAGTTGTCAATGCGGTTGGCGAAGAGTGCCACCTGTGCCGACACGTAGCGTGAGGTGAAGTCGAGCCCGAGGTCGGCCTGCAGACTGTATTCTGCCTTGAGCTGCTGCGCCCCTAATTCGTAGCGGATGCTGCCCTCGTGAACGCCGTTGGAGGCCAGTTCACTCATATTGGGTGTGCGGAAACCGCGAGCGAGGTTCAGTCGCAGGTTGAAATGCTCATTGATGTTGCAGACGGCACCCAGGCTGCCCGTCAGTCCATTGAAATGGCGGGCAAAGTCAGCAAATCGCAAATCGCCATCCTCCATCAGCTCATCGCCGTGCAGTCGGCGATGGTCATAGCGCATGCCGCCGTTCAGCGTCCATCGTTCTCCAAGTGTTTTCGTAGCGGTGGCATAGAGTCCGAAGTCGAAGAGGCGGTAGTCAGGGATGAGATATTCCTCACCCTCGTTGCCCGATTTCTGATACATACCGCCGATGCCCGTCGAGAGTTTCCAGCCGTTCCAAGGGTTGGTCACATAGCGCAGGTCGTAGGTCAGCGTATGCAGTTTGAAAAACAATTCATATTCGTCTTCACTCTCCTCAAACTCCTGTCGGCGGTTCTGCTGGTAGCCGAAAGTGGCCTTGAGATAGCCCGAGGTGAGATTCAGCGAGTTGTCCCATACGGCCTTGTAGTGCTTTACTTGCTGGAAGGGCAGGGTCTTACTGTAGGTTTGCGCATTTTCAGTATTACGCTCCAAATCGCCTGTCTCTGGGTCGCGCTCGCCTTCGACGATGCCAGGAGTCAGGTGATAGGCAGTCCAGGTGAGCCGGGAGTGTCCCCACGCCTTGTTCAGGCCGAGCATCAGCCTGCCCGCCCGCTCACGAAACTGCGAACCGGGCACATAGCCGTCGTACTTGTTCTTATAGGCATGGGCCATCTTGTCGCTGAAGCTGGCATCCCAGACAAAGCCCTTCTGGTTGCCGGCCATCGAGAGGTTGTAGCTGAAGAGTCCGTTGTTGGTCTGATACTCCGTGCTGACGTTGGCACTCATTTCGCCTTCGCCTAATGTGGGCTTGGTGTGCAGGATGACCACGCCGGCCATTGCGTCCGAACCGTACATCAGCGAAGCAGGGCCTTTCAGGATTTCTACTGAGCCGACGCTGCTGCCGTCGACCTCGACTCCGTGCTCGTCGCCCCATTGCTGCCCTTCTTGCCGCACGCCTTCGCTCAGCACCACGACACGATTATAGCCCAGTCCCCTGATGATGGGCTTCGAGATGCTTCCGCCGGTTGTCAGCTGGCTGACTCCCGGCTGGTGGGCGATTGCGTCGATGATATTGGCCGATGCCGTAGCGCGTAGCGTCTGTGACGAAATGACACTCACGGGTGCTGTGGCGTATTTCAGCTTTGTGTCTCCCGTCACTCCTGTCACCGTCAGTTCATTCAGCCGCAGATGTCGGAAGAACACGTCAGTAGAATCTTCCTCGTGATGGTGTTCTTGTCCTGCCATTGCCGTGCAAATACACAGCAATGGCAGAATGATATCTATGGCTTTCAATCTATGCTTCCGGATCAATAGCTTTAAATGATTCTAAATCCTCAACCTTGAAAGCCTTGATGTAGGCGGCCTTTCCGATGATGTCTTCCTCGGCCATACGGACGTAGACGTTGGCGCTCTTCTCGAATAGTTCGGGGGCCTCGTTGGCGTCGCGGATGATGAGCAGGCTCATCACCAGTTCGCAGGTCATATCGTAGAGGCGGCGGGCCAGGAAGTCGAAGGCATCCTGGTTGTCCAGGGCCTTGGCGGCGGCGATGGCCTCCTCGTAGAGGGGGATGAGGGCCTCGACGCGGGCCTTGAGGGCTGCCAGGTTTACTGCGCAATTTGCGCAGTCTACGGAACTGGACATGTCCTTGATGTTCTGGAGCATAGTGCCGTTGCCGATGTAGCGGATGGCGGCGACCACCTGCAGCTGGGTCGTTCCCTCATAGATACTGAAGATGCGGGCGTCGCGGTAGAGGCGCTGGCTCTTGTACTCCATAATGAAGCCCGAGCCGCCGTGTATGCTGATGGCATCGTAGGCGTTCTGGTTGGCGTACTCCGAGTTCATGCCCTTGGCCAGCGGGGTGAAGGCATCGGCCAGGCGCTGGTACTTCTTCAGTTCCTGCTTCTCCTCAGGGGTGAGTTTGCGGTCGCGCTCGATGTCCTCCAAGCACTTGTAGATGTCGACGTAGCAAGCCGTCTGGTAGAGCAGTGAGCGGCCGGCGTCGAGTTTTGCCTTCATACGGGCCAGCATATCGTAGACAGGCGGGAAGTTGATAATCTTGTCGCCGAACTGCTGACGCTCCTTGGCGTAGGCCAGACCTTCGTTGTAGGCCTCTTGTGAGAGACCTACCGACTGGGCGGCAATGCCGAGACGGGCGCCGTTCATCAGGGCCATTACGTACTTGATGAGGCCGAGGCGGGTGCTGCCGCAGAGTTCAGCCTTTGCGTTCTTGTAGGTCAGTTCACAGGTGGGCGAGCCGTGGATGCCGAGTTTGTGCTCGATGTGGCGCACGTCGACGCCGCCGTTGCGCTTGTCGTAGATGAACATCGACAGGCCGCGACCGTCCTTCGTGCCTTCCTCAGAGCGGGCCAGCACGAGGTGGATGTCCGAGTCACCATTGGTGATGAAACGCTTCACGCCGTTCAGGCGCCAGCAGTTCTCCTTCTCGTCGAAAGTGGCCTTCAGCATAACGCGCTGCAGGTCAGAGCCGGCATCAGGCTCGGTGAGATCCATCGACATACCTTCGCCCTCGCAGACACGGGGGATGTACTTCTTGCGCTGCTCCTCTGAGCCGAACTCATAGAGGGTGTCGATACAGCTCTGTAGGCTCCAGATGTTCTGGAAACCGGCGTCGGCGGCACTTATCAGTTCGCTCAACATTGAGAAGATGGCGTTGGGCAGGTTCAGCCCGCCGTAGCGGCGAGGCATCGAGACACCCCAAAGGCCGGCCTTGCGGGTGGCGTCGAGGTTCTCGTAGGTCTTGCTGGCGTAAATCATACGTCCGTTCTCCAGGTGCGGGCCTTCGAGGTCCACGCTCTCGGAGTTCGGGGCAATGATGTTGGCAGCCACGTCGCCGGTGATGTCGAGAATCTGCTTGTAGTTCTCAATGGCATCGCCAAGGTCAACAGGGGCGTAGTCATATTCCTTTGCATCAGCAAAGCCTTTCTCTTTCAGCTCAACGATGCGAGCCATTAAAGGATGATTGAGGTAGAACCCAATCTCTGGGTGGTCACTATAATAGTTTGCCATAATTATTTCTTTTTTCTATTGTTTATTGCGTTCATAAGACTTACGCTAATCACATAGCCAAATCCCGCACCAATGCTATAACCTAAGGCAGGACTAACGATTCCTTCCAAAAGTGCCTCTATGAGGTACATAAAGATAAGGAGTAAGACAAGAGTTGCAATATGCCAATATAGTTTTTTCATTTACTTGCTATTCTGCTTATAATACTTAATCAGCTTTGGAACTACCTCTTCTACAGTACCAATGATTACATAGTCGGCAATCTTGTTGATAGGAGCATCGGGATCGCTGTTCACAGAGATGATGATACCAGAATCCTGCATACCGGCGATGTGCTGGATTTGGCCGGAGATGCCGCAGGCGATATAGACTTTCGGATGGACGGTGACACCTGTCTGACCAATTTGGCGGTCGTGGTCGAGCCAGCCGGCATCGACGGCGGCGCGAGAGCCACCCACCTCACCGTGGAGCACCTTGGCCAACTGGAACAGCATATCGAAGTTCTCCTTGCAGCCCATACCGTAGCCGCCAGCGACCACGATGGGAGCGCCCTTCAGGTTGTGCTTGGCGGCCTCCACGTGGTGGTCGAGCACTTTTACGACGAAAGCCTCGGGAGAGACATACTTGCTGACCTCGGGATAAACGACCTCCTTCTTGCAATCACCTTCGTAGAGAGCCTTTTGCATCACGCCAGAGCGGACGGTAGCCATCTGGGGACGATGGTCGGGATTCACGATGGTAGCCACGATGTTGCCACCAAAGGCAGGGCGAATCTGATAGAGCAGGCTGTCGTAGTGCTTGCCGCTCTTCGCGTCGTCATACGGGCCAATCTCCAGTTCGGTACAGTCGGCGGTAAGGCCGCTGGTCAGCGACGACGACACGCGGGGGCCGAGGTCGCGGCCAATGACGGTGGCACCCATCAGGCAAATCTGCGGCTGCTCCTCCTTAAAGAGGTTCACGAGGATGTCGGTGTGGGGAGCGCTGGTGTAGGGGAACAGGTCAGGGGCGTCGAAGACGAAGAGTTTGTCCACGCCATAGGGCAGAATCTGCTCCTCCACCTTGTCCTTGATGCCTGTGCCGGCAACGACGGCGTGGAGTTCCACGCCCAGCGTATTGGCCAGTTTGCGGCCCTTGGTCAGCAGTTCCTGGGAGACTTCCTGCACCAGGGTGCCTTCTATTTCGCAATATACAAATACGTTGTTCATATCTTTTCTTTCTTTGTTTTGTTTGTTGCTGTACAGCAACATACGGGACGGTTATCCGATGATTTTCTCTTCCAGTAACTCCTTCATCATACCTTCGATGTCAGCGTCAGAGGCGGTGAGGGTCTTGCTTTCCTTTGCCTGGAACACGATGTTCTTGATGGCCTTCACCTTAGTGGGACTTCCGGCGAGACCGCATTGGTTCACATCGCCGTCCACATCGGCCACACTCCATTGGTTCAGGACAGCCCCTCTACAAGCCTCGGGAGCCTCCAATGGGCAATGGTCCCACTTGTGTTTCATCACCAGTTTCGCATTCCTCGGACGACAGGGAGCAGCACTTCCATTCACCGTGATAACCACAGGGAGCGGCGCCTTTACCGTTTCCACACCGCCGTCGATGACGCGCTTGATGGTGGCGAAACCGTCTTCCACACTCAGCACCTCTTCGGCATAGGTCACCTGGTTCAAGCCCAGTTTTTGGGCCACCTGGGGACCAACCTGGGCCGTATCGCCATCGATGGCCTGACGACCGCCGATGACGATGTCCACATCGCCAATCTTCTTGATGGCGGTGGCAAGGGCGTAACTGGTAGCCAGCGTGTCGGCACCGGCAAACAGACGGTCGGTCAGGAGCCAGCCCGTATCGGCACCACGATAAAGTCCTTGACGGATGATTTCACCTGCACGGGGAGGGCCCATCGTGAGGATTCCTACTGTTGAGCCAGGGTTCTGCTCCTTCAAACGAAGGGCCTGCTCCAAGGCGTTCAAATCTTCTGGATTGAAGATGGCGGGTAGGGCAGCGCGGTTCACCGTTCCTTCGGCAGTCATAGCGTCCTTACCCACATTACGGGTGTCTGGCACTTGTTTGGCCAGCACAACAATTTTTAAAGCCATATAAAAATAAAATCAATATTCAATTTTCAATCTTCGATTTCCACTATTCACTTTTCACTATATCATTAGCGAAGCGCAAAATCGGGTGCAAAGGTACTGCTTTTTGTTCGATTGGCAAAAGAAAAAAGCAAAAAACGCACATTTTCCCGCTTTTTGTGCACATTCTCACCACTTTGTGCAGTACTTTTTGGGGCTATGCTCCTGTATCTGTCCGAACATCGTAAAATGAGGCTGAAAATTTGGTTCGTCCAAACTATGACTTTGGTTCGTCCAAACTCCTACTTTGGTTCGTCCAAACTCCCAGTTAGATGCCTTATAACTCAAAAAGCCAAAAAAGGCGGCTTTTTTCTTTGTTGTTTCATCTAAAACTATTACCTTTGCAACCTGTGAAGAAAAAACTGAAGGTAGTCATCGCTCTAATGGCTGCGGCATTGCTTTTGCTATTGGCTCTGCCGCTGCTGCTCTATGTGCCGCCCATACAGCAATGGGCCGTGCAACGGGTGGCGGCCATAGCCTCCGAGGCCACAGGGATGCAGATTTCAGTTGAAAGCGTCAGCCTGAAGTTCCCGCTCGACCTGGAGGCCGGAGGCGTGACGGTCGTCGCCGCCCCAACGCCGGACAACCCGCGACCTGACACCATCGCCAGCATCGGCAATGCGGTAGTGAGCGTCCGCCTGCTCCCGCTTTTCCGTCAGGAAGTGGTGGTGAACGGTCTGGAACTGAACCAGGCGAAGGTGAACACGCTCGACCTCGTGAGCGATGTGCAGATAGTGGGACAGATGGGGCGGCTCAAAGTCGATCCCAGCAACATCAGCCTGGTTTCAGGACAGGTGGAACTTGGCGATGCGCTCCTAGCCGATGCCGATGTGAGCGTGGTTTTGAGCGATACTGCCGCCATCGACACTACCGATACAGGCCCGATTCCTTGGCACATCGTGTTCGGACAAGTGGCGTTGAGCAACACCAATGTCAATATCAGTTTCCCAGGCGATACGATGCGTGTGGCCACCTATTTTGGGGAAGCCTCAGCCAACGGCGGTGACATCGACCTGCTCTCTGAAACTTATCGCGTGGGCGCGCTCCTGTGGAACAATGGCCGCCTCGCCTACGACCTGGTGAACGAACCGCGACTGGAGCGGGGTCTCGACTACGCCCACATCAATATGACCGACATCAACCTGGCCGTCGATTCCATCTATTACCACGACCCCTACACGCGCTTCAACTTCCGCAATCTGGCCTTCAAGGAGCAGAGCGGGCTGACTGTCAATGACTTGCACGGCCAATTGGCGCTCGACGATAAGGGCATTAAGACCTCCAGCCTTTCGCTCCAGACGCCCTATACGGACATCTATGCCCAGGCCGACATAGACTATACTGTGGCCGATTCGGTCGATGCCGGACAATTGCACGTCCTCCTCGATGCCTCAGTAGGCAAGGAAGATATGTTGCTGTTCATCCCCTCTGAATATCTCACGCCCTCCACCCAACGCCTTATGCCCAATTGGCCGTTGGCTCTCAAGGGGCGCGTAGACGGCAATCTGCACCAGGCCACGCTCGACGTGGAGCGGATGGAGTGGCCCACCGCCTTTGCCCTGCAAGCCAGCGGCACCGTGGGCAGGCTGGACAAGCCCGATAGCCTGAATGCTGACGTTAATCTGAAGGCCAAAGCCTACAATCTGAATAGTCTGATGGCGGCATTCAATGTGTCCAGCCCGTCGTTCCGTGTCCCTAACGGCCTGTCGCTCGAAGGCAACGTGCAGGCCGACGGCCCCCGCTATTCCGCCAATCTTACTGCCAGAGAGTCTTCTGGAGCCGTCAGGGCCAAGGTGCATTTCAACCAGCCGACAGAGGCCTATACCGCCGACATCAACGTGAGCCAATTGAACTTGCAACGTTTCCTGCCCGACGTCAATTGTGCTTTGGAGGGACTTCAATGTTCCCTGCGTGGACGAGGCACCGACGTGTTCCACAAATCCAGTTGGATTGACGGCAGCGCCACCGTGGAACGTCTCACCTTCGAGGGTCGGCAGTTGGATAGTCTGCTGGCCAACCTCCATCTGAAGGAGGGTCACGCTATGGCCGATGTGACCAGTCAGAACCGGCTGATTGACGGGACACTATGTGTGGACGCCTTGCTCGAAGGCAAGCCCCAGCAATTGCGAACCACCATCGAAACCCGGTTGAACCACGTGGACCTCTATGCCTTACAGATCACAGACAAACCGCTCACCATCGGGCTGGACGGCGACTTTGAACTGACGAGCAACCTGAACAACAGCCACAAACTGAGTGGACTGATGCAAAATATCTGGTTGCGCGACACCATCAGCACCAAGCATCCTGAGAAGTTGGGTGTGCTGCTTACTGCCCGCCCCGACACCACTTACGCCCGCTTGCAATGCGGCAATTTCATCGTGAAACTGGACGCCAGCGGCCCCTACGACAGATTGCTGACACAACTGACAACCTTGTCCGACACCGTCCAGTACCAATTGAATGAGCGCATCATCGACCAGCCGCAACTCAAGCGTCTGCTTCCCACAATGCGCCTCTACGTCACCAGCGGCACGGAGAACCCCCTTGCCCATATACTGAAAGCCTCAAACGACATAGGATTCCGCGACTTGCTGCTCGACCTGAACACCTCGCCGTTGACGGGCTTGAACGGCAAAGCCCACATCTATGCCCTGACCAGCGGCACCACGCGCATTGACACCGTCGGCCTCACGCTGAAGGACACCGAGCGCGGCCTTACCTATCAGGCACAGGTGACCAACGGCCCGCGCAACCCGCAGATGGTCTTCAACACCCTCATCGACGGACACATCTATGAGCGTGGCGCACGTGTGGGACTGCGATTCTTCGACAAGGACGGACAGAGGGGCTTGCGCATAGGTGCCTCGGCGGCTATGGAGGCAGACGGACTGCGATTCACACTGATGCCCTCACGTCCAACGCTGGGCTATCGCGAGTTCGCCCTCAACGACGACAACTATCTCTTTGTGGGGCAAGACCTGAAGTTGAAAGCCAAGGTCGACCTTATCGCCGACGACGGCACGGGCCTGAAAATCTATTCTGAAGATGAAGACAGCCTCTCGCTTCAAGACCTCACCATCACCTTGCACCACGTGGACCTCGACCAACTGACGGCCTCGATGCCATTCCTGCCGCGTATCACCGGCCTGCTCGACGGCGACTACCACCTGGTGATGGACCGCCAGCATCAAATTTCCGTGGCCGGCGATATGCAACTCCAGCATCTCACCTACGAGGGAAGTGCTATGGGCAGCCTTGCCTCAGAGTTCGTCTATCTGCAACGCGAAGACGAAACCCACGCCATCGACGGCTATATTATGCAGGACGGAAGGCAGATAGCCGCACTACAGGGCAGTTACACCAACAAGAAGGTGAGCGGCGGCAACGAGCACCTCGAAGGGGTGCTCACCTTGGAGCGCGCACCGCTGGGACTCATCAACGGCTTTGTCCCTGACCAACTGCTGGGTCTGGAGGGATTTGCCGAGGGCGAAATCAATATCAATGGCTCTTTGTCGCGGCCTCAGGTCGATGGCGAACTGATGCTCGACTCCGCTTTCCTCGTCAGCCAGCCTTACGGTGTGCGCCTGCGCTTCGACAACGACCCTGTGCGCATCCAGCAGTCGAAACTCCTTTTGGAGAATTTCACGATGTATGCCTACAACGACAACCCGCTCAACATTATGGGCGAGATAGACTTCAGTAATCTTGACCGAATGACGATGGACGTGAGGATGCGGGCGCAGGACTTTATGCTCATCAACGCCAAGCAGACGGCCAACTCGCTGGCCTACGGCAAAGCCTTCGTCAATTTCCTGGCACGTATGAGAGGCCCGATGGACCAACTGCAAATGCGAGGCAGGCTCGATGTGCTTGGCTCCACCGACCTCACTTATCTTATGCTCGACTCGCCCCTCTCTACTGATAACCAATTGGACGAACTGGTCAAGTTCACCGATTTCAACGACACCACGCAGACCGTCGTACAACGGCCCACGCCCAACGGTCTGAACCTCGACCTGAACGTCAGCGTAGACCAGGGTGCCCACGTGAAGTGCGGTCTCAACGTGGACCAGACCAACTATGTGGACCTCTTCGGTGGCGGCGACCTGCGTATGCGTTACACCGGGGCCGAGGGCCTCCAACTTACCGGGCGTTATACCTTGACGAGTGGTGAGATGAAATACTCGCTGCCCGTCATCCCCCTGAAGACGTTCACCATACAGGACGGCAGTTACGTGGAGTTTACGGGCGACCCGATGAATCCCACGCTCAACATCACCGCTACTGAGCGCACCAGGGCCAGCGTGGGCCAGGAAGGCGGCCAGAGCCGTAGCGTGGCCTTCGACTGTGGTGTGGTCATCACCAAGACACTGGCCGATATGGGCCTGCAGTTCATCATCGATGCGCCTGAAGATATGACCGTGGCCAGCGAACTGGGTGCTATGAGCACAGAGGAGAAGGGCAAACTCGCCGTCACTATGCTCACTACTGGTATGTATCTGGCCGATGGCAATACGGGCGGCTTCTCTATGAACTCAGCCTTGAGTTCCTTCCTGCAAAGCGAAATCAACAACATTACGGGCAACGCCCTGAAGACGCTCGACCTGAGCATCGGTATGGACAACACCACCGATGCCAGCGGGCAGATGCACACCGACTATTCGTTCAAGTTTGCCAAACGCTTCTGGAACAACCGCCTGAAGGTGCAGATTGGCGGAAAGGTGTCAACAGGCCAGGAGGTGGAGGGCCAGAACCAGTCGTTCTTCGACAACGTCACGATGGAGTACCGCCTCTCGCAGACCGGCAACCAGTACGTGAAACTTTTCTACAACCAGAACGCCTACGACTGGCTGGAGGGTTACACGGGCGAGTATGGCGGCGGCTTCATCTGGAAACGCAAGATGGACAGTTTCTGGGACATCTTCCACATCTGGGGCAAACAGACCACGGCCACTCCCATCCCGTCAAGGGAAGGGGGTAGGAATGGGGTCTCACCACGCGACTCCACAGCCACTCCTCCTACAGGAGGAAGGACGGAAAGGGGCTTATAAAATATAAACCATAATAATAATAAAAGTAAATGAAAAGAATCTTTACGTTTTTTGCAGCCGCACTGCTCTGTGTTGCGGCAGGTGCACAGGTCGATGAGACCTTCCAGTTTGTAGATGCCGACGGCAATGTAGTGACCGACGGCTCAGTGATTACCGTCAATACCCTCAACGAAGAGGGGCAGATGGTCGTTCCCCTCTCGGTGAAAAACGTATCAGGGGCAAAAGCCGCCGTCGGCCTCTACGAGACCATCGACCAAATGCCTGGCGGCACCTGGCAGACTTGCGCTTTCGGCAGTTGTATGGTGCTCGAAGAGACGGGTTACTCGCCAAAGAGCGTCGTGGCTGACAATTACAATGCCAGCATCGACACGGAGTGGATACCCGAAACCGACCAGTATGCAACGTGGGAAGCCAAGTTGCAGATACACGTGTTCAACGTGACGATCCAGTCGAAGTTTGGCACTATCAACGAGGTGGCGGGCACAGAAATCATAGGCTATGGGCCGACAGTCACCGTCCGCTTCGAGTATAAAGCCCCCGCTATAAAATTGTGGTGGGGCTACAACAGCAAGGACGACGAGTATACTGGGCTAGGCACCAGCACCGCTGAGACCTACGACTGCGCTTCCTTCTATTCTGGCACCACGAGTACCGCAGCAGGCAAGACCATCCACGCCGTCCGCTTCGCCCTTCCAACTGCAAATGTGAAGGACGTAAAAGTGTGGATTGCCAAAACCAGGCCGACTAAAATTGAAAATGCCCTACAGGTGGTTAGTGTGCCAAATCCAGTGAAAGGCATCAACGAGGTGCCACTGACTACCCCCTACAATGTTGGTACTGCGAGTGTCTACGTTGGCTACTCATTCACCATTACCAGGGTGAGCACTAATGATGACATGTACCCCGTTTGTGTCACAGGCTCCGACCTCAAGAATGCGCTTTGGATCCGCACCTCCACTACACTAACCAGTTGGAGCGACCTCAACGGCCAGGGCTTCGGACGGCTCTATCTGCAAATGCTACTTGAGGGCGAGTTCCCATACACCAATGCCGTTTCCATCGCTACCGCCAATCTGGGTGAAAGTGTTGCCGCCATTGGTGGAAATATCAAGTTGCAGGTGCCTTTCACCAATGAAGGCTCTGAGGATGTGACTTCCATAGACTATACCATTTCCAATGGACAGACAGGCCAGTTGACCTTCGCCAGCCCCATTGCCTTTGGCAGCACCAGGAACGTCACAATCGAGATGGCTGCCGCCAACGAGGCTGGCCTGCAGTCGCTGAAACTGACTGTCACGAAAGTGAACGGAAAGGATAATGAGTGTGACAAAAAAGACACCAATTTCACTATGGCCACCGTCCTCCGCGAGGCCCACAAATGTGTGGCCGTCGAAGAATTTACCGGTACAGGCTGCGGCTGGTGCCCACGCGGATATGTAGGTATGATGAAGATGCGCGACAAGTTTGGCGACAACTTTGCAGGCATAGCCATACACCGTTACGACAGCAGTGACGCTATGTACATCAGCACCTACACCCAAGTGTCATTCACAGGAGCACCTTCCTGCCGCATCAACCGTGGAGAAGAGATTGACCCATACTACGGTAGCGGAAACGATGTGTTCGACGATGTGAGAGCCGAACTCGCCATCCCCGCCAAAGTCGATGTCAGCGTAAAGGGAGAGTGGAACGAAGATTCAACCCAAGTCGTGGCCACTGCAACCATTGAAAGCCTCATACCCAACGGGAACTACAAAATAGAATATGTGCTCGTCGCCGACAGCCTCACAGGAACTACCTCCGGATGGAACCAGGCAAACTACTACTATCAGTACAACCGTCGCGAATTGCCGGCAGACCTCGCCATCTTCGCCAGCGGAGGCACCTACGGCAAGTCAAGCGTCAAGGGATTGATATTCAACGATGTCGCCATCGCAGTCGCAAAGTCCACACAGACCACCGCTCCGGGCATCCTCGAACTCGGCGTTCCTACTGAGAACACCTACACCCTGGCTATGCCTACCAAAACCACGCTCTTAAACGCCATCACAAAGAACAACGTCACCGTCATGGCACTTGTCATCGATGCCTCCACCAAGCGCATAGTCAATACAGCCAAGTTCCTCATGCCTGGCTATAAGCCCGCCATCAAGGGCGACGTAAACGAGGATAGCAAGGTGGACGTGGCCGACATTTCCAGCATCCTCACCGTGATGGCCACCTCTGAAGCGTACAGCAGGCAGGCCGACGTGAACGACGACGGCAAGGTGGACGTTGCCGACATCGCCAGAGTAATCTCCATTATGGCAGGTGAATAATAACCATATTTACTAACAATAACACTTTAACGCTATGAAACTAAAACATCTTTTCGCACTCTGTGCAATGGCCGTGGCCACAACCGTGATGGCTCAGGACAAACTCCCAGCCTTCCCTGGTGCCGAAGGCTTCGGACGCTACACCACTGGCGGACGCGGAGGCAATGTCTACACCGTGACCAACCTCAACGACTCAGGACAGGGCTCCCTGCGATGGGCACTCTCACAACCAGGCCCTCGCACCATCGTCTTCAACGTCGACGGAACCATCCATCTCCAGTCTAGCCTCAACATTCCCAGCAACACCACTATCGCCGGACAGACAGCACCGGGTATGGGCATCTGCGTCGCCGACTTCCCCTTCTCCCTCAAGGGCAGCAACATCATCGTCCGCTATATGCGCATACGACTGGGCAACACCAACGTCCAGATTGACGAAGCCGACGGATGGGATGGGTTCGGAGGCTACGAAGGTCGGGACATCATCATCGACCACTGCTCCGTCTCATGGAGCATCGACGAGTGCCTCTCCGTCTATGGCAACATCAACACCACCGTACAATGGTGCATAGCCGCACAGAGCCTCGTCAACAGCGGGCACTCGAAAGGCGCACATGGCTACGGGGCCATCTGGGGCGGCAGCGGAGCCTCCTTCCACCACAACCTCCTCGCACACCACTCCTCGCGAGTGCCACGACTCGGAGCCAGACCAGCCACACAGACCGACGAGCGCGTCGATATGCGCAACAACGTGTTCTACAACTGGGGCGGCGAAGGCAGTTACGGCTATGAAGGCATGAACGTCAACATCGTCAACAACTACTTCAAGCCAGGCCCAGGCACCACCTCATCCATGAGCGAACAGAAAATCAGGCGCATCGCAGCCATCGGCATACGAACCAACGACTACGTCGCCAGCAACCCATCCTTTGCAGAAATGCTGCACGTCTGGGGGAAATACTACATCAGCGGCAACAATAACTCCGCCTATTCCGATGTGAACACGAAAAACTGGGAACTCGGCGTCTACAATCAGATTAACGCCAACGGCTGCGACGGCACCTACACACAGGCCACCAAAGACAGTATCAAACTCTCACAGCCCATACCCTTCGTCCACACCACCACCCACACCGCCAAAGAAGCCTACAACCACGTTGTAGCCTACGCCGGCGCCTGCAAAGGCGGACAATGGGACGCCCTCGACCAGCAGTTCATCAAAGACACCAAAGGCGGCATCGCCACCTCAACAGGAAGCGGACTCAGCCGAGGCTTCATCAACACCCAGAACGACAATGTCTACATCTTGGACCAGTTCGGCACCGCCTGGCCAACACTTACTGAGGGCGAGAAATGGACCGACACCGACGGCGACGGTATGCCCGACGAATGGGAGGCCGCCAACGGCCTTAACCCCAACGACCCCGCCGATGGCAAACAGGCCAGCGCCGAGGGCTATACCAACCTCGAAGTCTATATGAACAGCCTCGTGGCCGACATCACAGCCGCCTGCACCGACGCCACCGTGTTGGGACAGGAAGACGTCCCCGCCTCCGCCCTTGACTCTCAACCCTCAACCCTCAACAACTACTACGTCATTCAGAACGCCGATGAGCACGTCGGCGCCGGCAAGAGCATAACCGAAGTCGATGGCATCACAGCCACATTCAGCAGCGAAATCACCGACTGGAAAATCGGAGGCTCAAAAAGCGACGCACGAGAAGTCGACGGCGTACCCCTCTCAGGTAAGTATGCCCAGTCAAACGCCACCAACGGCGCACCAGTCATCTTCACCACCACCAAAGCCGGCACACTCACCATCTTCCTTGGCGGCGACGTCGCAATCACCAAGAAAGTCGTTATGACCGATGAAGAAGACAACGGACTCACCGGCACCATCCTCAGCGACGGCAGGCAGATACCCAGCAACACCAATCCCACCACCGTCATATCTGCCTGGGACGGCATCGTCTATCAACTTGAAGCCAACAAAACCTACACCTTCAAGTGCACAGGCACCAAATGGCGCCTCGCCGGCTTCCGCCACATCACAGGCCCCGTCACACAAATCACCCTCCCACAGCAGACCGTCCAGAGTGTCCGCAAAGTCTACAATCTCCACGGACAGGAGGTCAGCACACCACAGCCGGGCAGCATTTACATCATAGGCCGCCGCAAGGTGCTTATCCCGTAAAAGCCATTACCACAAAAAGCGGATGCAGAGGATTCGGCCCCCTGCATCCGCTTTCTTGTGGCAGGATGTCACTTCTTCGTAGTTTTCTTGGTCGTCGTTGTGGTCTTCTTTGTTGTTGTGGCGGTCTTCGGCTTGTAGTACTTCAGGGCCTCCGGCATCCAGCCTTGGATGTTCTTGATGCGGGTTTCATCGCTGGGGTGGTCGCTCAGGAACTCAGCCGTCTGGTTGGTCGAAGTGGAGGCCATACGCTGCCAGAAGGAAGTGGCCACCTGTGGGTCGTAGCCGGCCATTGCGGCGAAGATAAGCCCCATGTGGTCAGCCTCAGTTTCATGGTTGCGCGAATACTTCAGATTGCCGAAGTTGAAGTTGAGCGAGGCAATGGTCTGGGCAATGGCTTGTGTATTCTGTCCCATACCCAAGGCTCCCGCAACCGCCGTCCCTATCTGCATCATGCTCTCCTGGCGCATCTGCGTTGAGAGCTGCTCTGCCGAGTGCTTTGCCACAGCGTGAGCTATCTCGTGACCCAGAACGATGGCCAGCGAAGCCTCATCCTGCGTGACGGGCAGCAGTCCCTCGTAGACCACAATCTTGCCGCCGGGCATACACCAGGCGTTCACCGAATTGTCCTGCACAAGGTTGAACTCCCAGGCGTAGTTCTGCACCTCTGATGCCAATCCGGCAGACTTCAGATAGTCCACCACGGCATTAGCCAGGTTCTGACCCACGCGTTTCACCATAGCGGTGTTGGTAGAGTTGGTCGAAGTCTTTGCCGTCTTCATAAACTCCTGGTACTGCTGGCTGGCCAGGCTGAGCACCTCGCCGTCGCTCACCATCAGCGTCTGCTTCCTGCCCGTGATGGGCACAGTTGATGTGGTGCCGCAACCGACAAGAATGGTTGCCACCAGTGACAAAAGTAAAATCTTAAAGTTCTTCATAACAATACTCATTTATAATATAAAACATTCACTTCTCACTAGTCACTAGTCACTATTCACTAGCGCAGCGCTACTTTCTCCCAAAGTCGGCGGGCACCTCTCCCCATTTGCTGGTCTCCCATTTCACAATGGGGTTGCGGTAGTCGTGGGTGCGCAGCCAGTTTTCAGCACGGGCAATAATCTGATAGAGTTGTTCCGTCTCCGGTGTGCGCTCCAGTTTCGTCTTGCACTGCCGTTTCTTCACCCACAGGATGGCATTGTAGGAATCACTATAGATGGTTTTCTGCGGCAAACCTTTCTGCCAGCAGAGTGCCAGCGCATGGACAATAGCCAGAAACTCCCCTATATTGTTAGTTCCACGCATCGGCCCGAAGTGGAACACACGACACGCTGTCTGCAGGTCAATGGCCTGATACTCCATCGGCCCGGGGTTGCCGCTGCACGCCGCATCAACGGCCCAAGCGTCCACACTCACTTCGGTAGGCAAGGGCAGCATCGTGGCGTGGTGGTAGTCGGGAGGGGTCTGCACAGTCTTCATATTCTGCGTGCAAAGTTACGAATAAAGAGTAACATAACCAAATTTATCTCAAAAAAGCTTTATCATATTTACAATTGAATAATTAAAAAAAATAAAAAACGAGAAGATTGAAGAATATTTTTCGTACCTTTGCAAACCATTACCAATCATAACAACCGATAACTATGAGCAGAGTAACCATTTTAGACAAATCCTTCGAGACCTCCATTCCCGAAGAAGTGATACAGCAGCGCATCAAGGCCGTGGCTGCCCGTATCAATGCCGATTTTGAGGGCAAGACCCCACTGTTTCTGGCCGTGCTCAACGGTGCTTTTATGTTTGCCGCCGACCTTATGCGTGAGATTACCATTCCGTGCGAAATCTCTTTTGTGAAGTTGGCCTCCTACCAAGGCACCACCTCCACAGGGAAGATACGCGAAGTGATTGGCATCAACGAAGACCTCACCGACCGGCACATCATCATCGTGGAGGACATTGTCGACACGGGACTCACCATGAAGCGTATGGTCGAGGCCCTGGGTACGAGAAAACCCGCCTCGGTGAGCCTCTGCCCCCTGCTGGTGAAGCCCGACAAACTGGAGGTGGAACTCGACATCCAGTACGCTGCTATGGAAATCCCCAACGACTTCATAGTGGGCTATGGCCTGGACTACTGCCAGCAAGGCCGTAACCTGCGCGACATCTATACCTTATGCGAGTAGTGAAACTGCCTCACGTGCCTGGCGAAACGAAAGCGCAGCCTGGCGACTTGATTCCCGATGTCTGGTACAAAGGGAAAGAATATAATGTAGAACAAAACCAGATAGAACAAAGAATTAATATGAAAAACATTGTGATTTTCGGTGCTCCCGGCTCAGGCAAGGGAACCCAGAGCGACAGGCTCATTGAGAAATACGGATTGGAGCACATCTCCACTGGCGACGTGCTGCGTGCAGAAATCAAGAAAGGCTCGGAGTTGGGCAAGACCGCCCAGGGCTACATAGACCAGGGCCAACTCATCCCCGACGAACTGATGGTCAGCATCCTGGCATCGGTCTACGACGGATTCGGACGTGGCCACAAGGGCGTCATCTTCGACGGCTTCCCCCGCACCATCCCGCAGGCCGAGGCCCTGAAGAAGATGCTGGCAGAGCGTGGCGACAAGGTGGCCGCTATGATTGAACTCGATGTGCCGGAAGACGAACTGATGAAGCGCCTCATCTTACGCGGACAGCAGAGTGGCCGTGCCGACGACAACGAGGAAACCATCAAGAAGCGCCTTGTGGTCTACCACAACCAGACACAGCCCCTCATCGACTGGTACCGCCAGGAAGGCTTGCACCACCACATCAACGGCCTGGGAGAGTTGGACCGCATCTTCGCCGACATCTGCTCAGTAGTCGACAACTTATAATTCGCAAATCGAAAATTCGTAAATCGTAAATAAAAATATGTCTAAGAAAGAGGAGAGTATGGAGGCACTGAACCCCCAGGAGCAAAAGTTGAAGGCCTTACAGGCCGCTATGTCGAAGATTGAGAAAGACTTTGGCAAAGGTTCCATTATGCGTATGGGTGACGAGCAGACGGAAAACGTGGACGTCATTCCCACCGGTAGCATCGGCCTCAATGCCGCACTTGGCGTGGGGGGCTATCCCAAGGGCCGCATCATCGAAATCTATGGCCCTGAGTCATCTGGTAAGACCACGCTGGCCATACACGCCATTGCCGAGGCACAGAAGGCTGGCGGCATCGCTGCCTTCATCGACGCAGAGCACGCCTTCGACCGCTTCTATGCTCAGAAACTGGGCGTCGATGTGGACAACCTCTATATCTCCCAGCCCGACAATGGCGAGCAGGCGCTGGAGATTGCCGACCAACTCATTCGTTCCGCCGCCATTGACATCATTGTCATCGACTCGGTGGCCGCCCTCACGCCCAAGAAGGAGATTGAGGGCGATATGGGCGACTCAGCCGTAGGTCTCCACGCCCGCCTGATGAGCCAGGCCCTGCGCAAGGTGACGGCCACCATTGCCAAGACCAACACCACCTGCATCTTCATCAACCAGTTGCGCGAGAAGATTGGTGTCATGTTCGGCAACCCAGAGACCACCACGGGCGGCAATGCCCTGAAGTTCTATGCCTCGGTGCGTCTGGACATCCGCCGCGTCACCAGCATCAAGGACGGTGAAAATGTCATTGGCAACCAAGTGCGTGTCAAGGTGGTGAAGAACAAAGTGGCACCTCCCTTCCGCAAGGCCGAGTTTGAAATCACCTTCGGCGAAGGCATTTCCAAGACGGGAGAAATCCTGGACCTCGGCGTGGAGTACAATATTATCAAGAAGAGCGGTTCCTGGTTCAGTTATCAGGACTCGAAGTTGGGCCAGGGCCGCGACGCCACCAAGCAGTTGCTCAAAGACAACCCAGAGTTGTGCGAGGAGATTGAGGCACAAATCTTGCAAGCCATCAGCGACAGCGACAAGTGATTGACAGGGCTACTGTAGACAAGATTCTCGATGCCGCTCGCATTGTCGATGTTGTAGGAGAGTTTGTCACCCTGCGCAAAGCGGGCGTGAACTATAAGGGGTTGTGTCCGTTTCACGACGACCGCAACCCTTCCTTTATGGTCTCGCCGGCCAAGAACATCTGCCATTGCTTCGTATGCGGCAAGGGCGGCACGCCTGCCGGTTTCCTGATGGAGCACGAGCAGATTACCTACCCCGAGGCGCTGCGCTGGCTGGCCAGAAAATACAACATTGAGATTGTCGAGAAAGAACTCACCGACGAGGAGCGGGCCGCGCAGAACGAGCGCGAGTCGCTCTTCGTTGTCAATGAGTGGGCACGCGACTGGTTTCACGACACGCTGAAGAACGACCCCGACGGCATTGCCATCGGCAAGCAATACTTCCGCAGCCGTGGTATCCGCGACGACATCATCGAGCGCTTCCAGTTGGGCTATGCACCGCAACGGCGCGACGCATTGGCAACGGCCGCCACTGCCAAGGGATACCAAAAGGATTTCCTCGTAAAGACAGGACTCTGCATAGAGAACGAGCGGGGCTTCTACGACCGCTATTCCGGCCGTGCCATCTTCCCCTGGCTCAACGTCTCTGGCAAGGTTGTCGCCTTCGGAGGCCGAGTGCTCGACTCCCGCACCAAGGGCGTGGCGCAGAAGTATGTCAACTCGCCCGACTCCGACATCTACCACAAGGAGCGCGAACTCTATGGCATCTACCAGGCCAAGAAGGCCATCGTCAAGGAAGACCGCGTCTTTATGGTCGAGGGCTACACCGACGTCATTGCCATGCACCAGGCGGGCATTGAGAACGTGGTGGCCAACAGCGGCACCGCTCTCAGCATCCACCAGATACACATGCTCCATCGCTTCACCTCGAACATCACCCTGCTCTACGACGGCGACGAGGCAGGCATCCATGCTGCTATGCGCGGCACCGACATGCTCCTGGCCGAGGGTATGAACATCAAGGTGCTCCTCCTCCCCGACGGCGACGACCCCGACTCTTTCGCCCGCAAGCACAGCACAGAGGAACTCAAGAAATACATCGATGACAACCAGGCCGACTTCATCACTTTCAAGACGCGGCTCACCGTCCAGGGCGTCACCGACCCCGTAAAGCGGAGCGAGGGCATCGGCGGCATCGTCAAGAGCATCAGCGTCATCCCCGACCAGATTCTGCGTTCCACCTACATCTCTGACTTCGCCCAGCGCATCGGCATCAAGGAGCAGACGCTCATTGCCGAGATGAACAAGTACATCCGCGCCGACCAAGAAGAAAAGGAAAAAGAAAGGGTGCGCGAAAGCAGGAATTTAGGAGCAGAAGAAGCCACGAGTGCTGAAACGGGCGAACCATCGACTACAAGCCCGCCTTCCAGCCTTACCATTCCTCATCCTTCCAAAGAAGGGCACGGGAGAAGTGCTGTCGGGGCTGAGGCCGAGCGTCTTCTGGTACAAGAGCTTGTCCGCCACGGCGATGAAATCATTTTCAAGGATGTAGAGACCGACGACGGCGGCACCATCTCACTCTCCGTCGCCCAGTACATCGACTTCGACCTCGCGCAAGACGGACTCCAGTTTGCCTCTCCCCTCCACCAGCAGATACTGGCCGAGGCCGTCGCACGACAGCTGGCGGATGCCGGTTTTAAGGCCGAGGCTTACTTCACCCGCCATCCCGACCCGCAAATCAGCCAGCTTGCCACCAGCCTGCTCTTCGACCGCCACCAGCTGACTGGCCGCTTCACCATGCCCGAAAAAGAGGGAAGCCTGCGCCAGCGCATCCTACACCTTGTGATGGACTACCGCCTCGCCATCCTCGAAGACCAGCTGAAGCAAATACAGGCCCAACTGCGGCAAGCTGCCACAAACGTCGAACAGACGATGCAGCTGATGCAGCAGTTCAAAGAAATCAAGGAGATACGCGACGCACTCGCCAAAAAATTAGGCAGCGACCTCATCGTCTGACCGTCGAGCGACAAAGATGTAGCCGCAATCAAACTTTCTCCCACCTTTCTATCTTGCAGGAGTGTTGCTTCGTCTCTGTGTCGTAGCTGATGCCAACAAGAAGGATGTCGCCAGTATATTCAGCCACTTTCTGAGGATACTTGCGCTCCTTTATCTGGTCAATACCTGTACGGGCATCCTTGTCCTTCTTCAGTTCTATAATTAGGGCTGGCTTGGTGACATTCTTGCGTGGTATCATCACCAAGTCGGCAAAGCCTTTGCCCGTGGCATACTCGCGATGGACGTGATAGTCGTTTTGGGCGTAATAATAGGCAATACTGATAACACAGGCCAGGGAGTTCTCATCGTTATAGCTGAGGATGCTCGTGTCATCGCTGTGGGCTGCCTCTACGGCATGGGCTACGGCTTCTTCGTCGCCAGCAATGGTGGCCTTGAGCAGCTGCTTCGACAGCTGCAGGGCATCGGCCACATGCTGCCACTTGACGTCCTTGACGGCATTCACCATCTCGCCAGCCACCTCGTAGTTGGGGATATAGCACTCGCTTTCGCGCCAATCGAAGCTCAGATAGCCCAAGTGGATGAGAACGGTGAGCACGTCGTCACGGCTGTGCACCTCCTTCAGGTCGTTCTGGAATCCCGTCGGGTCTACAAAACATCGGTCACCGGCCAACATGCTGATGATGTCGTCCTTCAGCCCTTCAAAGTTCATGTCAATATATCCAGACACCACCTTGAAGGTGGCCGTGCCGCCCCAGAAACTGCGGCAGCGGCCAATGTCCACAGCCTGCATGACTGAGTTGGGGTTGAATATCGACGGTTCGTCGCCTATCTGGTAACCGTCGTACCATGCTTCCAGCTCGTCATAGTCTATATGGTGTCTGGCCGCCAGTGTGCGCACCTCGTCCTTGGTAAAACCGAAATAGGTGGCCATTCTGCGAGGCTCCACCATAGAGTACTCCAGGAAATTGTTCAGAGCCGACTGCGTGTCATATTTCTTAATGGGCAGGATGCCCGTCATATACACCCCAGCGAAGGCTGTATTGGCACTCACGTCCTTGAACATGCGGCGCAGCCAGTTCACGTAACTGTCCAGACCTTTCGAGCCGGAAGGAAATTCGCGACAAATGGCGTCCCACTCGTCAATGATGAAGAAGAAGGGCTTCCGGGTCTTCAGCACCACGCGCAACAGAAACTTCATCAGGTCGTCGCCCTCTTGGACAGGAACGTCGGGATAGACCGTCTGTATCTCCTCGCGCACTTCGCGGTCTATGTAGCTTACAATATTGTCATCGTCCTTGAACCGGGTGATAAACGAAGTCATATCAATGTATATGACCGGGTACTTGTTCAGGTGCTTCTCAAACGAGGCATCCTTCTCTGCCTCCAGTCCTGCGAAGAGGCTGCGCGAGTCGCACGAGTCATCGTAGTAGGCGCACAGCATCTTCGCCGCCATCGACTTGCCGAAGCGGCGGCAGCGCGTCACGCAGCTCATGCTCTTCTCAGAGAAAAGTGTCTTGTTCACCACTGCAATCAAGCCTGTCTTGTCAACATACTCTCCGTTGAGTATCCGCTGGAAATCGGCGTTCCCCCTATTGATAAATATTCCCATCTTGATGCTTGACGATTATAACAACGCTGCAAAAATACACATTTTCCGCCGAACCGCCAAAGAAAAGTGCGAAAACCTTTGGCCGTGTCGCTCTTTTTCGCTAACTTTGCCGCCGTTAGTATGTTGAACCCTTAAAACCAAACAATTGCCTATGGGCTGAAATAAATAAACAGACATATACGTTGAAGCGTCCGCTTTGATTCTTGTTCCTTTCCGAAATCGCCAAAATCGAAAGAACTATCAAGAACAGAAGTCGACGGTTCGCGCCCGAGGGCGTGAGCCTTTACTCGTTTAAGATAGTTAGGTGTTTGGCGATACCTGGAAGGAACGTAAGCGAAGTAAATTGCTCACGTTTTCTTTTTGTGTTTTCCTAACCCCGAATTATGAACCAATTAACAATAACTTCAATGAAGAAACTATTATCCTTATTCATTCTGACGCTCCTGCCACTAATGGTAAGCGCAGAAGAAATTGACGGTATCAACTACTATTTTGACAGTTATAGAGGAGAGGCCAGGGTGGCTCCAAAATCTGGCGGGTACGCCGGTAGTGTAGACATCCCACCTTCTGTTACCGATTACTATGGACGGGTATACAGCGTGACGAGCATAGTAGACTATGCTTTCAGAGATTGCAGCAGCCTGACCTCCGTGACGATTCCCAATAGCGTGACGAGCATAGGGGACCAGGCTTTCTCTGGTTGCAGCGGCCTAACCTCCGTAACCATCCCAGAGGGTGTGACCAGTATAGGCAACGATGCTTTCTATGGCTGCAGAGGCTTGACCTCCGTCACGATTCCTGGCAGCGTGACGAGTATGGGACCTGCTGCTTTTTTGGATTGCAGCAGCCTAACCAGCGTTACTATTTCTTGTAAAGAAGTTGCCAATTGGTTTCAAGGAAATAAATCCATCAAAGAAATTATATTAGGAGAAGGCGTGACGAGCATAGGGTTCTGTGCTTTCCGTGGTTGCAGCGGCCTGACCAGCGTCACCATCCCTTCGAGTTTGACCAGCATCGGCTATCAGGCTTTCGGTTTATGCGATGGCTTAACAGCAGTACATATTACGGATATTGCTGCTTGGTGCGGGATAGAATTAAATGATAGATGGGCCTCTCCACTATTTTTTGCCCGGCATCTTTTTCTGAATGGTGAGGAGGTGAAAGACCTTGTTATCCCTTCGAGCGTGACCAGTATAAGGCGTTGGGCTTTTCAGAATTGCAGCGGCCTGACCGGCGTTACCATCCCTTCGAGCGTGACCAGTATCGGTTTTGAATCTTTCTATAATTGTAGCGGCCTGACCTCCGTCACCATTTCGGAGGGCGTGACAACCATTGGCAGTCTGTCTTTTGTATTTTGTATTAGTCTGGCCAGCGTCACCATCCCTTCAAGCGTGACAAGCATAGAAAACGGAGCTTTCTCTGCTTGTAGTGGCCTTACTTCCATTTCAGTTAAAGAAGGGAATCCTGTTTATGATTCACGTGACAACTGCAATGCTATCATTGAAACGACAAGCAACACATTAATCCAAGGCTGCAACAACACGGTTATCCCAGAAGGCCTGACGAGCATAGGAAACTCTGCTTTCTCTCGTTGCAGCGGTCTGACCTCTGTCACGATTCCGGGCAGCGTGACGAGCATAGGAGAGGAGGCTTTCTCTTATTGCAGCGGCCTGACCTTCGTCACTATTCCCAACAGCGTGACGAGCATAGGAGACTATGCTTTCTATCTATGCAGCGGCCTGACCTCCGTCACGATTCCCAACAGCGTGACGAGCATAGGAGACTATGCTTTCCATGGTTGCCGCGGCCTGACCTCCGTCACGATTGGCAACAGCGTGACGAGCATAGGAAACTATGCTTTCTATGAATGCAGCGGCCTGACCTCCGTCACGATTCCCAACAGCGTGACGAGCATAGGAGACTATGCTTTCCATGGTTGCAGCGGCCTGACCTCCGTCACGATTCCCAACAGCGTGACGAGCATAGGAGACTATGCTTTCTATTACTGCAGCGGCCTGACAAGCGTTACCTCGTTGATTCACGAACCGTTTACAATTAGTGAGGATGTGTTTTGGCGTTCTTACGATCAGTTCACCTCTGCCACCCTCTACGTCCCCAAGGGAACAAAGGAGAAGTATGAGGCTACGGAGGGCTGGAAGGAGTTCCAGAATATTGTGGAGATTGAGGTCAGCGAGCAGCCGGAGGGTGACGTGAACGGCGACAACAAGGTGGATGTGGCGGACATTTCGAGTGTCCTCAGCGTGATGGCTGGCGGGGCAGATGAGCCACAACAGGCGGCTGACGTGAACGGCGACGGGAAGGTGGATGTGGCCGACATTTCCACCATATTATCGCGTATGGCCCAGCTGGCAAGAGGGCAGAGGGGTGAGGATTGAAGACCCAATTGCGGCAAGCTGCCACAAACGTCGGACAGACGATGCAGCAGTACCCCACCCTTTCTGAGCGTCAGGCCAGTTCCAGCTCTACTGGGCAGTGGTCGCTGCCGAGGATGGCGGTGTGGATTGTGGCTGAGGCAACGGCGGGGCGCAGGCGGTCGGAGACGACGAAGTAGTCGATGCGCCAGCCTGCGTTCTTCTGGCGGGCCTGGAAGCGGTAACTCCACCACGAATAGGTCACCTCTTCAGGGTGCAGCCAGCGGAAAGTGTCGGTGAAGCCGCTTTCCAGCAACTGCGTGAACTTCTGCCGTTCCTCATCGGTGAAGCCGGCGTTACGGCGGTTGCTCTTGGGATTTTTCAGGTCAATCTCCTCGTGGGCCACATTCATGTCGCCGCAGACGATGACGGGCTTCTTGGCGTCGAGGCCGCGCAGATAGGCCTGGAAATCGTCTTCCCAGCGCATGCGATAGTCCAGGCGCTTCAACTCGTCCTGCGAATTGGGCGTGTAGACGTTCACGAGGAAGAACTGCTCCATCTCTAACGTGATGACGCGGCCCTCGTGGTCGTGTTCGTCGATGCCGATGCCCATCGTCACGCCTATCGGCTTGTGGCGTGTGAAGATGGCGGTGCCGCTGTAGCCCTTTTTCTCGGCGTAGTTCCAGTAAGAGTCGTAGCCGTGGAAGGCCAGGTCGAGCTGCCCCTGCTGCATTTTCGTCTCCTGCAGGCAGAAGAAGTCGGCGTCCAGTTGGCCGAACACGTCACTAAATCCCTTTCCTTCACAGGCCCTCAGCCCGTTCACGTTCCAACTTATCAGTTTCATAGTTCAATTGTTTCTTTTGCGTGCAAAGTTACACATTTTTCTTATAACAGAAGCAAAAACACACGCTTTTCTTTCTCTTTTTCCGCAATATTTTTGGGGGCAGTCATTTTCTTCGGTGTATCACGGCGCAGCCGCTCCCCTCCCTTGAAGGGGAAGGGAAAAGTGATTTTTGTAGCCCAGAAGTTTGGACGAACCAAACTACCAGTTAGGACGAACCAAACTCGGAGTTTGGACGAACCAAACTCCCAGTAGAAGGCATATAAATCCAGTAGGTGTTTATTGCGTTATATAAACTATTTTGATGACATTTGTGTAGATTATAAAAAAGTGATTTAAAATTTGCTGATTTCGCATATTTGTTGTACATTTGCACCATTCAAGAAGATAGTCTCTTATCCCCAGAGATGGTTATGGATCTGAATGTGTTATTATGAAAAAGGCAATACAACTTTTGTTATTTGCTTCGTTGGCCCTGTCGATGGGCTGTGCGAAGATTGACCGCAGTGCAGAGGCGGATAGGCTGATAAACGAACTGAAGGGTCTGATGTTTAAGAATCCCAAACAGGCGTTGGCACGGGTGGATAGTGCCGAGCAGGCAGGTGTGCTTTCTGCGTCAGATGCCAATCTCATTAAAGTCAATGTTTTTTGGAATATCGGCCAGAAACGGATGGCGGCATTTTACGGTGAACTGGCCCAGGCCGACCCCGGACCGAAGCATAAGGACAAAACCTATTATTCGGCCCTGCTGCTGATGGTCAAATGGCATGCGGAAAACGGGGAGAACGGAAAGGCTATCCAGAAGGCTGACGATATCCTGGCCGAAATTGAGAATGATAGTAGCCAAATGGCACTGACGATACGTTGCAATGCATTGGAGCGAAAGGCAGAGTGCGAAAATCATATAGGACACTTCGACGAGGCCGAGCGTCTTTATCTGGAGAGCATCGACCTTATGATGGAGGGTATGAAGCAACCGAAGGACTACTGGGAGATAGACCCCTTGTTCTATGGCATTTTAGAGATGACAGACTTATACATCGAGAATGGCAAGGCTGACAAGGCACTGCCGTTGGTGGCGAAAGGCGATACGGCGGTGGCTCGTCTTGCACGCTGCCCCGAGGTGCCAGACAAAGTTCTCCAGTTCCGCCGAAACAATGTGACCATCAGCCAGGCAACGCTCTATGCGGCAAACGGCCAGCGCGACAAGGCCGAGGCTCTTTTCCAGAAACACCGCCAGGCCGACGGACTGTCCCACACCGACATCGTTGTCGAAGCCCGTTACTTGGCGATGACCGACCGCTATGACGAGTCCATCCGGCTCTATCGCCAGTCCGACTCCATCTACCGCGCTGCAGGCGGGCCCATTTCCATTGCCTACATCAACTCCCGCATGATGCTCGAATACGATGCGTTGCAAAAGGCTGGACGCATAGGAGAAGCCTTGGCCTTGGGCAACCGTATACGGCAGTTAACCGACTCCGTGCGTCTCATAGAACGACGGGCCGATATGGAGCAGCAACAAGAAATCAAACTTCAGGAAACCGAGATTATAGAAAAACAGCATACGCTCACCATCCATCGCATCATTCTAGCCGCCGTGCTCCTCGTCTGCCTCCTCATTGCTTATCTGCTCTGGCGCACCTATCAATATAATAAGGTGTTGACGGCCAAGAACCGCAAATTTTACGAGGAGATAGAGCAGCGCCGACAGGAAGAGCAGCAGGAGATGGCGCAGTTGCAGGCTGCTCCCGAGGAGCAACTCACCACCGAGCAGCAACTTTACCGCCGCCTCTGTTTGCTGATGGAAGAGCAGCAGCCCTATACCGACGAGACACTGAACCGCGACTCGCTGGCACGGCTGCTCGGCACCAATGCTAAATATTTGGAGCAGGCCATCCGCCAGTACTCGAAAGGTGAGACCCCGGGCGACTTCATCACCCGCTACCGTCTGGAGCACGTCGCCCGTCTGCTGAAGACCACCGACGACCCCATCGCCATCATTGGCGAACTTGCGGGCATCCCCAGCCGTGCAACCCTTGCCCGACTCTTCCGCAACGCCTATGGTATGTCGCCTTCCGAGTACCGCAAAATATAGTTTTTTATTACTGTCCGCTAAACATAACAATCCCCATTCCAACTTACTGTAACACAGTATTTTGGATGTTTTGTGTTTACGACAAGCCCCCTCATTCGATTTCCGCATTGTCAGGAGGTGGTTCCGCAGCATCTTCAATCATCCTTTTCA